>JAOPZF010000025.1 GCA_025964255.1 Solirubrobacterales bacterium | reverse complement strand
CGGCCCGAAGACGCGACCGGGCCCGACCACACGCCGACGGTCGCCGGCTAAGCGCGCCCGAGACGATGGCGGGCGACGGCTACAGAGTCGGGGTGATGGGCGCCACCGGGGCGGTCGGGACGACGATCCTGGAGCTGCTGCACGAGCGCGGCTTCCCGGCGCGCGAGGTGGTGGCGTACGCGTCGGAGCGCTCGGCCGGCAAGGAGCTCGAGTGGGGCGGCGGCACGCTGATCGTGCAGCCGCTGAACGCGGAGACGATCCAGGGCTGCGACGTGGTGCTGTCCTCGCCGGGCGGCGCGGTCAGCTCGGAGTGGTCGCCGCGCTTCGTCGAGGCGGGCGCGACGGTGGTCGACAACACCAGCTTCTGGCGCATGCATGAGGACGTGCCGCTGGTCGTCGCGGGCGTCAACGACGCGGCGGCCGAGGCCCACGAGGGGATCGTCGCCAACCCCAACTGCACGACGATGGTGATGATGATGGCGCTGGCGCCGATCCACCGGGCGGTCGGGCTGGAGCGCTTCGTCGTCTCCAGCTATCAGGCGGTCTCGGGGACCGGGCAGAAGGCGATCGAAGAGCTACGCGCGCAGGCGCGGGCGATCCTCGCCGGCGAGGAGCCGCCGGCCCCGGCGGTCTACCCGCACCAGATCGCCTTCAACGTGATCCCCCAGGTGGAGACCTTCAAGGACGGCGACGACTACACGACCGAGGAGCGCAAGGTGATGGCCGAGACGCGCAAGATCCTCGGCGTCGGCGATGAGGTCGGCATCTCCGCGACCTGCGCCCGCGTGCCGGTCTTCGTCGGCCACGGCGAGTCGATCAACCTGCAGACCAAAGAGGACCTCAGCCCCGACGACTGCCGCGCCCTCCTTTCGGAGGCCACCGGCGTCAAAGTCGTCGACGACCCGGCCGCGGCGGCCTACCCGACCTCGATCGCGTCGGCGGGCCAGGACGACGTCCTCGTCGGCCGCATCCGCCGCGACCCGAGCCAGCCCCGCACCCTCAACCTCTGGACCTCCGGCGACAACCTCCGCAAGGGCGCCGCCACCAATGCCGTCCAGGTCGCCGAGATCCTGGTCGAGCGCGGCTGGCTCTCGAGCCAGCGCTGAGCGCCCTTCTCGCTCGCAGTCTTAACCCAAAAGTTCCAGTTCCGCGCGCCACACGCGCGCTTTTCCTCCCTACGCTCGGTCAGTGAGCGTGATGGAAGAAGATTGGACCGACAAGCGCATGGACGACTTCGCCGACCGAGTCGGCCGGTTTGAAGGCGACGTCAAAGAACGCTTCGACAAGGTCGACAAGCGCTTCGACCGACTCGAGGCCAAGGTTGACATGACTAACCGCACCATCTGGGCCGGCATCTTCGTGGCCGTGGTGGTGAAACTGCTCTTCGGCTGAGCAGGTCCGACTGGAGGAGGCGCCAGGCGAGCGGGGAACCGTCAGCTACGGGGTAGGTGGAGGCGGAGGGCTTTGAGGATGGCGTCGATCGTCTCCTCGGGGACTTGGGCGGCGGCGGCGAATTCGGGCCAACGGGCGACGGTGGCGGTGACCTCGTCGATGATTCGGGGGGCGGCGCCTCGTTTGAGGCCCGCCATCGAGGCGAGCTGGTCGAGGTCGGCGATGGTGAAGTCGTCGCGTTTGCCGTTGATCGACATCTGGTGGACTCGCGTCCAGCGGCCTTCGGGGTTGAAGGAGTAGACGACGTCGAAGGCGGGGGAGAGGGACCAGTTGCCGCGGCGGTCCATCAGGAAGGAGATGTTCTTGACGTGGTCGTCCTGGTTGCGGGCGACGACGTTGAAGACCATGCGCCTGAACTGTTCTTCGCCCGCCTCGGCGGAGAGGCCTAGGCGGCGGATCAATCCGAAGGACTGCTCGTAGGAGTGCACTTCGCCGAGTTCGAAATCGAGGTGGTCGAGCGCCGCCAGCGACTGCATGTGGAGCTTGTCGCCATCGGCCGCGCGGTCGAAGCGGCGGGTCATGAAGTGGCGTCGGTCGCCCTCTTCGAGCAGTCGGCACTCGGTCATCTCGATCCCGGCGGCACGCGCCATCTCAGAGTAGGCCCACTCGATCGCGCCGTAGCCGCGGGAGCGCCCGAGGTCGCGGCTCGTGTCATCGACGCCGTCGAACTTGAGGATCCAGTACTCGAACCCCGGCGCCACCGCGATCTGGGCCGAGCGCACTTCTTCGGTCTCCGGGTTCCAGGCGATCAGGGCCTTCGGGCGGGCGCCGCCGGCGGAGGTCCCGACCCGGAGGATCTCCTGCGTCGCCCGCTCCTTGTCGGGGGCGGCAAGCGACTCGGACAGGTCGGCGCGGTGGGCAAGGACTTCGCCGGCAAGGTCGACCAGGGCGGCGAGGTCGAGCTCGTCGTCGATCGTCGGATCGGGACCCAGCGCGGGGACGAACTCGAGCGCGCCCATCCCGCGCAAGCCGATATAGCAGAGGCGCTCGACCGCGTCGAAGCTGCCGGGCGTGCGGCCCTGGCCCGCGAGCCAGGCATCGATCAGCGCGTTGCCGAAACGGTCGGGAAGGGAGTCGGCGAGAAGGCCGGGCAGGCCATCGAAGGAGGTGTTCGCGAGCCCGGGAAATCGATAGATCCGACCTGGCGTCACCGGCATGCGCAGGGGCGAGAGCTCGATCCCGGCAGCGGCGAAATCCGGCTCGTACTCGAAGGAGGCGGCGCTTTCGCCGTCGGCCAGCGAGACCGCGCCGATCTCGGTTCCCCAGAGCTGGACCGCCGCGACGGTCATTTTTCGTCGCCCCAGCGCCATTCTCCGGAGGGCAGTTTCGGGGCGCTCGTGCCCCGGGCCCTGACCCGGCCCTGGCGCTCACCGCGCGCCTCGGCGAGCGGGCTGTTCGCGACCTCCGGCACCAGGCCATCGAGGTCGTCCAGATCAAGGGCGCGCAGGACGCGCAGGAGGGTGACGATCGTCCCCGACCGTCCCTCCTCGAGCCGCTGCAGCGTCGACTTGCCGACGCCGGCCCGGCGGGCGAGCAGCTCCTGGCTTTCGTTCCGGCTCAACCGCAGGGCGCGCAGCCGGGAACCCAGCTGCTGTTGGAGCGCCGTGTCGCTCGTCTCAGATGGCTCTAGCATAACGCATCAGTATTGATGCACTATAGGCTATATCGGGGTTAACGCCTCAATATTGAGGCGTTATGAAAGAAGTGCGACGCTGCTGAGCGAGGGCGGCAAGGCGCCGGCCGCTGGGGACGCGTACGCCTTGGCCGAGCGGTTCGAGCTCGTCGATGACCGGTCGCACCTCGCGGATCCGCTCTTCGACCGCTTACGAATCTGCTCGACCGCGGGACTCATCGTCTGCGTCGCGATTATGAGGGATGCGCCTCAAGAATGCTTCGAGTGTTTACGGGATTAACACACTACGCAATTCGAGAAACTCTCACGGAATACCTTCGCGAGCATAAAAAAGGCCGGGCCCAAGAGGACCCGACCTTTTGAAGGTGAGCGTGGCCGTCAGGCCGGGACGGCGGTGAGGCGCTCCTCGACCCACTTAGTCGAGGCGATGTGCATGCCCATGCCGAGTTCCTTCGGCGTCGCGCCGAGGGCCAGGCCGACGAGCTGCGGCAGGTGGAGGACCGCCAGGCCGAGGTCGCGGTTGACGACCTTGGCCGCCTCCGGCTGCTGCATGTCGAGGTTCAGGTGGCAGAGCGGGCACGGCGTGACCAGGCAGTCGGCCCCGGCGTCGATCGCGTCACCGACGTGGGTGCCTGCCTGGGTCAGCGAGGTCTCACGGTTCATCGTGATCACCGGGAAGCCGCAGCATTTGCGCGCCCCGTCGTACTCCACGACTTCGCCGCCGAGGGCGACGATGACCTGCTCCAGGTAGATGTCGCGATCGGGGAACTGGCCGTAGCCGAGGCGCTCCTTCGGCCGCACGATGTAGCAGCCGTAGAAGGGGCCGACCCGGAGGCCCGAGAGCGGCCGTTTCACCTGGGCGGCGAGGCGGTCCAGCCCGTAGTCCTCGACCAGAAGCCAGAGGAAGTTTTTGTTGTTCCAGGAGCCGTCGACCGACTTCTCGTAGGAGAGGCCCTGGCCCGACAGCACCTCGTTGATGTGCGAGCGGTAGGTGGAGTCGGCGTCGAGGCGCTGCTGGCACTCCGACTGCGCGCCCTGGCAGGTCGAGCAGATGTTCATCATCGAGAGGCCGGTCTGCTGGGCGAGTGCGAAGGTGCGCGCGTTCAGGGTGTCGGCGAGCTCCTGGTTGTGCTCGGCGATCACGCCGGCGCCGGAGCAGTTGGCGCGGTCGAGTTCGACCAGCTCGATGCCCAGCTTCTGCGCGACGATGGCCATCGAGCCATGCAGCTCCGGCGTGAAGCCGCGGGACACGCAGCCGGGCCAGTAGGCGACTTTGATCTGATCAGCCATTTTCAGGCCTCCTTCTCGGAGCCGGTGGGCAAGTAGTCCGAGTTGTCGGGCTCGAGCCGCTCCTCGACCGCGGCCTCGGGATCGCCCTCCTCGCCCTTGATGTACAGGTTGAATTCCTCGTTGTGCTCCTCGGCGTGCTTGTAGATCGCCTTGACGTGATCCTGCGCGTCGCCCGGGAGCGGGTGATGGACGCCGGGGATGAGTTTCGGCAGCGAGCGCATCTTGCCCGTTTTGATCCCGCGGATCGCGGTCGGCAGCGAGCCGATCATTTCCTTGATCGCCCGTTTCGACGGCATCAACTTGCCCATGACGCCCGGCGCGAAGGACTCCTGCAGGAGGAGGCTCTCGTCGAGCGTGCCCTTCTTCTCGATGATGTTGACGAAGGCCATCTCGTGCGAGTGGCCGGAGTTCGGGTCCTCGATCCCGGCCTCGCCGGCCTTGCGGCGCAGGCGCATGATCTGGTCCATCGGCGCCACGCCCTTCGGGCAGGCGTCGACGCAGCTGAAGCAGTGCGTGCAGTCGTAGATCCCGTGCGAGTCGTGGGCGAGGTCGGTGAGCCGCTCGTTGGTCTCCGCGTCGCGCGGGTCACCGACGAAGCGGTAGGCCTTGGCCAGCGCCGCCGGGCCGATGAAGAGCGGGTCGGCTTCCATCGAGAGGCAGGAGGAGACGCATGCGCCGCACTGGATGCAGGCCATCGACTGGGTGATGTCGACCATCGATTCCGGCGGCACGATGTACTCGCGCTCCGGCGCCTCGCCGGCCGGCAGCAGCCAGGGGGTGACGCGGCGGATCTTGGCCCAATGGGCCGACTCCATGTCGGTGACCAAGTCCTTGATCACCGGCATGTTGGCCATCGGCTCGATCACGATCGGCGCGTTGGTGGCGGTCGCCGTGCTCCCGCCGGAGTGGACGCCGGCGTTGTCGGCCTCGGCGCCGATCGGGCTGCTCGCCTCGGCGGCAGTCTTGCCCGTCACGGCGGCCATCTTGGCCGCCTGCTCTTGCGCCTCGCCGATCTGCGTCTGGCAGCCGAGCCCCGACTTGCCGTTGATCTTCATCCCGCAGGAGCCGCAGATCGCCGCCCGGCAGGAGCAGCGAACGGCGAGGGAGCCGTCCTCGCGATCCTTGGTCTGCAGCAGAGCGTCGAGGACCGAGAGCGAGGGATCGAGGTCGACCCCGAACTCCTCCCAGTACGCGGCGTCGCCGCTCTCCGGCTGGTAGCGCCGAACTTTGATCGTGTACTCGGCCATCAGTACGTCCTCGCTTCCGGTTGCCACTGGGTGATGGTGACCTCTGAGTAGGAGACCTCCGTACCACCGTCCTCGGTGCGCTCGAGGTCGATGTGTTTGAGCCACTCCTCGTCGTTGCGCTCCGGGTAATCGGTGCGGTACTGGGCGCCGCGGCTCTCCTTGCGCTCGAGCGCCGCGATGCACGAAGCCTCGGCGCAGTCGAGCATGTAGCCGAGCTCGATCGCCCCGAGCAGGTCCTGATTGAAGACACTGCCCTTGTCGTCGATGTAGGCGGTCTTCGCCTCCTCTTGGAGGCGACGGACCGTTTCCAGCGCTTCGGTGATGCCCGCCTCGTCGCGGAACACCGCCACTTTGCCGTCCATCGTCTGGCCCAGCTCGAGCTTGATCTCGGAGACGCGCCGGCCGGATCCCTTCTCACGGCCTTTGATGTCGTCGATCATCGCCTGCTCGTCCTCGAGGATCTTCGCCGAGGGTTTCGACCAGTCGGTCCGCAGCGCCCGCGCCGCGGCGTCGCGGCCGGAGTGCTTGCCGAAGATCAGCGTGTCGAGCAGCGAGTTGGCGCCGAGCCGGTTGCCGCCGTGGACGGAGACGCAGGCGACCTCGCCCGCGGCGTAGAGGCCGGGGATCTCGGTGCGACCCTCGACGTCGGTCTTGACCCCGCCCATCGTGTAGTGGTTGCCCGGCTTGATGTGGATCGGTTCGCGGGTGATGTCGACGCCGGCGAAGTCACGGCCGACCAGGACGATCTCCCGCAGCGCCTCGTGGATGCGCTTTTTCGGCACCACGGTGATGTCGAGCGCGACGGTCCCGTCGGGGAAGCCGCGGCCCTCGTTGATCTCGGTCTGCTCGGCGCGGGAGACGACGTCGCGCGAGGCGAGCTCCATTTTGTTCGGCGCGTACTTCTCCATGAAGCGTTCGCCGTTCTTGTTGAGGAGCAGGGCGCCCTCACCGCGGGCACCCTCGGTGATCAGGAACCCCTTGCCCGCCAGCGTCGTCGGGTGGTACTGGATCATCTCCATGTCCATCAGCTTGGCGCCGACCCGGTAGGCCATCGCGATGCCGTCGCCGGTGCAGATCAGGGCGTTGGTGGTCGGCTTCCAGATCTGGCCGGAGCCGCCGGTCGCGAGGATCACCGATTTGGCCTGGAAGAGTTCCATCGAGCCGTCGGCGACGTTGCGGGTGACGACGCCGCAGCATTCGCCGTTCTCGTCGATCGCCAGCGAAGAGCTGAACCACTCCTCGTAGCGGGTGATCTGCTCCGAATATTTCATCAGCTGCTCGTAGAGCACGTGCATGATCGCCTGGCCGGTGATGTCGGCGACGTAGTAGGTGCGGGCGGCGGAGGCGCCGCCGAAGGCGCGGGTACCGAGCTTGCCTTCCTCGTTGCGGTGGAAGGTGACGCCGAGGTGCTCCATGTGGAGGATTTCTTCCGGCGCCTCTTTGGCCATGATTTCGATCGCGTCCTGGTCGCCCAGGTAATCGGACCCCTTCACGGTGTCGAACGCGTGGGACTCCCACGAATCGTCAGGGTTCAACGCGGCATTGATGCCACCCTGAGCGGCGTTTGAATGGGAGCGGACCGGGTGGACCTTGGAGACGATCCCGACCGAAACGCCTTGCTCTGCGGCAGCAAGGGCGGCCCGCTGGCCGGCGAGCCCGGCCCCTATGACTAGAACATCGTGGGATGGCACGGGGCCGGATGGTATAGCGCCGAAATCCGACTTCGTAGTCGGGATTCATTGAATTCGTCACATTGGGCGCAAGCGTGCGAGCGGGCGGTTCGTAAGGGGCGGGCCGCCTACCATGGAGCCATGTTCGGTGGCCGCCCGATCACGCTTTTCCACGTCCGGGGGATCCGCATCGCGGTCGACTGGTCCTGGTTCCTGATCCTCTTCCTGGTCATCTTCTGGATGTCCCAGTTCTATGAAGACCTGCTGGGACCGTCGGGGAGCTCGAGCCAGGCGTTCCTCCTCGCCGTGCTGACCGCGGTGGGCTTCTTCGGCTCGATCCTGCTGCACGAGCTCGGGCACGCCGTCGTCGCCCGCCGCAACGGGATCGGGATCAGCTCGATCCAGCTCTGGATCTTCGGCGGCATGGCGCGGATGGACCGCGAGGCCGACTCGCCGGGGGTCGAAGCGCGGGTCGCGCTCGGCGGGCCGGCGGTGACGCTGGCGATCTGCGTCGTCTGCGCGGCGCTGGGGATCGTCCTCGGCAGCTGGACCGAGTTCCACGAGGCGGCGACCTTCGAATCGCGGATCGGTGCTCCGGCGGTGCCGGCGATGTTCGACTGGCTCGCCTCGATCAACCTGTTGCTGCTCCTCTTCAACCTGATCCCGGCCTTCCCGATGGACGGCGGCCGGGTGGCGCGGGCGATCGCCTGGCGCCGTAGCGGCGACCGCAATGCGGCGACCCGGTTCGCCGCCGACCTCGGCCGCATCCTCGGCTGGGGCATCGTCGCCGCCGGCGTCTACATGGCCGTCACCGACTCGATCTTCGGCAGCTTCGGCGGCATCTGGCTGGCCCTGGTCGGCATGATGATCCAGGCTGCCGCGCGCTCGGCGGCGCGCTCGAGTCAGGTGACCGGCTCGATCCACCACATCTCGGTCGCCGACGTGATGGACCGCCAGCCGGTTGCGATCCCCGGTGAGATCTCGGTCGCGCAGGCGCTCGACGAGTACTTCCTCCGCTACCGCTGGCCCTGGTTCCCGGTCGTCGATGCCGCCCACCGCTTCCTCGGCCTGCTCCAGCGCGAAGCCGCCGACGAGGTCCCCGAGGTCTCCCGCACCGTCTCCCTGGTCAGCGACATCGTCGACCACGACCGCGGCCTCTTCGTCCGCGACGACGCCCCCCTCGACTCGCTCCTGGCAAACGCGAACCTCCGCCGCTTCGGCGCCCTGATGGCGGTCGACGCCGACGGCCGCCTCAGCGGCGTGATCACCGTCGAGCAACTCGGCCGCGCCCTCAAAGAATCGACCACCGTCACCGGCCCCTGACCCCGATGCGGGTCTCGCCCTGGTGGCATAGCCGCCCTGGTGATCGCGGTCGGCATCTTCCGGCTGCAGGAGAAGTAGGGCAACGAACGCCCACGCCGAGCTGATGGGACAGATCGAAGCCCAGGGCGAACTGCTGAATGAATTCGCCAAGAGCAACGAATCGAGCGACGAGGTCCCGGCGCCCGCCCCGATCCCGACCGATGAGGCCCTGACCGCCGACCAGCGCGCCTCGATCGAAAGCGAGTTCGGCATCGACTCGATCGAGGGCGCCTTTCGATCCGGCCGGGAGTGCGGGAAGTGTTGAAGCTTCGTTTCGAGCGCCGAGGGAGAGTTCGCGTTTCTCCACGAACTACGCGTGTCCCGTGACGAAGAGTCATGGAACGTCACAGAGCTTCATCACCCGAAGTCGCGATCGGTGTTTTGACCCTCCCATAGGGACCTAAATCCACCCATCGCGGCCCTACCTGTTGTGGACCTGTGACGGAAGAGCGGAGATCGTGCCGAACCCCGCACCTTCCCGCCGAAATCCTCACGCCACTCGGACGTCCGCCTCGGACCCAAGTCACAAAGCCGTGATGGTCCGTCTGCGTTTGTGGTCGCTATGCGCACCCAAACGCAGACGGTGACGCGACGGTCTGCATTTACCCCTCTTGGATGGGGGGTAAATGCAGACGCTCAGGTGACCGCGCGGTGGCGGTCGATGATGCGGGCGTAGTCGAGGCCGGCGGGGAGGGTGCCGAAGGCTCGGCCCCAGTCGCCGGTGAGGCGGGAGGCGCAGAAGGCGTCGGCGACGGCTTCGTCGCCGTAGCGGACCAGGAGGGAGGCCTGGAGGGCGAGGGCCATCCGTTCGACCACGCGGCGGGCTCGGGTCTCGATCGTGGCGACGTCGCCGGGGAGTTCGTCGCGCAGGTCGGAGGCGAAGGCGGCGAGGCGGGGCTCGGAGGCGGCACCGTCGGCGACCTCGGCGAAGAAGGACTCGACCGAGGCCGGGGACTTCACCATGGCGCGGAGGACGTCGAGGCACTGGACGTTGCCGCTGCCCTCCCAGATCGAGTTGAGCGGGCTCTCGCGGAAGAGGCGCGGCATGCCGGACTCCTCGACGTAGCCGTTGCCGCCGAAGCACTCAAGGCACTCGCCGGCGTGGGCGGGGGCGCGCTTGGTGATCCAGTACTTGAGCACCGCGTTGGCGACGCGCTTGAGGCTCTTCGCCTCGGCGTCGCCGGCGAGCGCCTCGTCGTAGGCGCGGGCCAGACGCATCGCGGCGATCGTCGCCGCTTCCGACTCGACCGCCAGATCGGCGAGCACGTTCTGCATCAAGGGCTGGTCGACCAGCACCGTGCCGAAGACCGAGCGGTTGGAAGCGTGGTGGATCGCCTGGGCGACCCCGGCGCGCATGCCGGTGGTCGAGCCGAGCACGCAGTCGAGCCGCGTGTGGTTGACCATCTCGATGATCGTCGGCACGCCCGCACCCTCCTCGCCGACCAGCCAGGCCGAGGCGGCGTCGAACTCGACCTCACTGGAGGCGTTTGAGCGGTTGCCGAGCTTGTCCTTAAGCCGCTGGATGCGGAAGCGGTTGCGTTCGCCGTCGGGCGTCCAACGGGGGAAGAGGAAGCAGGAAAGGCCGCCCTCGGCCTGGGCGAGCACCAGGAAGGCGTCGCACATCGGTGCCGACATGAACCACTTGTGGCCAGTCAGCTCGTACTCGGCGCCGGGCCCGCCGCCGTTCATGGCGCGAGCGATCGTGGTGTTGGCGCGCACGTCGGTGCCGCCCTGCTTCTCGGTCATCCCCATCCCGGCGAGGGCGCCGCGCTTCTCCGGCGCGGGCACGTTGCGCGGGTCATATGAAGAGGTGAGGAAGTGCTGCTCCCATTGCGCGGCGAGCTCCGGTTGCGTGCGCAGCGCCGGCACCACCGAGTAGGTCATCGAGATCGGACAGCCGACCCCGGCCTCGGCCTGGGAGAAGCACATGAAGGCGGCACCGCGGGCGACGTGGGCGCCGGGCCGCGGGTCCTTCCACGGGGCTGAGTGCAGTTCGTGTTCGACCGCGGTCCCCAGCAGCTCGTGCCAGGCGGGATGGAACTCGACCTCGTCGACGCGGTTGCCGAAGCGGTCGTGCGTCTTGATCTTGGGGCCGTTCTCGTTCGCCAGCCGTCCCAGCTCCTGCGCTTCGGCGGACCCGGCGAACTCACCGACCGCGGCGATCCGCTCGCGGGCCCACTCGGCGCCCTCGCGGACGACCGCCTCGACCAGCGGCGTGTCCGCCCCGAAGACGTTGTAGTCGCTCAGCGGCGGCGGCTGATTGGCGACCGTGTGGTTGCCGAAGGTCTGACGCTCCCTGGTTGCCATCAGGTACTTGATGATGCCGGCTCGCCGGCCAGTTAGCGGCGAGGTCCCCGGGGAGATAGCATCGCCGGCCGATGCCGAAGATCAAGGTTGTGAACCCTGTCGTCGAGCTCGACGGCGACGAGATGACCCGGATCATCTGGTCGTTCATCAAAGAGCAGCTGATCCTGCCCTACCTCGACGTCGACCTCAAATACTTCGACCTCGGGATCGAGAGCCGCGACGCTACCTCGGACCAGATCACGGTCGACGCCGCCAACGCGATCAAGAAGTACGGCGTCGGCGTCAAGTGCGCGACGATCACGCCGGACGAGGCGCGGGTCGAGGAGTTCGGCCTGAAGGAGATGTACCGCTCGCCGAACGGGACGATTCGCAACATTCTCGGCGGCGTCATCTTCCGCGAGCCGATCGTGATCGCCAACGTGCCCCGCCTGGTGCCCGGCTGGACCAAGCCGATCGTGATCGGCCGTCACGCCTTCGGCGACCAGTACCGCGCCACCGACCTTGTGGTGCCGGGCGAGGGGACGCTGACCATGACCTTCACTCCCAAGGACGGCTCCGCGCCGGTCGAGCTCGACGTCTATGACTTCCCTGGTGGTGGCATCGCGATGTCGATGTACAACCTCGACGAGTCGATCCGGGACTTCGCCCGCGCCTCCTTGCGCTACGGCCTCAACCGCAACTACCCGGTCTACATGTCGACCAAGAACACCATCCTGAAGCGCTACGACGGCCGCTTCAAAGATCTCTTCGCCGAGGTCTACGAGGCCGAGTTCAAGGCCGACTTCGAGGCCGCCGGGATCACCTACGAACACCGCCTGATCGATGACATGGTCGCCGCGGCGATGAAGTGGGAGGGCGGTTACGTGTGGGCCTGCAAAAACTACGACGGCGATGTCCAGTCGGACACCGTCGCCCAGGGCTTCGGCTCGCTCGGCCTGATGACCAGCGTGCTGATGACCGCCGACGGCAAGACGGTCGAGGCGGAGGCCGCGCACGGCACCGTCACCCGTCATTACCGTCAGCACCAACAGGGCAACCCGACCTCGACCAACCCGGTCGCCTCGATCTTCGCCTGGACGCGCGGCCTCTCGGCCCGCGGCCGGATGGACGACACGCCGGCGGTCAGCGAGTTTGCCGAGACCCTCGAGCGCGTCTGCATCGAGACGGTCGAAGAAGGCAAGATGACCAAAGACCTGGCGCTGCTGGTCGGCGCCGACCAGGCCTACCAGACCACGCAGGAGTTTCTGGCGTCGATCGACGACAACCTGCAGCGGGCGATGGCTTAGCCGTCGCCGAACTACCTATCCCGAGGAGAACATTCGTGAGCACCCCCGTGAAGGTCACCGTTACGGGCGCCGCCGGCCAGATCGGCTACGCCCTCCTGTTCCGCATCGCCAGCGGTCAGATGCTCGGCCCCGACACCCCGGTCGAGCTGCGCCTGCTGGAGATCCCGCAAGCGATCAAAGCGGCCGAGGGGACCGCGATGGAGCTCGACGACTGCGCCTTCCCGCTGCTCAGTCGGATCGACATCACCGATGACCCGAAGCAGGCCTTCGAGGGCACCAACGTCGCCCTCCTCGTCGGCGCCCGCCCGCGTGGTCCCGGCATGGAGCGCGCCGATCTGCTCGAGGCCAACGGTGGCATCTTCAAGCCGCAGGGCGAAGCGATCAACGCCGGCGCCGCCGACGACATCAAGGTGCTGGTGGTCGGTAACCCGGCCAACACCAACTGCCTGATCGCGATGTCGAACGCTCCCGACGTCCCGCGTGAGCGTTTCACCGCGATGATGCGCCTCGACCACAACCGGGCCAAGATCCAGCTCGCCAACAAGCTCGGCAAGCCGGTCACCTCGGTAACCAACATGACGGTGTGGGGCAACCACTCGACCACCCAGTACCCCGACCTGGTGAACGCCAAGGTCGACGGCGGCAGCGCTTGGGATCAGGTCGACGACCAGGCCTTCATCACCGACGATTACATCCCGCGGGTGGCGAAACGCGGCGCCGAGATCATCGACGCGCGCGGTGCCTCCAGTGCCGCCTCGGCGGCCAATGCCGCGATCGACCACATCCACGACTGGGTGCTCGGCACGCCGGACGGTGACTGGGTGTCGATGGGAGTCCCGTCCGACGGTTCCTATGGGATCGCCGAGGGCATCATCTGTGGCCACCCCGTCCAGTGCAGCGGTGGCGACTGGACCATTGTCGAGGGCCTCGAGGTCCCCGACTTCTCGCGCGAGCGGATCGAGAAAAGCGTCTTCGAGCTCCAGGAGGAGCGCGACGCGGTCTCGAATCTCGGCCTGATCTAGGCGGTACGAAAAGGGGCCCGGGCGGGTCCCTTCAAGACGCGCTTCGCGCTGAGTGTCTTGAAGGGACCCACCCGGGCCCGTCACATGATGCGTTGCCCGCCCCCGTCGCGCTCTCGGCTCAGGTGGGTGGGCAGAGGGCTAGGCCGGGAAGTAGTTCCGGCCGTCCTTTTTGACCCGGCCCTCTTTCTCCAGGTCACCGAGTACCCGGTACAGGTAGTTCGGTTTGATTTTCATCGTTTTCGCGACATCGGAGGCGCTGATGCCGGGCTGGCTGGTGATCAGCTCGACGGCCTGATCGGCGCGGGTGCCACCGCGACGGCGACGGCGTTTTTTCGGCGCGCCTGACGCTTTCGGGGCGGCGGCGGTGTCGCTGCCGGCGCTGGCGGTCGAGTTGCTGCCACGCGGTCGACCGGGCCGTTTCGCGACTTTTCCACCAAGCTCCCCGAGGGCGCGCTCAAGTCGGCGGCGCTCCTCGTCGAGGTCGGCAAGGCGTCGCTCGATGAGGTCGCGAGCCTCGTCAAGGACGTTCGTCG
>JAOPZF010000266.1 GCA_025964255.1 Solirubrobacterales bacterium | reverse complement strand
CGGGGGTCCCGCCGCGCTCGACCGAGCGAGCGGCGCGGATGGCGCTGCGCAGCGCCTGCGGCTGGTCGCCCGCGGCGTTGTAGTGGTGGGCGACGGCGGCGGCGCGGATCGCCATGTGGTCCTCGGTGGCGATGTCCGGCTCGAGCGCCTTCGCCAGTTTGAGGTGCAGTTCGGCGCGCTCGCCCGGGAGCAGGTCGTCGTAGATCACCTCTCGCAGCAGCGCGTGGCGGAAGCGGTAGCGGTCGTCGCCGCCGACCAGGACCACCTGCGCCTCGACCGCCTCCCGCAACCCCGCCGCCAGCTCCGCTTCGTCCAGTTCGCAGACGGAGACGAAGTGGCCGTGTTTGAGCCGCCCGCCGACGGCGAGCAGGCGCAACAGCCCGCGCGAGACGTCCGGCAGGCGTTCGATCCGCAGCAGCAGCGCATCGCGCAGGGTGGAGGGGAGGCGACCGCGACCGTCGGAGCCCGCCGCGAGCAGCTCCTCGGTGAACAGCGGATTGCCTTCGCCGCGCTCGAAGAAGCGCTCGACCACCTCGGCGTCGGGCGCCGCGCCGACGATGTCGCCGAGCTGGGTGGCGACCTCGCCGCGGTCGAAGGGCCCGAGCTCGAGCCGCCGCACCCGCCGCCCGCGCCCGAGCTCGGCGAGCAGCGGCCGCATCGGATGGCGGCGGTGGAGCTGGTCGGAGCGGTAGGCGATCACGGTCAGCAGGCGCACCTCGTCGGGGAGGCTGGCGCCGAGGAAGGCGAGGAAGTCGCGGGTCGCGTGGTCGGCCCAGTGGGCGTCGTCGAGCCAGAGCACCATCGGCCCTTCCTCGGCCATCGTTTCGAGCAGGCTGAGGAGCGCCTCGAAGGGGCGATGGCGGTCCTCGTCCGGGGCTCCGACCGCCTCCGGGGCGATCTCCGGGGTCAGGTGCGCGAGGCCGTGCAGGGTGCCGGGGGAAAGGCGGCCGAGGACGCGGTCGTTCTCGCGGATCAGGCCGCGCAGGGCGGCGACCAGCGGCGCGTAGGGCAGTTCGTCATTGCCGAGCTCGACGCACTCGCCGCCGATCGCGCAGCCGCCGCGTTCGCGGGCACGGTCGAGGAAGGTGTGGAGGAGGCGGGACTTGCCGACGCCCGACTCGCCCGCCAGGAACGCCAACGAGGCCGCCCCGGAGGCGGCCTCGTCGAAGGCAGCCTCCAGCTCGGCGAGCTCGGAGGCCCGTCCGATCAGTCGGCTGGCACTGACTCGGGTCGCCACCCGGCGATTATCGCCGTCCGGGCAACGCGAGTCCCAGAATGTCGAAGAAGCTGTGGCTGCGGGGCTCCGTGCGCTCGGTCCGAGCCTGCTCGGGGCGCCGATCCGACCGATGGGCCTCGCGTGAGCGGTTCGCCTCTTCGCGGAGGGCCTGCTGGGCCACCATCGCCTTCGCCATCATCATCTGGTTGGGATTCATCGTCACGCCTTTCACTCGATCAGTACGACCAAGTTACGGCTGAGAAAGGCCCCGCACATCGGGCGAATTCCTATGGTTTTCGAGGCCGACCCCTTAGTCGTAAGGCGCGACCCCTTAGGCGCGCGGACGGGTCCACGCAGCGGGTTCACTAAGTTGCGGGACCTATGCCTGACTCCGTAATCAATCTCTACTCCGATACCCAGACCCGCCCCGATGAGGCGATGCGCCAGGCGATGGCGAGCGCCGAGGTCGGCGACGAACAGCGCGGCCTCGACCCGACGGTCATCACCCTCTGCGAGGAAGTCGCCGAGCTGCTCGGCAAGGAGGCCGCGGTCTTCCTGCCTTCCGGCTCGATGTGCAACCAGATCGCCGTCCGCCTCCACATCCGGCCGCTGGGCGACGAGATGTACCTGCACCGGCTCGCCCACCCGATCACCGCAGAGGCGGGCGGTGCCGCCGCGATCAGCGGCGCGATGGTGATGCCGCTCGAGGGCGAGGGCGGCAAATTCACCGGCGACGCCCTGCGCGCCCACATGCGCGACCCGGCCGATCGCCACGAACCGCGGTCCCGTCTGGTCATGATCGAGCAGACCACCAACCTCGGCGGCGGCCGCGTCTGGCCTCTGGCCCAGATCGAGGAGGTGCTCGAGGTGGCGAAGGAGTTCGGCCTGCGCACCCACCTCGACGGCGCTCGCCTGCTGAACGCGAGCGTCGCCTCCGGCGTCAGCGCCGCCGCCTACGCGGCGGGCTTCGAAACCGCCTGGATCGACTTCTCGAAGGGCCTCGGCGCGCCGATCGGCGCATGCCTCGCCGGCTCCCACGAGCTGATCGAGGAAGCCTGGCGCTACAAGCAGATGCTCGGCGGCTCGATGCGCCAGGCGGGATTCGTCGCCGCCGCGGCCCGCTACGGCCTCCAGCACAACGTCGAGCGCCTCGCCGACGACCACGCCAACGCCAAGTTCCTCGCCGAGGGCCTGGCCGAGATCAACGGCGTCGAGATCGACCCCTCGACAGTCGAAACCAACATCGTCATCTTCGACGTCGCCGACGCCACCGATCTCCACGACAAGCTAAAGGCGGCGGGTGTCGAAACCAGCCTCCTCGAAGGCCGCGTACGCATGGTCACCCACCTCGACGTCGACCGCGCCGACATCGAAACGGCCCTCGCCGAGGTTCAGACCGCACTTTCGTAGCGAAGTCGTGAGGGGGTCCCTGTCCTTGGTCACCCACAGGGTTACAAAGGACAGGGGGTTGGCCCGTTAGATTCACGCTGTGGCCGATGGCACTCCCAAGCTAGATCTGCCGGAGGCGATCACCGCGCTCCTCTTCGACCTCGACGGGGTGCTGACGAAGACCGCGCTCGTCCACGACAAGGCGTGGAAGCAGACCTTCGACGAGTTCCTCAAGAAGCGGGCGGAGGCGAACGGTGAAGAGTTCGTCCCGTTCGACTCCGGCGCCGACTACAACGAATACGTCGACGGCATGCCGCGCTACGACGGCGTGCGCTCGTTCCTCAAGTCGCGTGGGATCGAGCTGCCGGAGGGTGAGCCCAATGACTCGCCGGACAAGGAAACGATCTGCGGCATCGGCAACCGCAAGAACGACCTGGTCCAGGAATTGATCGACCGCGACGGGGTCGAGGTCTACCCGGGCTCGGTCGCCTTCGTCGAAGCGGCGCGCGATGCGGGCCTGCGGCGCGCGGTCGTCTCCTCCTCCGCCAACACCCAGGAGGTGCTGCAGGCGGCCGGGATCGAGGACCTCTTCGAGGAGCGGATCGACGGCAAGGTCGCCGACGAACAGCACCTGAAGGGCAAGCCGGCGCCGGACACCTACCTTGCCGGCGCCAAGGCGCTCGGGGTCGAGCCGGCCGCCGCTTGCGTCTTCGAGGACGCCGTCTCCGGGGTCGAGGCGGGCCACGCCGGCCACTTCGGCCACGTCGTCGGTGTCGACCGCGTCAACCACGCGGCGGCGCTCCGCGAGCACGGCGCCGACGTCGTCGTCGACGACCTCGGCGAACTGATCCTTGGCGATGGCGGCGCCGGTTCCAAGGACAAGACCGCTTCGTGATCCAGGATCCTGCCTACACGGTCGAACCGTGGGGCATCCGCGAAACCCATCTGGAGCTGGAGAACCTGGCCCAGTCAGAGTCGGTCTTCGCCCAGTCCAACGGCCACATCGGGGTGCGCGGGACGCTCGACGAGGGTGAGCCCGCGGGGCTCCCTGGGACCTACCTGAACGCCTTCTACGAGGCGCGTCCGCTGCCTTACGCGGAGGCCGGCTATGGCTATCCGGAGGCCGGGGAGACGGTGGTCAACATGACCAACGGCAAGATCATCCGCCTGCTGGTCGACGACTCGCCCTTCGATATCCGCTACGGCGACCTCGAAGAACACGACCGCCGGATCGACTTTCGCAGCGGCATCCTCACCCGCATGGCGCTCTGGCGCTCGCCGACCGGCAACACCGTGCGAGTCACCTCGGAACGGTTCGTCTCCTTTTCCCAGCGGGCGCTGATGGCGATCCGCTACACGGTGGAGCCGACCGCCGCCGAGACCCGCGTCGTCGTCCAGTCAGAGCTGGTCACCAACGAGCCGGGCGCGACGATGACCAATGACCCGCGAACCGCCGCCGCGCTCGAAGCGCCGCTCGAAGCGGAGGAATTCCTCGGCGGCGACGCCCGCGCCGTGCTCGTCCACCAGACCAAGCAGTCGAAGCTGCGGGCGGGCGCCGCGATGGGCCACGAGATCGAAGGTCCCGCCGGCACCGACTGGCACTCGGAGGCGTGGGAAGACCTCGGCCGCACGACGATCAACTCGACGCCCGGCCCCGGCGACCCGCTGACGATCACCAAGTTCGTCACCTACGGGTGGTCGGCACGGCGCTCGGTCCCGGCGATCCGCGACCAGGTGAGCGCGGCGCTCGCCGAGGCGACCCACACCGGCTGGGACGAGCTGGTCGCCGCCCAGCGCGCCTACCTCGACGACTTCTGGGAACGCGCCGACGTCGAGCTCGACGGCGACGCCGAGCTGCAGCAGGCGGTCCGCTTCGGCCTCTTCCACTCGCTCCAGGCGAGCGCCCGCGGCGAGGGCCGGGCGATCCCGGCGAAGGGACTGACCGGGCCGGGGTACGACGGCCACACCTTCTGGGACACCGAGGCCTACGTGCTGCCGCTGCTCTCCTACGCGGCCCCGGAGGCCGCCGCCGAGGCGCTCAAGTGGCGGCTGGCGACGATCGAGAAGGCGCGGGAACGGGCGAAGGAGCTCGGCCTCGGGGGCGCCGCCTTCCCCTGGCGCACGATCTCCGGCGCCGAGTGCGGCGCCTACTGGCCCGCCGGCACCGCCGCCTTCCACATCAACGCCGACATCGCTCAGGCGGTGCTGCGCCAGTGCGACGTCAACGTCGACCCCGACTTCGAGGAGGAAGTGGCGCTGCCGCTGCTGGTCGAAACTGCGCGGCTCTGGCGCTCGCTCGGCCACCACGACGCCCACGGAGCCTTCCGCATCGACGGGGTCACCGGGCCGGACGAGTACTCGGCGGTCGCCGACAACAACATCTACACGAACTTGCTGGCGGCGAAAAACCTGCGCGGGGCGGCCGAGTTCGCCGAGCGCTACGGCGAGGCGGGGGAGGGGCTCGGGGTCGACCCCGAGGAGGTCGCCTCGTGGCGCGACGCGGCCGAGGCGATGACGATCCCCTACGACGAGGCGCTCGAAGTCCACCCGCAGTCCGACAACTTCACCAAGCACGCCCGCTGGGACTTCGACGCGGTCGAGCCCGACCAGTACCCGCTGCTCCTCAACTACCCGTACTTCGACCTCTACCGCAAGCAGGTGGTGAAGCAGGCCGACCTGGTGATGGCGATGGTGATCTGCAGCGACGCGTTCACGCCCGAGGAGAAGGCCCGCAACTTCGCCTACTACGAGCCGCTGACCGTGCGCGACTCGTCGCTTTCGGCGTGCGTGCAGGCGGTGATGGCGGCGGAGACGGGGCACCTCGAGCTGGCCTACGACTACCTCGGCGAGGCGGCGCTGATGGACCTTGACGACCTCGAGCACAACAGCAGCGACGGCATTCACATCGCCTCGCTGGCGGGGACCTGGATCGCGGTGGTGCTCGGCTTCGGCGGCCTGCGTGACCATGACGGGATGCTCAGCTTCATGCCGCGGCTGCCGGAGCGGCTCGGGCGGGTCTGCTTCCGGCTCGGCTACCGCGGCCGGCGGATCTGGGTCGAGGTGACCAAGCGGGGGACCAAGTTCAAACTGCTCGACGGCGAAGAAGCGGTGCGCTTCCGTTACTTCGGCGAAGAGGTAGAGCTGGGAGAAGAAGGCCTCGAGTTCGGCCCGCCGCCGCCGGTCGAACCGCCGCCCGATCCGGTACACCAGCCGCCCGGCCGCACGCCGCAGAAGCGTCGCCCGTCGCGGTAGAAATACCTATGGCCGAAGAGCCCCAGTCGATCCTCACGCCGCTCACCGACGCGGCGATCTTCTTGACGGTCTGCGTCGACCCGGGCGGCGAGGACGAGGTCCTCGACCTGCTGCCGGACCTCGGCGGCCTGCGCCGCTCGGTCGGCTTCCGCGCCCCCGACGCCGGGCTCAGCTGCGTGGTCGGCATCGGGGCGTCGCTCTGGGAGCGCCTCTTCGACGCGCCGCTGCCGCCCGAACTCCATCCGTTCCGCGAATTACGCGGCCCGGTGCACACCGCGCCCTCGACCCCCGGCGACCTCTTCTTCCACATCCGCGCCAGTCGCCTCGACCTCTGCTTCGAGCTGGCGCGGCTGATCATCGACCGCTTCGACGAGGGCGTCCGCGTCGTCGACGAGGTGCACGGCTTCCGCTCCTTCGACGAGCGCGACCTGCTCGGCTTCGTCGACGGGACCGAGAACCCGGAGGGCGGTGACGCCGAGGACGCGGTGGTGATCGCCGAGGACGACGATCCGACCTACGCCGGCGGCAGCTACCTCCTGGTCCAGAAGTACACCCACGACCTGGTCGCCTGGAACGAGCTCTCGATCGAGGAGCAGGAGGCGGCGATGGGCCGCACCAAACTCGACGACGTCGAGTTCGCCGACGAGGACAAGGCGCCCGACTCGCACCTGACCCTGAACGTGATCGAAGGCCCGGACGGCCAGCGCCAGATCATGCGCTTCAACATGCCCTTCGGCCGCGTCGGCTCGGCCGAGTTCGGCACCTTCTACATCGCCTACGCGAAAACCGCCGAGTTGATCGAGGAGATGCTCGACAACATGTTCCTCGGCCTCGGCGAAGCGACCCACGACCGCATCCTCGACTTCTCCACCGCCCTGACCGGCAGCCTCTACTTCGTCCCCGGCGCCGACTTCCTCGACGACCCGCCCGCGAAGGGCGGAGCCGCCGAAGACGCCGCCCCGGCCGAGCCGGACCCCCCGGCCGCTCCGCCCGCCGACGGCTCGCTCGGCATCGGCGGCCTCCGCTAGCTGGCGCCCAAGGAATGGGACGCGGCCGTCTCGACCACGGCCCGGGCAGGCTGTGGCCGTGGCCGAGACGGCCGAAGGTGCGCGAGAGATCACGAAGACCCCTGGAACGTCACGGTTCGTCCCGCCCTCAGTGGCGCCTCGATGTTGATGGGCCGAAAACTCCTCCATATCAGGAGTTTTCGGCCCATCAACATTCCGGGCGCACGGAGGTGTAACGAACGTGACGAACCCTTGACCTCCCCGGCGGAACCCTCACGCGCGCGCCCTTGACATGTGACCATTTGGTCACCTATTCTCTGTCCCATGATCGATGACGTGTTCAAGGCCTTGGCGGATCCGACTCGCCGCCGCCTCCTCGATGAGCTCTTCGAGGAGGACGGGCAGACCCTGAGCGCGCTCGAGCAGCGGTTGCCGATGTCTCGGTTCGGCGTCGCCAAGCACCTCAAGGTGCTGGAGGGCGCGGGCCTGGTGACGACGCGGAAACGTGGCCGGGAGAAGCTCCATTTCCTCAACCCGGTGCCGATCCGCGAAGTCCACGACCGCTGGGTCAGCAAGTACGCGGAGCCCTGGGCGGCAGCGCTCACGGGACTGAAAAAGGACCTCGAGGAGGAGGATCAGCGATGAGTGATGAGCAGACGTATGCGGTGGTAGGCGGGCGCGGCACGATGACCGTGTTCGAGATCTACATCAAGACCAGCCCCGAGCGCCTCTGGGAGGCGATCACCGACGGCGAGATGCGCAAGCGCTACAGCTTCGGCGTCGGGATCGAGTCCGACTGGACGACGGGCTCGGAGTACCACGCCAACGTCCCCGGCGTGGTCGACATCTCCAGCGGCGAGAACGTCGAGGTCGACCCTCCGCGGCGCCTCGTGCAGACGTTCAAGGCGCTCTGGAGCGATGAAGTCGAGCGCGAGGGCACCTCGCGGGTGACCTGGGAGATCGAGCCGATCGGCGACGACTCCTGCCAGCTGCGGGTGATCCACGACCAGCTACCCGAGGGTGCGAACAGCCAGCTCTGGGGCGGTTGGCCGATGATCCTCTCCGGCCTCAAGACGCTGCTGGAGACCGGCGAGGACCTGACCACGCCGGGCTCCCTGATGTACGCCAAGGGCGGCGCCTGGAGCTAGTGGCGGGTCGGCGGCGGGGTCGCCTCCTCGGCGGAGATCCCGAAGCGGCCCTGGTACTCGTCGTTGAGCGCGGTCCAGGGGCCGGGGACGTCGGGGTCGCCGCCGGGCGGCTCCGGCGCGCCACCGGCCATCTCCTCGGCGAGGGCGTCGAGGCAGACGTGCCAGCCGGCCCCGTCGCGCGCCGCCTTGAGGCGATCGTCGAAGGTGTGGACGAGCGTCAGCACGCAGCCGTCGTCGTGGGGGCGCAGCTCCCAGAGCAGGTGGTCGGGCCGCTCGCCCTCCTTGGCCCAGGTGTAGCCGAGGAGGCGCGGCGGATCCCAGTCGGTGACCTCGTTCTCCGGCATGTCGGCGACGTGACCGTCGGGATGCCAGCTGACGCGACCGCCGACCCGCGGCTCGAAGCTCGCCGGGGTGGGGTGCCAGGCGAACATCTCGTCGGTGTCGGTCAGCGCCTGCCAGACCCGCTCAGGTGGGTGGGCGAGGACGCGTTCGAAGCGCAGCGCCGGGCGGCCGTCGACTTCCTCCAAGATGGCGTGCTTGTCGGGCATGGCTAGTCCTCTTTTCCTGGATCGAGTTCGCTGTCGAGGTGGTGTTCGAGCGCGTCGAGGCTGCCCTGCCAAAGTCGTTGGTAGGGAGCGACCCAGCCGATCAGCTCAGCGAGCCCGGCGGGGCGGAGCTCGTAGATCCGCCGCTGCCCTTCGACCCGCGGCTCGACCAGCCCCGCCTCTCGCAGGATCCGCAGGTGGCGCGAGGCGTTCGGCTGGCTGAGCCCGGCTTCCGTCGCGATCTCCCCGACCGCCCGCGGCCCCGCCGCCAGCAGATCGAGGATCTCCCGCCGCGAGCCCTCGGACACGGCGTCGAAGACCTGGCTTCCCTTGGACGTTCCCTCGGCACTCATTGACATCATTCAATCACATGGTTATATAAGCGTCAAAACAAACAACGGAGGAGGTCCAGATGAGCGCGGAGACGATGATGGGGGAGAGGATCGAGATCGAGCTGGGCGCGCCGCCCGAGCGGGTGTACGAGGCGATCGCGACCGCCGACGGGGTGCGGTCGTGGTGGACCGACGGGACGTTCGCCGAGGAGGTCGGCGGGATCGGGCGCCTGAGCTTCGGCCAGGGTTGGACCGAGCTTCGGATCGAGCGCCTGGTGCCGGAGCGGGAGGTCGAATGGTCCTGCGTCGGCCAGGACATCGACCACTTCGACCCCCACGACGAGTGGGTCGGCACCCGGATCCGCTTCCGCCTCGAGCCCCTCGACGGTGGCGCCCGGACGAAGCTCGAATTCGTCCACGAGGGCCTCGCCGGACTCGGTTGCGAGGAGATGTGCACCAAGGGCTGGAGCCACTACATCGGGGTCAGCCTCAAGGGCTTGGTCGAGCGCGGCGAAGCCGCGGCGGGGCCGGGGGCCGGCGGCCATTGACGCTAGGCTCGCCGGGATGGCGAGGCAGGAGGCGATCACGGCTCAGTACGACCGCGTCGCGCCTTGGTACCGGACACTCTCGCCGCTCTTCCTGATCAACCCGCTGATGCGGCGCAAGACGGTCGCGGCGATGTCGCTCCGGGCCGGGGACGCGGTGCTCGAGGTCGGCGTCGGCAGCGGCCGGAACCTTTCCTACCTGCTCGACGCGATGGGGGCGAGCGGTTCGGTGACCGGGGTCGACCTTTCGGCCGGGATGCTCGCCGAGGCCCGCAAGCTGGTCGACCGCCGCGGCGCCGCCAACGTTCACCTGATCGAGGCGAACGCCGCGACGGTCGAGTACAACCGGGACTTCGACGCCGTCCTCTTCAGCCTCAGCTACTCGGCGATGCCCGCCGACGTCCGCCCGGCGGCCGTCGACCGGGCCTGGGACCGCCTGCGCCCCGGCGGACGCCTCGTCATCCTCGACGGCGGCATCGCCCGCACGCGCCTGCGCCCGATCATCGCCCCGATCGCCCGCCAACTGGTGAAGCTCGGCCCCGGCGATCCCGACGTGAACCCGCTCGACGACCTCGCCCATCTGGGCGAGGTCGTCTCCGAACCGGTCCTCCTCGACGTCTATTTCGTTTACACGGTGGTCAAGCCACCGCCGAGCGCCTAGCGCTCGATCGGCTCGCCGTAGACGACCAGGCCGTGGAGGACGATCAGGCAGAGGGCGAAGATGCCGAGTGACCAGTACGGGTAGCTGCCGCCGATCGAGAGCAGGGACTCGATCGCGCCGAGGGTGGCCGCGATGATGCCGATCGTGCGGCCGTAGGTGCCGCCGCTGAACAGCGAGTAGCCGCCGGTCAGCTGGACCAGGCCGATGATCAGCGTCACCCAGCCCCAGAAGCCGAGGCCGAAGACCACGTACACGGTGTGTTGGTTGAAGAAGTCGCCGTTGCTGATCGCCGCGATCCCGTAGATCACGTTCAGCACGCCGGCAATCACCAACAGGATGGCGGCGAACATCGCGCGCGCCTCGCCTCTCACTTCCACGTCTGACTCCTTTGTTCTGAGGTGTGGGGTCGCTTAAACCGCTTGACCATCCCAGGAGCGGCGGCGGCAAAGGGGCCGCGCCTCCGGGTCCGGCAGACTTCTAGCCAGATGGAGGAGCCGACGAGTAGCCATCCCGATAACGCCGCCCACGCGTGCTGCGCTCCTGGCCGCGCCCCGAGTGGGGAGGAGGCGGTCGCGCCGGCGAGCGCGAACGATGCCTCCACCGACGGCATGGTCCGCCTCGGCGGCAGCTTCCTGATGGGGACCGAGGACGCCGACGGCTTCCCCCAGGACCGCGAGGGCCCGATCCGGGAGATCGACCTGCCGCCGTTCTGGATCGACCCGGTCGCGGTCACCAACCGCCGCTTCGGCGAGTTCGTCGACGCCACCGGGCACCGCAGTGAGGCCGAGAATGCGGGCTGGTCCTTCGTCTTCGCCGCCTTTCTCCCGGAGGACTTCGAACCGACCCGCGGGATCGCCGCCGCCCCCTGGTGGCGCCAGGTCTTGGGCGCCGACTGGCGCCACCCCGAGGGCCCCCATTCGGGCCTCGACGACGACCGCCTCGACCACCCCGTCGTCCACGTCTCCTGGAACGACGCGAAGGCCTTCTGCGCCTGGTCCGGAACCCGCCTCCCGCACGAGGCGGAGTGGGAGATGGCGGCCCGTGGCGGCCTCGAGCAGGCCCGCTTCCCCTGGGGCGACGAGCTCGAACCGGGCGGCCGCCACGCGATGAACGTCTGGCAGGGCAACTTCCCGCAACAGAACACCGGCGACGACGGCTGGCTCGGCACCTGCCCGGTCGACGCCTACGAGCCGAACGGCATCGGCATGCTCAACACCAGCGGCAACGTCTGGGAATGGTGCGCCGACCGCTTCGATCGGCAGACCAGGGCGATCCGCGGTGGGTCCTACCTCTGCCACGCGTCCTACTGCAACCGCTACCGAGTTGCGGCACGAAGCTTCAACACTCCGGACAGCTCGACCGGGAACATGGGCTTCCGCGTCGCCCGCGACGCCTGAACGTCCGTCCGCGCCGGCCTGACGTTCGGGTCGCCCGCCGCTCGGCCGCCCGATAGGTTCCAGCAACAGGTGCCGGGGTAGACGACCCCGATCCACGACCGAGGAGGACGCCGATGGCCCACCCGACCTTTGACGATGCGCGGCGGCTGAGTGACTGGCAGCCGGCCATGGGGGTCGTCTCCGTCTACTTGGCATTCGACCCGGCCGACCGCGGCGGCGCCTGGCGCACCGAGCTGCGCAACGGGCTCGACGCCCTGCTGGAGGCCGCCAAGGACGCCGATCACGAGCGTCGCGTCGCCCTGCGGGCGGTCGCCAAACGGATCACCGAGCGCTTCGAGGGCGGCGACCACCGGCCACCGCCGCGCGGCGCCGCGGGCTTCGTCGAGGTCGCCGAGAAGGGCGGCGAAGAGCACTGGTGGGGGACCGGCGCGGCGCCGCAGTCGAGCGCCTGCGTCGAGCTCGGCGAGCGCCCGACCCTGGCGCCGCTGGTCGACCTCGCCTGCCGCGGCGTGCAGCGCGGGATCGCGATCGTCTCACTCGAGCAGGTCCGCCTGCTGCTCTTCGCCGAAGGCGAACTGAGCGAGATCGCCCACTGGGAACTCGAGGTGACGAGCCTCGACTGGCGCGAGCGCAAGGTGCGCAACGGCGGCGGCGACCCGAGCGGCGGCCGCGGCGGCCCCTCCGGCAAGGACGAATACGGCGACCGGCTCGACCACAATCGTCACAAGTTCCTCGGTGAGGCCGGCGGCCTGGTCGGCAAGGCGCTCGAAGAGCGTGGGATCGGGCGGGCGCTGGCCTTCGGGCCGGCGGTCGACCTGGAGAGCTTCGAGGCGGGCCTGAACGCGCCGAAGGTAAAGCTGACCTCGGCGGGCCAGGAGGACCTGATCTCGACCCCGACCGGGAATCTGCGCGAGACCGTGTCCGCGGCGGTCGAGAACGCCGACGCCGATCGCGAGTCGCGCCTCGTCGCCGCGACGATGGAAGAGGTGCGCGGCGGCAGTCGCGGCGCTGCCGGCCTGAACGACGTCGGCGAGGCGGTCGGCGAAGG
>JAOPZF010000265.1 GCA_025964255.1 Solirubrobacterales bacterium | reverse complement strand
GCGCCCGCGAGATGAAGGTGAAGTAGAGCGAGGCGCCGTCGGGGTAGGCGTGCGAGAGGTGGCAGAAGACGAGGCCCGGCGTTCCCTGGCCGTCGAGCGCCCCCCGGATCGCCGCGGCGACCGAGCGATGCAGCTCACCGAGGCGGGTCCAGGTGTGGGAGGTCTCGAGCGTCTCGGCCAGCGCGCCCATCTCCATCAGCAGGTCGCGCTGGTAGGGCCCGCCGTAGCGGCCGTGCTCCCAGGAGCGGCCGGCCGCGCGACCGAGGTAGACCGCGCCGCCGCCGCGCAGCGCCCGCACGGTCAGCGCCCGGCGCCGCGTCAGCGCTTCCTCCTCGCCCTCGTAGCCGACGATCATCAGCGCGCCGCCCTCCCGGCGCCGCGCTTTCAGGTAGGCGCCGAACGCTTTCCCGGCCCCGCCACGTGGCCCGGAGAGCGCCAGCGAGCCCATCGTCTCCTCCTCGTCGGAGACGCGCACCATGGTCGGCAGCCCTGGCCCCTGGGCGAGGACGCGGACGATCTCGCAACCCGCCTCGAAGCTCTCCGCGATCCAGGCCTCGTAGCGGCGCTGCGGCGGCGCCGGGCGCACGCGCACCGTCACGTCCGGGATCACGCCGAGCGTCCCCTCGGAGCCGATCACAATCTCGCGCAGTGCCGGCCCGGCGGCGGTGTGTGGGGTTTCGAGCGTCCGCAGGTTCCCGGTGGGCGAGAGCAGCCGCACCGAGGTGACGAGCGAGTCGAAGCGGCCGTAGCCGCTGGAGGCCTGCCCCGCCGAGCGGGTCGCGGCGAAGCCGCCGATCGTCGCGTACTCGAAGGACTGCGGGAAGTGGCCGAGGGTGAGGCCCTGGGCGGCGAGCGCCGCCTCGGCCTCAGGCCCGCGGAGGCCGGCCCCGAGGCGCGCGGTCAGCGAGGTGTCGTCGACGACGACTTCGCGGAGCGCCGTGAGGTCGAGGCTGATCAGCGCCTCGTGGTCCCCGCGCAACGGCTCGACCCCACCGACGACGCTGGTGCCGCCGCCGAACGGCACGACGGCGACGCCGTTGGCCGCACAGGCGTCGATCAGCCGCCCGACCGCCGCCGCGTCACTCGGGACGAGCACCGCGTCGGGAGCGTGCTCCAGGCGGCCGCCACGCAACCGTGCCAAGTCGACGTAGCCGCGCCCGACCGCGTGGCGCAGCCGGTCCTCGTGCGAGTCGAAGACCGCGTTCTCGCCGACCGCGTCGAGTACCGCGCGCGGCAACGGCCGCGCCGCGGGCAGCTCGAAGTCCTCGATCCGAGCCGCCAGCGGCCACGGCTCGAGCTCGCCGATCCGCTCGCGCAGGACGCCGAGCGCGGTCGCGTCGAGCTCCGTCCGCCGCGTCGGGTCGCCCCATCCCCACCAGTTCGCATCGCGGCGTGGCTCGGTCATGCCAGCGCCTCTTCAAGACCGTTCAGGGCACCGTCGAGGATGTCGCGCTGGCCCTTGCGCATCATCCAGCTGCCCAGCCGCGACATCCCCCGCATCGTCTGCGACGAGGACATCACGATCCGCGTCTCCCCCTCACCGGCCGCGTGCAGCTCGATCTCCACGCGCGAGTCCTTCAGGTGCTTGGCGAATGGCGAGTTCTCGAGCTGCTGCTCCCAGACGTAGCGTTCATTCTCGGCCGACGACACGCAGCGGTAGTCGGCCCGCACGCCTCGCCCGTGGTTGGTCTCCAGCACCTTCGTCCACTGGCTGCGGCGGCCGGCGGAGCGCTGGTCGACGTCCTCCACCCGCGACACCCGCGGCCACCAACGCGGCAGCGCGTAAGGGTCGGAGACCAGCTTCCAGACCTCGGGAACGGGCGCCTCGAGCGTCCGCCTGCGGGTCACCCGCGGCACTACTCGCCGGCGAGGCGGCGTAGGTCGCGCACCAGCAGCAGGTGCTTCAGGTGGCTGACCGTGGCGGCGAGGCTCTCGAGGCTCTGCAACGCCTCCTTGCGCCGCTCCGGATTGCGCGAGCGCAGCGATGGTCCCAGCAGCGCTTCGAGGAGCTGCGCCTCACGGTCGGCGGACGAACGGAAGACGCGCAGGTTGCGCGCCCCGACACCGACCCGTGCCAGTTCGTTGGCAGAGCGGACGATCTCGCGGTCGGTCTCGTCGTAGACGACCCGTCCCTCGCGTTTCTCCGGGTGCACGATGCCGAAGCTCTCCAGCTCCTTGATCAGCTCCTCCCGCGCGCCGGTCTCCTCGACGATCTCTTCGAGGGTCAGGTAGGTGCGCGAGGTGTCGACGAGGATCGCCCGGCGGACCGCCCCGCTCTGCGGTTTGCGGTCCTCACCGGTGAAGCCGATGTCGTTGCCGGCGGCGAGCTCCTGGCGGATCACCCGCAGCGGCAGGAACTCGTCGCGCTGCAGCCGCAGGATCGTCCGCAGCCGCTCGACGTCGGACTGGCTGTAAAGGCGGTACCCGCCCGAGGTGCGCCGCGGGTTGAGCAGCTTCTGGTCCTCGAGGTAGCGGATCTTCGAGATCGAGACGTCGTCGAACTCGCTCTGCAGGATCTTGCAGACGGCGCCGATCGTCAGTGCCTTGCGGGGACGACTGGCGGAGTCCGGCGTGCGCCGGGCGGACTCGGGTACGGACGCCATCAGCGCTCCAGATAGCTGAGCTTGTACTTCCCGATCTGGATCTCGTCGCCGTCGGCGAGCCGGTGCGACTCGATCCGTCGGCGGTTCACGTAGGTGCCGTTGAGCGAGCCGAGATCGTCGATGTAGAGGCCGTCGCGGCGCCGCACCAGCAGCGCGTGGTTGCGCGAGACGGTGACGTCGTCGAGGAAGACCCCGGCATCGGGGCTGCGGCCGATCGAGGTGCGGTCCTCGTCGATCGAGAAGCTCTCGCCGGCGCGGCCGCCGCCGGCGCGGATGACCAGCGCCGCGCCCGACTCCTCGACCACGTCCTCGATGTCGACCGGCTGCATGTCGCCGGTCTCGTCGACCCGGTAGGTCATCGTCGTCGGGTCCTCGCCGCTCTCCGCCGGGCCGCCCAGGTAGGCGCCGCATTTCTGGCAGTAGTTCGCCCCCTCGGGGTTGGCGAAACCGCACTCAGGACAGTGGACAGCGGACATCGCGGACTACCTCCGGTGGGCCTAGGCGGCGGGGTCCTCGCCCTGGGCCTTGCCCGCGAGGATGTTGGTCAGCTGCTCGACGTCATCGCCCGAGATGAGCGAATCGCCCCGCTCGCGTTTCTGGCGGAGACGGTTGACGAGCTCGGCACGGAGGATGTCGATCTTCCCGTGCAGCACGCGCCGCTTGTAGGAGATCTCGTTCTCCTCCGCCGTGAGGTTGTCGATCAGGTCCTTCAGCTCTTTGTCGCTGAGGGAACCGAGATCGGGAAAGGTGTCCTCCATCGTGCTCCTTAAAGAGTGAGTTGCGCCGGCCGTGCCGGATGCGGGAGCGCAGTATAGATCGCCCGAGCAAAAGGTTCAACCGAAGGTTGAAGGTTTCTTGAGGCTAGGCGTGGCGACGGGGTGAGCGGAGCCGCAAACCCTCATCCCCGGGGCGAGCGTTCTCCTCGCGGCGCACGATGCGCCGTGCCCGCCGCCTTCGCCGCCCGGACGGCGAGGACCCCGGTGCGGGCGTAGAGAACCGTCGCCAGCAAGGCCATCGCCAGGCCGAGGAAGAAGAACGCGATCGGGAGCCAACCGGCGAAGACCATCGCGAAGAAGAGCCCGGCCATGATCCAGAAGACGCCGATCCGACCGGGCCAGTTGATCGCGATGTCGACGCCGTTTTTGAGGCCGTACTCGGCCAGGATGAGCATCGCCAGCTCGCGCAATGCGAGGACCACCAGCGCCCAGCGTGGCAGCAGCTCGAAGCTCCAGCAGACGACCGCCCCCGAGATCACCGTCAGACGGTCGATGAACGGGTCCATCAGCGCGCCCATGCGGCTGTACTGGCCGGTGGCGCGGGCTAGGAACCCGTCGAGGTAGTCGCCGGCGGCGATCAGCCAGAAGATCGTCGCCGCGGCGGCCGAGCGGCCGTCACTCGAGGAGTAGGAGAGGATCAGAAAGACCGGGATCCCGGCCAGCCGCAGGTAGCCGACCGCGTTGGGGATCGTCCACGGGTTGAGCGGCTCGCCTTTTCGGGTCTGCCGCGGTTTGGGACCGCTGCGGTCGAGCCCGAAGAGGCGGCGTACGCGGCCGCGCCCGAACGGATCGACGTCAGTCATGCGAAGAATGTATACGGCCCCTGAGAAGAGTCGAGTGCGGCGCTCTGCGGCCGCTCCGCCCGTCCGAGTTGCGTCCCGGGCGTCGAGTGGCGGCCCGGGCCGGGAGTGGGCCCCACGAGACGCCCCGAACCGGAGGGCGCGTCAGGGCAGGTCAGAG
>JAOPZF010000241.1 GCA_025964255.1 Solirubrobacterales bacterium | reverse complement strand
CACCGGACCTACGCCGAGCTGGTTCGCGACGAGCACCTCGACGTCTGGCTGCTCTGCTGGTCGCGTGACCACGACACCGGCTTCCACGACCACGACCTCTCGGCCGGCGCCGTCGCCGTCGCCGCGGGGGCCGTGCGCGAGGAGCGGCTGGTTCTGGGACGCGGCGTCGATTCGCCGATCGCCCGGACCGCCCGCGCCGGCTCGTCGTTCAGCTTCGGCGCCTTCGACATCCACCGCGTGTTGCACGCGGGGGAGGGGCCGGCCGTGACGATCCACGCCTACTCGCCGCCGCTGCTGCGGATGGGCAGCTACTCGGTGGAGGAGAGCGGGCAGCTGCGTCGCTTCGCCGTCTCCTACGAGGACGAGCTGCGCCAGATGGACGCCGCGGCCAGCTGATCCGATGAAAGGGGCCGTCTGCCGGCGGCCCCTTTCATCTAGATTCCTCACCCGATGGCCGACCTCGCCCCGATCCTGATCGCCTACGACGGCTCCGGCTGCGCCGACGCCGCGATCGACAAAGTCGGTGCCGAGTTCGCCGGCCGCAAGGTCGTGATCCTGGTCGTCACCGAAGAGCTCGACCGGATTCCCTTCGCCGGATCCGCCGGAATCCCGATCGAGCCGGAGACGATGGAAGTGCTCGTCGACTCGGCGCGCAGTAGCGCCACCGGGATGGCCGAGAAAGGTGCCGAGCGGGCACGCGGCCTGGGCCTCGACCCGAGCACCGCGATCGCCGAAGGCGGCCCGGTCTGGGCGCAGATCGTCGACGCCGCCGAGGAGCACGACGCCGCCCTGATCGCGCTCGGCTCCCGCGGCCTCTCGGGCATCAAACACGTGTTGCTGGGGAGCGTCTCCGGCGCCGTCGCCCAGCACAGCAAGCGCAGCGTCTTCATCGTCCACAGCTAGCCGACCCGCGGCGCCTGCGACGATCTCGAGGTGAACGACTCGCCCCATCGCAAGCGCATCGGCTTCCTCAGCTTCGGCCACTGGTCGCGGGGCCAGGGCTCGCAGACGCAGACCGGGGCGGATGCGCTCAAGCAGTCGGTCGAACTGGCGGTCGCGGCCGAGGAGATCGGGATCGACGGAGCGTTCTTCCGCGTCCACCACTTCGCCCGCCAGCTCGCCTCGCCGTTCCCGCTGCTGGCCGCGATCGGCACCGCGACGAGCCGGATCGAGATCGGCACCGGGGTGATCGACATGCGTTACGAGAATCCCCTCTACATGGCCGAGGACGCGGCGGCCGCCGACCTGCTCGGCGGCGAACGGCTGCAGCTCGGGATCAGCCGCGGCTCCCCCGAGCCCGCGCTGCACGGCTCCGAGGCGTTCGGCTACGTCCCCGGTGAGGGCGAAACCGACGCCGACGTCGCCCGCCAACACACCCAGCTCTTCCGCGCCGCGATCTCCGGGGCGCCGCTCGTCCAGGCCGACGCGAACATGGCCGGCGGCATCGGCCGGCTCGCGATCCAGCCACTCTCGGCGACCCTGCCCGAGCGCATCTGGTGGGGAGCCGGGACGCGCAAGACCGGCGTCTGGACGGCCGAACAGGGGATGAACCTGATGAGCTCGACGCTGCTCACCGAGGACACCGGAGTGCCCTTCGACCAGCTGCAGGCCGAACAGATCGAGCTCTACCTCGAGGCCTGGCGCGAGGCGGGCTGGGAGCGGCGGCCCCGAGTCTCGGTCAGCCGCAGCGTGATGCCGATCGTCACCGACATCGACAACGCCTACTTCGGCCGGGAGGCGGGCGGTGGCGACTCGGTCGGCTACCTCGACGGCGGCCTCGCCCGCTTCGGCAAGAGCTACGCCGGCGAGCCCGACCGGATCGCCGCCGAACTGGCCGACGATGCCGCCGTCGCCCTCGCCGACACGATCCTGCTGACCGTCCCGAATCAGCTCGGCGTCGACTACAACGCCGACCTGCTGCGCAACGTCGCCGAGCACGTCGCCCCGGCGATCGGCTGGAGCCCCGCCACCTCCGACGTCTAAAGCGGCGTGCCGGCTTGTGCCGGGATGTCTCTTGCCCCCGCCCAAGGCGTCTTGTCACACTGTTGAACATGTCTGACACGACGCTTGACGCCCCTGCCGTGACCACCCTCCGCAACCACGTCGCCGGCCAATGGGTCGAGGTCGACGCGGTGGAGACGCTGGTCGATCGCGATCCAGCCACCGGCGAGGTGCTCGCCAACGTGCCGCTCTCGGGCGCCGCTGCCGTCAACGCCGCCGCGGCCGCCGCCAAGGCCGCCCAGCGCGACTGGCGCGAGGTCCCGCCGCAGGTCCGAGCCCGCCACCTGATGGCGCTGCGCGAGGTCCTCGACGCGCACCGCGGTGAGCTCGCCGCGCTCGTCACCCGCGACATGGGTAAGACGCTCCCCGACGCGACCGGCGAGGTCGGCCGGGGGATCGAGTCGGTCGAGGCCGCGATCGCCATCCCGCACCTGCTGAAGGGCGAGAACCTCGAAGGCGTCGCCCGCGGCGTCGACGTCGAAATGGTCCGCCAGCCGGTCGGCGTGATCGGCGCGATCACCCCGTTCAACTTCCCGGCGATGATCCCGCTCTGGTTCCTGCCCTTCGCGGTCGCCTGCGGCAACACCTTCGTGCTGAAGCCCTCCGAGCAGGACCCGCTGACCTCGGTCCGCATGTTCGAGCTGATCGAGGAGAACGAGATCTTCCCGCCCGGCGTCGTCAACCTCGTCCACGGCGCCCACGACGCGGTCAACGCGTTGATCGACAGCGACGACATCGACGCGATCTCCTTCGTCGGCTCAGCGAAGACGGCACGCTACGTCGCGTCCCGCTCGGCCGAGCGGGGCAAGCGCGCCCAGGCCCTCGGCGGCGCCAAGAACGCGATGGTCGCGATGCCCGACGCCGACCCCGCGGTGCTCGCCGCCGGCGTCACCTCCTCGGCCTTCGGCGCCGCCGGGCAGCGCTGCCTCGCCGGCTCGCTGCTGGTGCTGGTCGGCGACGAGGCCGAGCAGGACGCGAGCCTCAAGACCGTGGTCGAGGCGAGCCGCGCGCTCACCGTCGGCGCCGGCGGCGATGAGGCAACCGACGTCTGCCCGCTGGTCTCGAGCGACTCGCGTGAGCGGGTCGCCGGGGAGATCGAGCGAGCGCTCGGCGAAGGCGCCGAGGCGGTGCTCGACGGCCGCGACGCCAGCGCGGGCGCAGGCGGCGCCAACCTCGGCCCGACGATCCTTGACCGCGTCCCGGGCGACGCGCCGGCCGCCGTCGAGGAGCTCTTCGGCCCGGTCCTCACCGTCCTCCGCGCCCCCGACATCGACGCCGCGATCGAGCGTGTCAACGCGTCCCGCTACGGCAACGCCTCGGTGATCTTCACCACCTCCGGCGGCGCCGCCCGCACCTACCGCCGCGGCGTCGAGGCCGGGATGGTCGGCGTGAACATCGGCGTCGCCGCACCGATCGCCTGGTTCCCCTTCTCCGGTTGGAAGGACTCGATCGACGGCGACCTGCACGCCAACGGCACCGACGCGGTCGAGTTCTACACGCGCAAGAAGGTCCTCACCTCGCGCTGGTAACCGGGTTCGCGTCGCCTCAGTTCGGCGCGAAGGTGGCGATGTCCTGGCCGTAGACCGGGCTGACGACGAGCTTCGACAGGTCGATGTCGCTCGACACGAAGGTCGACATCGTCACCGATCCGAACGGCGCCCACGGCGCCTGCTTCATCACCTCGCGGTCGAGCTGGGCGTACGCCGCTTCCTGTTTCGGCCCGAGCGGTTCGCGGTCGAGTTCGGCGATCCGCTTGTTGATCGCCGGATCGGAGAAGCGCGAGTAGTTGCTGTCGAGGGTCGGCGCGATGCTGGCGCCGGAGAGCTGGGGCTCGAAGTAGTCGTTCGGGTGCGGGTAGTCGATGTACCAGTTGGCCCAGCCCGTATCGAGATTCTGCGTCGTCGCGTTGCCGATCACGGTCGTGTAGTTCGCGGACGCGACGAGCTTCAGCGTCGGTTCGAAGCCGAGTTCCCGCAGCACGCCTTCGTAGTACTCGGCCGCCTGTTTGTTGGCGCCGTAGTCGTTGCCGAAGACGGTGATCTTCTTCTGCTTCGGGTTGGCGGCGGCGATCAGTTCCTTCGCCTTCTTCATGTTGTGCGGGTAGGGCGTGTAGCTCTTGTGGCCGGGCATCGCCGGCGGCAGGACCTGCTGCAGCGGGACCATCGTCCCGGCGTAGATCCGCTCGAGCGCTTCCGGGTCGATCGCGTAGTTGACCGCCTGCCGCACCCGCAGGTCGTTGAACGGCGCCTTGTTGACGTTCATCCAGAAGTAGTAGAGGTCGATCTGCGGCGTGATCAGGAGCTGCTTGCCTTCGTAGCGTTCGCGCAGTTCGGCGAAGCGGTCGGGCGGCGGCGGCTCCTCCATCCAGTCGATCTTGCCCTCCTTCACATCGTTGACCGCCGTCTCTGGGTTGGCGATCACCTTCACGTCGATCGAGTCGTAGTTGCCCGAGGGAATCTGCGGCATCAGGCTGGCGTCGTGCGTCGCCCATTCCGGGTTGCGGTGGTATTCCCACGCGCGACCGGGCGTCGAGGAGACGATCTCGTACGGGCCGGTGCCGGGCGGCGGGTTGCCGGAGAGGTCCGTGTGCTTCGTCCCGGCGGGAAGCGGCGCGGCGAAGAGCATCGCCAGCTCGTTGGAGAAGGTGCCGCGCGGCTGCACCAGGTGGATGACGATGCGACCCGTCGAGTCGTCGGATTCGATCCCGCCGATGCGGCCCTTCTTCGTTTCGGCGAACTTTTCGGCGCCGACGATGTCGGTGTAGAACGGCGTGCCGGGTGAGTTCATCGCCAGATCGCGTTCGATCGTCGCGCCGAAGTCGGAGGCGCGGACCGGCGTGCCGTCGGAATAGCGCAGGCCCTTGCGCAGGTAGAGCGTGTAGGTCTTGCCGCCGTCGGTGATCTTCGGCATCGCGCGGGCGAGGCCCGGGAGCAGCTGCGCGCCCGCGGCCCCGTCGGCGTGGCGATAGGTGAGCAGCGGCACGTAGGTCTCCCACATCGAGGTCCAGCCTTCGAGCGAGTAGGAGAGCGCCGGATCCATGTAGTCGGGGAAGGCGGCGAAGGTGACGTTCAGCGTCGTCGGCTTCGAGCCCGAATCGGTCGATGACCCACCGCCGCCACACGCGGCGACGAATACGGCGATCATCGTGGCGATCAGCAGCAGCACGGCTGGTCGCGCACCCCTGCGTCGACCGGCCGCGAGCCGCCCCCCGGTTCTCGCAGCAATCACACGCGCATTGTGAAGCCTGTGCCGAAAAGTGCAAGGGAATTTTTCCAAGAAAGCGCAGGGACCCAGCGCCGCCGGCCACCGTCCGTCACGAAGTCACATCAGTTGCCGGGACGGTTGTTCAGTCGTGCCGCCTATGGGCGGCCTAAGTGCACGAACGGTTACTCGCCGGGGAGGTTGGCGCCCGAGGCAAGGGACGCGGCCGTCTCGTCCACGGCCCGGGCAGGCTGTGGCCGTGGCCGAGACGGCCGGGAGTGCGGGAAGAGGTCATAGGTTCGGGCGCGTCCACCGGCTGAGTCCGCACTTTCGGCCGCATGGCAAAGGTTTCTGCGAACTCACCGAGGGAGGACGCCACGACGGCGCAGGGTCCGTGACGAAGCGCGAGGTACGTCACGAAGGCATGGATTACGAGACGAAGGCCCATGGAATGTCGCGGTCCGTCCCGTCTTCTTCAGGCTCTGAGATCTGCCGTTCGTCGCTATACCCCCTATAGGGGTACAAGCGACGAACGGCACCGACCCGACCCCGGGTCAAGAGCCTGAACGGCACCGGAAGGTGTGACATTCCCGGCGGATCCGTGACGAATCAGGCGAAGCGGTGACGGAAGAGCGGAGATCGTGCCGAACCCCGCACCTTCCCTGAAACTCCCTCACGTCCCGGGCGTCTCGTGGCGGCCACAGCCTGCCCGGGCCGCGACGAGACGCCCGGGACCACCTCGGACGGCCGCCCCGCCCCCGAAGGACGACGTTCAGTCCGGCAGCCGGTGGTTCGCCCGCTGCTCGGCGACCCGCAGCAGGGCGGAGTCGTCCTCTTCGCCGAAGCCCGCGGCGCGGAGCTGGCGGAACATCTGCTGGACCTCTGCCGTGAGGGGGAGGGGGGCGTCGACTTCGCCGCTCGCGCCGAGGGCGATCTCGAGGTCCTTGTGGTGGAGGTCGACTTTGAAGCCGGGGGCGAAGTCGTGGTCGAGGAAGTTGTCGCGCCGCACCTCCATGATCCGGTTCGCCGCCATGCCGCCGCCGACCGCGTCGAGGATCGCCGCCGGGTCGACGCCGAGCTTCGAGCCGAGCACCAGCGCCTCGGCGAGCCCGCCGAAGATGACCGCGACGAGCACCTGGTTGCACGCCTTCGCGACCTGTCCGGCGCCGGCGGCGCCGACGTGGGTGACGCGCGAGCCGAGCACCTCGAAGACCGGCCGGGCCCGCTCGACTTCGGCGGCCTCACCGCCGACCATGATCGAGAGCGTCCCGTCGCGGGCGCCGACGTCGCCACCGGAGACCGGCGCGTCGAGGAAGCCGACCTCGCGCGCCGCCGCCTCCTCGGCCAGCTCGCGGGCGAGCGCGGGGGAGACGGTGCTCATGTCGATGACCAGCGAGCCTGCGGGCGTCGCGCCGATCGCGCCCTCCGGCCCGCTCAAGACCTCGCGCACCGCGGCGTCGTCCTTGACGATCGAGATCACGACGTCGGCTTCGCCGGCCACCGCGCCCGGCCCGTCGGCCGCTCGCGCGCCGGCCGCCGCGAGCTCCTCCAGCGGTCCGGCGCTCCGGTTCCAGGCGACCACTTCATATCCCGCCGCCATCAGGTTCCGCGCCATCGGCGCGCCCATCACTCCGAGGCCGATGAACCCGACCTTCTCGCGGGCCGCGCCCGTCGTCTCGCTCATCCGTCCAGGCTATGAAAAAGGACTACCTCGGTGCTTTCGGTCCGTGCTTCGTCGGCCGATCGGTACGCCGGATGCATGCGTGATCACAGGAACGTCTCAACCTCGCAACATCCCGATAACGGGCCGTCGTCCACCCGCCAGGAGACTCGGTCCCAGGCCGCACCACCAGGCGGCGACGAGACCCCACCCCGTCTCGTCCAATCCCCACCCATAGAGGTCCTATATGCCCTCCACGCCACCGGTCGTCGACCGACGACGGCCCCTGCGCGCGCTCTCATGCGCGCTTCTGCTCGCCGCTTTCGCGGCGCTTTTCGTTATTCCCTCTCTCGCGCGGGCGGCCGAACCGTCCAACGTGCCGCTGCCCCTGATCAACACGACCGAAGAAGTCGGTCCGGGGATCACTCTGCACCACCTCAAATCGCTCGGCGAATCCGGGTGGCAGGACGAGCAGGTGCTCACCGTCCATCTGAATGAACCGGGGGTCAGCACCAACATCCTCACCTCCGGCCCCGTCGCCTCCGGCGGTCCGCTCACCGAAGCTGCCAACAAGGCCGGCGCGGTGGCAGGCGTCAACGGAGGCTTCTTCGACATCGGCAACTCGAATGCCGCCGAAGGTGGCGAGGTCGGGTCGGGCGAACTGATCAAGTCCCCGGATGTCGGGATCAGCAACACGAACCACTTCGGCGTCAGCAAGGCGGGTCTCGCCGAGCTCGCCAACCTGGCGACCCAGGCGACCGCCGAATTCGGCGGGGCGAGCCAGCCGGTCCTCTCGGTCAACGCGGCCGACGGCGGCCATGGCGTCCCGGCCAACGGGATGGTCGCCTACACCCCCGCCTGGGGAACCTACAGCCGCGCCCGCGGCTTCACCGGCGTCACCGACCTCGCCGAAGTCCTGGTCGTCTACAACAAGGTCGTCTCGGTCGACTCGACCGGCGCCCAGGCGAACCAGATCCCCGCGGGCGGCTTCGTCCTCGTCGGTCGCGAAAGCGCCGCCGAAGCGATCCGCTCCCTGAAGCCCGGTGAAGAAGTAAAACTCACCTACGGCCTCAGCGCCGAAGCGACGCAGGAACTGCAGTTCGCGATCGGCGACGGCGGCACCATCGTCGAAGCCGGCGTCGCCAAGTCCGGCCTCGAAACCGCGATCGCGCCACGCACCGCGGCGGGCTTCAAGGACGGCGGCCACACCCTCGTGCTCGCCACCTGGGACGGCCCCGGCGGTACCGGTCACGGCGGCATCGGCGTCAACGTCGAGGCGGCCGAGATGGCCGAAGAAGGCGTCGAAACGGCGGTCAACCTCGACGGCGGCGGCTCGACCACGATGGTCGCCCGCGCCCTCGGCGCCGAAGGCGCGACGGTCCGCAACAACCCATCCGACGGCACCGAGCGCTCCGACCCGAACGGGATCGGCGTCTTCGTCGAACCGGGTGACGGCACCGTCCACCACATGTTCGTCGTCCCTGGGCTGCACGACGGCTCGGCCGAAGAAAGCCTCCGCGTCTTCCCGGGCACGCACCTGGACATGACCGCGCAGGGGACCGACAACCACCAGGCCCCGGTCAAGCTGGCCGAAGGCACGGTCAAATGGACCGCGCGCAGCGGCACGATCAACAACGGCGTGCTCGCCGCCCCGGCCAAGGCCAAAGGCACGATCACGGTCGGCGCGACGGCGAACGGCGTCACCACCGAAGTGCCGGTCCGCGTCCTCGACCCGGTCCGCGACATCGAACTGTCGACCGAACGGATCTCGATCACCGAAGCGAAGGCCGAAGACGCGGTCTCCGTCAAAGTGACCGGCAAGGACGACCAGGGCTGGAAGGCTCCGCTCGAGTACTCCGACCTGAAACTCACCTACAACCACGAAGTGGTCGAACTGTCGCCGGAAAGCGGCAACCTGAAGATCACCCCGCTGAAGGTCGGCGGCACCACCGTGCTGATCGAAGCGAACGGGATCAAGGCGGAGCTGCCGATCTCGGTCGGCGTCGAAACCCTCATCCCGTACACGTTCGCTGGCCGGGCAGGCAGCTGGGTCAACAACAGCAGCGCGACGACGACCCGGACGGACACTCCGGAAGGTCTGAAGATCGAATACGCGAAAATGCGGAACATCGGCGTCTCGCTGGCCGCCGGCAACAGCCGGATCGCGATGCCGGGACAGCCGCTGCGGGTGAAGCTGAAAGTGAAAACGTCGGTTGCTCAGTTGCTCACCTACATCAGCTTCGTCGAAGGCAACGGCCATTCGAACTACTCGTACGGCACGCCGATCGTGGCTAGTCCTGAATGGCAGACGGCGACCTTCACCCTGCCGGCGACCACCTCGGTCCCGATCTCGATCGGGAGCTTCCAGGCGATCAACACGAGCGAATCCGCGCAGGCGGCGGGGACGATGGTCCTCGGCCAGTTCGAAGCCGACGTACCGCCTTCGGTGCAGCTGCCCGAAGAAGGGCCGCCGCAGCCTGACTCGCTGATCTCCGACACCGGCGAACTGCCGAGCGGTGGCAGCGACTTCAAGTTCGCGACGATCTCCGACATCCAGTTCACCGCCGAAAACCCGGCGCTGGCCGAAGTCGCACGGACGGCGATCCGCCGGATCCGTCAGACCGATCCGGACCTGATCGTCCTCAACGGCGACGTCACCGACCGCGGCCTGCCGGCCGACATGTCGCTGGCCCGCGAAGTGCTCGAAGAATCGGGCTGCGAAATCGTCGAAGCGGACGAACCGAAAGAAGAAAATTACACGCCGGAACCGGGTGCGGAAAAAGTCCCGTGCTACTACGTGCCGGGTAACCACGAGTCCTACGGGGTGAACCTCGTCCAGGAACCGAACCTGGCGCACTTCGAAGAACAGTTCGGCACGCCGTACCGTTACTTCGACCACAAGGGCACGCGTTTCATCCTCCTGGCGAGCTCGCTGGGGACCCTGCGTGGAACCTCTTGGCAGCAGCTGCCGATGTTCCGCGAAGCGCTGGAAACGGCGAAGAGCGACCCGAACGTGAAGAACGTGATGGTCTTCGCCCACCACCCGGTCGACGATCCGTCGGCGACCAAGGCCAGTCAGCTCGGCGACCGCGAAGAAGTGGCGCTGATCGAGAAAATGCTGACCAACTTCCGCGAAGCGAGCGGCAAGCCGGCGGCGATGGTCGGTTCACACGCCCAGGTGGCGTACGTCCACCGGATCGAAGGCATCCCCTACGTGGTGCTGCCCTCCTCGGGCAAGGACCCGTACGGGACTCCTGACCACGGTGGCTTCACCGGTTGGGACGACTGGTCGATCGACCCGGAAGAGGACGCCAACCAGCAGTGGTTGACGGGCAACATCCACGCGTTCGCCCAGTCGATCGACCTGAACGCGCCGGAATCGGTCGAAGTGTCGACCGCCGGTGTGGTCAGCGGCAGCATCGTGCAGCCGGAGGGTGTCGCGAGCGGCACCCGCGTCGTGCCGCTGCGCTACCCGATGTCCGTCGACTGGGGCGGCTCGCCTGACCTCGCGATCGGCAGCGGCACCGCCGCGATCGAAGCCGCCCGCGAAGAAGGCAAGACGGCGATCCTCGATCCGTCGGACGGCTACCTGACCGGTCTGAAGACCGGCTCGGTGGAAGTCTCGGTCACCAACGACTCGATGCGCCGTTACACGGGCCCCGAATCGCTGGCGCCGATCACCGAAACGAAGACGGTCCAGATCGTGCCGTTCGCCGGCGCCGGTCCGGTCCTGACCGCCGGTTCCCCGGTGTTCCCACTGGAGCCGGTCGGCTTCATCAGCGAAGCCCAGGAAGTCACGGTCACCAACACCGGCGATCAGCCGCTCGAGATCTCGGGCGTCTCGATCCACGCCGAAGAGGCAGCATCGCGCGGCGAATTCCTGCTCGCCGAAGATGACTGCACCGGCGGCACGGTCGCACCTGGCGCAACCTGCTCGGTCGTGGTGCGTTACGCGCCGAGCCGCGCCGAAGTCACCTCGAACGCCGCGCTGGTCTTCAAGACCAACACGACGGCCGGGGTGGAGGAGGTGCCCCTGACCTCCACCAGCATCAAGCAGCCGGTCGTCACCGGTCCGGAAGGCCCTGCCGGGCCCGAAGGCCCGACCGGCGCTGAAGGCCCGACCGGCCCTGCCGGCCAGAACGGCGCGGAAGGCGCGCCGGGCAAGGACGGCAAAGAAGGCCCGACGGGTCAGGACGGTGAAGAAGGCAAGGAAGGACCGACCGGCAAGAAGGCAAGGCCGGTCCGAAGGGCGACACCGGCGCGACCGGTGCCACGGGCCCGAAGGGTGCCACCGGCGCCACCGGGCCGAAGGGTGCTCCCGGCCGCGACGCCACCGTGCGTTGCGAAGTCGGCGGCAAGGGGGCCAAGGGCGTCAAGGTGACCTGCAAGGTCACTTACGGCGGCAAGGCCTCCCGGGTCGACGAGCGCAAGCTCTCCGGCCACGCGGCGACGTTGCTGCGCGGTGGGAAGGTCTACGCCGCGGGCACCGTCGGCCACCTGCTGTCCCGGCGCTCGATCGCGTCGGGCACCTACACGATTCAGGTGCGGACCGGCACCCACGCGGTGACCCGGTTCAAGGTCCGCCTCGGCTAGAGCCGGGCCCCCTCGTCCAGCTGTTCCTTATGCCGGTATAGCGGTAGAAAGGAACAGCTGGGCGGGCCTACGGGCCGGGCTCGGCGGCCGCGCTCGCCCAGATCGCCAGGACCGGCGGGATCAGGAGCGACGCCAGTGCGCCGAGCTCGGCGATCGCGCCGCCCGTCCCGAACCCCGACAGGTGCGTCGCGTGGAAGGCGAGGTGGGGGACCGCCATCGTCAGGAACCCGGCGCAGGCGGCGATCACGAGGTCGCGCCGCGGCCGCCAGGCGGCGAGCCCGAGCACCACGGCGAAGCCGAGGTAGAGGCCGCCGACGTCGAAGACCAAATGTTCGTTGTAGGGCGGCAGCCGCTCGACCCAGTGCTCGAGGAACGGGAAGTCGTCGTAGAAGACGTGCGGGATCACCGCCGCCGTGAGGCCGATGAAGAGGCAGTAGGCGACGATCGCCAGCAGAGCGACCCGGACGATGTCCGGGCGGCGCATCGTCTCCGTCGCGGCGGGCCGCGACGGAGGTTCGGCGGGGATCGGCGCGCCCATCAGCTCGCCTCGCCCAGGCCGCGCAGCTTGTCCGGGTTGCGGACGATGTCGACGGCGACGATCCGCCCGGCGTCGATCGTCAGCG
>JAOPZF010000240.1 GCA_025964255.1 Solirubrobacterales bacterium | reverse complement strand
TCGGCGAGGAGGTGCTGGTCAAGATCGACGAGCCCCACATGTACAACGACAAGGACGCGGTCGCCCGGATCGACTCCTACATCGTCAGCATCACCGGCGGCGGCCCCTACGTGGGGGAGCGCAAGCTTGTGCGGATCGACGAGGTCGAGCGGGCCGCGGCGATCGCCTCGCTGCTCGGCGGCGAGTCGACGAACGGGCATTCGAATGGAGACGACAGTGCGAACGGGAGCCCGAACGGCGCCTCGGACGACTCCCAGCTAGACTCCGATGTTCCCGCGCGCAAACGCAGCCGCGGCCGCCGAGGCGGTCGGGGACGTTCGCGTGCCAATCAAGGTAGTTCGGACGAGTAGTCGGAAGAGGAACGAGACAGCATGTACGCGGTTATCGAGAGCGGTGGAAAGCAGTACAAGGTCGAAGAGGGCACCTCGTTGCTCGTCGACCGCCTGGACGCCAAAGACGGCGACAAAATCTCCCTGCGCCCGGTGCTCTTCCGTGACGGAGACGTGATCGTCGGGAAAGACCTGGCGAAAGTCAAAGTCGAGGCGAAAGTCGTCGAGAATCTGCGCGGCAAAAAGATCAAAGTCTTCAAATACAAGGCGAAGAAGGGCTACCGGAAACGCGCCGGGCACCGCTCCGAGCTGACCAAGCTCGAAGTGACCAGCCTCAAAGGTGGCTCGAAAGCCAAAGCTTCGAAAGAGGATTCGTAATGGCACATAAGAAAGGCCTCGGCTCTTCGCGGAACGGCCGCGAATCGAACCCGAAGATGCTCGGCGTGAAGGTGTTCGCCGGCCAGCAGGTCTACGGCGGCGAGATCATCGTCCGCCAGCGTGGCACCCGCTTCTGGCCCGGCGAGGGCGTCGGCCTCGGCCGCGACCACACGATCTTCGCGACCCGCGAGGGGAAGGTCTCCTTCCACTCCGCCCGCAAGGGCCGCACGATCAGCGTCCTCACCGACGAGAACTGATCCTCCGCCACATCTGCCAGAATGGGAACGCCCTTCGGGCGCCCTCCGTTTCTGCGAGTCCGTTCGTCCGGCGCTTGATTTGACCGCCGGGCCGGTCGATTAAGTACTGGTCTGTTTATCCGTCCAATTCAGGACGGGTTGAACTGGTACTCAACCGAAAGGAACGCAGTTGAAGCTCCTTACCGAGTCCCTGGGCTCGCGGCACCGCCTGACCTGGATGGTCGGGGCGATCGCCCTTGTGTCTTGTGCGCTGCTGGGCGTGGCCGCCCGCGCGCACGCGTCCGAAACGATCTACTGGGATAACTACAACGCGAGTCCGCCGACGATCGGGTTCGCCAACATTGATGGCAACGGCGGTGGGATCCTGAACACCGCAGCGATCGAAATCGACAATCCGGAAGGCCTCGCCTACGACCCGACGAGCGGCCGCATCTTCATCGCGAACTCGAGTAAAGAACAGATCGATTGGGTTGCCACCGACGGCAGTGGCAGTGGTGTCCTCGACACCACCGGTGCCAAAGTCGAAGACCCTGAAGGCATCGCGGTCGACCCGAAGACGCAGACCGTCTATTGGGCGAACGATGAGACCGAAGGATCGATCGGCTACGCCTCGGCGAACGGCGGCAGTGGTGGTCTGTTGAATACCGCCGGCACGGTTGTCGATGACCCGTACAAGATTGCCCTCGACACCACGAGCAATCGTGTCTATTGGGTAGGCAACGAAAAGATCTACTTCGCCAATCTCGACAACACCGGTGGCGGCACCCTTTCCTATGGGCCGGCCGAAGGCCCCCACAACTGGAGCGCGATCAACGTCGATCCGGCAGCCGGACGCCTCTATTTCCTCGGCGCGTCTCCGAAAGGAGTCGCAGGCATCTACTGGTTCAACACCTCCGGAGTCGGCGGCGGTGAAGTCTCGATCTCGGCCGTCTCCGGCGAAACGCCGAAAACCTATGACGATCCCTTTGGCCTGGCGTTTGATCCGTCCAACGGCCGCTTCGTCTGGGCCAACTACGGGACCGGCGAAGATGCGACCAACGCCTTCGGAACGGCGACGCTCGGCCTGGTCGGCAGTGGCTCCATCGCGATCACGTCGGCGCCTCTCCACAGTCCTCAGGACCCCGTCATCGTGAGAAGCCCGACCGGCATGGGCGCTCCGCAGATCTCGGCGTCGGGCACCGCGTTGTCCTGTTCGCAGGGCATTTGGTCCCAGGACTACCCGGGCTCCTACGTCTACGGGGCGCCGGTGAGTTACTCGTATCAGTGGTCGAAGGACGGCCAGGCGATCTCCGGAGTGAACGGCTCGGCGCTTACCGCGACGAGTTCCGGCAGCTACACCTGCGCGGTGACGGGAACCAATCGGTCCGGTTCGGCGAGCCAGTCGAGCTCTGCTTACTCGGTGGCGATCGCGCCGCCTATCACCCCGGCGCCGGCTTCGTTCGCCTTGTCCTCGGGCTCGAAGAAGAAGGTCAAGGTCGTGGCGGGCAAGGTCGCGTCGCTGCCGCTCACCCTGAAAAACGCGGGTGGCACGACCTCCTCGTCCTCGAAGGTGTGCGTGAAGCTCACCAAGAAGGCGAAGGCGGGCCTCGTCGCGCCGAAGTGCGTCGCCGTCGCCGCTCTCGCGCCGGGCGCGAGCAAGAAGATGACGCTCAAGGTGAAGACCAAGGGCGGCGCCAAGGGGACCTATAAGTTCAGCGTCGTCGTCAGCGGCGCGAGTGGGTCGAAGACCCTGGCCGAGCAGGTCACGGTCACGCCGAAGAAGCACGGCAAGAAGAAGCACGGGAAGAAGTAGTTCCCGTATGGACGGGGGGAGGGGCCGCCCGGCCCCTTCCCCCGTCCATCTACCTTTAGGTGATGGACGACACCGCAAAAATCTGGGTCGAGGCCGGCGGCGGCGGCAACGGCTGTGTCAGCTTCCGGCGTGAAGCGCACGTGCCGCGGGGCGGTCCCGACGGTGGCGACGGCGGGCACGGCGGAGATGTCGTGCTCGTCTGCGATCCGTCGCGGCGCGATCTGGGGGCGTTGCGGGGCAGCAAACACTTCCGGGCCAATCGCGGCGGTCACGGAGAGGGATCGAATCGGCACGGGGGCCGCGGCGATGACCGGGTCATCCCGGTGCCGCCGGGGACGCAGGCGGTGACCGTCGATGGCGTCGACCTCGACCTGGTCGAGCCCGGCCAGCGCGCCGTGGTCGCGCACGGCGGGCGCGGCGGGCACGGCAACAAGCGCTTCACGACCTCGGTGCGGCAGGCGCCGCGCTTCGCCGAGAAAGGGACGAAGGGGGACGCGGACTGGATCGAGCTGCGGCTGAAGCTGCTCGCCGACGTCGGCCTGGTCGGGCTGCCGAACGCGGGCAAGAGCTCCCTACTCGGCGCGCTCACGCGAGCGACCCCGAAGGTCGCCGACTATCCCTTCACGACGCTGTCGCCGGGGCTGGGGACGATCGAAGGCGACGAACGCCAGGCGGTGCTCGCCGACATCCCCGGGCTGATCGAAGGCGCGGCCGACGGGGCCGGGCTCGGCCATGAGTTCCTCGCCCACGTCGAGCGCTGCTCGATGCTGGTGCACCTGGTCGAGTTGGCGCCGCTGGAAGGCGAGCCGGTGGCGAACTATGAGCTCGTGCGGGCCGAGCTGGAGGCCTACGGGGCGGGGCTCGAGCGGCTGCCCGAACTGGTGATCTTGTCGAAGCGCGACCTGCTCGAACCGGCGGTGGTCGAGGCGGCGGTGGCCGAGTGGGCGGAGCGCCTCGGCGACTCGGTGCTAGGCGTGATGTCGGTGTCCTCGGCGACCCGCGAGGGGCTCGAAGAGCTGCGTCGCCGGATCCTCGTCGAGCTGGCGAAGGTGCAGCCGCTAGATGCGGCACCCGCCGGGGAGGCGAGCGGCGAATTCGAGTCCGAGCATCGCGTCTACCGCCCGGAGGGCGAGGGCGGCTACTGGGTCGAGCGCGAGGAGGATGCCTTCCGCATCGGCGGCCGCGGCGTCGAGCTCCTCTTCGAACGCCACGACACCACCAACGAAGAAGCGCTCTCCTACCTCGAGCAGCGCCTCACCGAGATGGGCGTGATCGCCGCTCTGCGCAAGTCCGGCTTCGAAGCCGGCGACGACGTGCGGGTCGGCGAGCACGAGTTCGAGCTGCACGTCTGAGCGGAGCGCTCAGAGGAATGGCGTTGCGGGGAGGCGGATCAGGAGAACCCTTCCCTCACAACAGCGGGAGGTTCGTCCAGGGTTCTCCTGATCCGCCCCCTATGGCGGGCTTAGGTGCGCGGATTGCGCGGCCGGTGGTGAGGGAATCGGCCGGAAGTGTGACGGCGTGGAGGGAGAAGCGGGAGAGCCTGGACGAACCTCCCCGCTGTTGTGAGGGAAGGCTCTCCCGCTTCTCCCGACTTACCTCAGAAGTAGTGGTGCCAGTCCTTCGCGAACCTTCTCGGGGATCGGGGCTTTTTGCCAGTTATCCAGGTCGACGAAGACGTAGCGGACGTCGGATTCGACCAGGAGGTCGTTGCCGCGGCGGAACTGGAGCTTGAGGGTCGTGCTGGTGGTGCCGAGGCCGTCGAAGCCTCCCTCGATGCGGAGGACGTCGTCGAAGCGGCCTGGCGCGAGGAAGCGCATGTTGACCTCGCCGACCACGGTGTCGACGCCGGTCTCCAGGAGTGAGTCGTAGGAGCCCATCGTCTGGCGCCAGATCTCGGTCAGCACGACGTCGACGTAGGCGAGGTAATTGGCGTTGAAGATGATGCCCTGGGCGTCGCACTCGCCGTAGCGGACGCGCAGCTCGTAGCTGAAAGGGGGCGCCTCGCTCGTAGACTTGCCGGCCATGACGCTGGTAGTAAAGCTGGGAAGCTCGGTCGTCGCCTCCGACGACGGCTCGTTACGCGCCGACGTGCTCGACTCGGTGTGCGCGCAGATCGGCGCTCTGCGACAGGCGGGAGAGCAGGTGGTGCTGGTCACCTCGGGGGCGATCGCCCGGGGCATGCGGTTGCTCGACCTCGCGGAGCGCCCGCGGGCGATGGACGAGCTGCAGGCGTGCTCGGCGGTCGGCCAAGGCGATCTCTTCCAGGCCTACCGCGAGCGGCTCGAGGCCGGCGGGACGAAGGCGGCGCAGGTTCTCCTCACTTTGTCCGACGTCTCGGAACGAAGCCACTACCTGAACGCGCGGCAAGCGCTCGAGCGGCTGCTCGCCTGGGGCTTGGTACCGGTGATCAACGAGAACGACACGACCTCGACCGACGAGATCACCTTCGGCGACAACGACTTCCTCGCGGCGCTGGTCGCGGCGCTCCTGAACGCGCGGCTGCTGGTGCTGCTGACCAACACCGACGGCGTCTTCACCGCCGATCCGCGGACCGACCCCGGAGCGGAGCTGGTGGGGCGGATCGACGATGCCTCCTCGCTCGAGGTGATCCAGATCGGCGCGTCCTCGGCGCTCGGGAGCGGCGGCATGCAGAGCAAGATCGCCTCGGCGCGGATCGCCAGCGAGTCGGGCGTGCCGGTGGTGATCTGCAACGGGACGCGGGCGGGGGAGCTCACCGCGGCGGCCGCCGGCGAGGAGATCGGGACGCGCTTCACCGCCCGGGTCGAGGGGCGGCTCTCGCCTTACAAGCTGTGGCTCAAATACGCGAAGCAGCCGACCGGGTCGGTGCTGGTAGACGCGGGCGCGGCGGTCCGGTTGCGAGAGAGCGGGTCGAGCCTGCTCGCGGTCGGCGTCACCGGCGCCGATGGCAGCTTCGCGCCCGGGGACGCCGTCTGGGTGGTCGAGCGGGGAATCGAGCGGCCGCTCGGCAAGGGGATCTCCGAGTACTCCTCCAACGACGTGGCACGCACCGCCGGCCACCGCAGCGCCTACGTGCGCGAGCACTTCCCCGACGCCCCCGAAGAGGTCATACATCGGGACCGCTTCGTCCTGCTTTAGCGCCAAACGTGCCGTTTGAGGGCCAACTTCGCAAATCTTGCGTGCCAAGTGGGGGTGCGCGGGTCGGCGCCGGTTACCCTTCTGAACATGGCGGTAGCGACCAGATCGATAGCTGAGAGCTGCATCGCGGCGAAGCGCGCGGCGCGGACGCTCGCGAGCGTGCCGACCTCGGCCAAGGACGCGGCGTTGGCGGCGACCGCGCGGCTGCTCGACGGGCGCACCGAGGCGATCCTCGAAGCGAACGCCGCCGACCTGGCCGACGAGCGCGCCGCCGGGCTCACCGATGCGCTGCGCGACCGACTGACTTTGACCCCGGCGCGGATCGCCGGGATGGCCGAGGGAGTGCGCGCCGTGATCGCCCTCGAGGATCCGGTCGGCGAGGAGCTAGACCACCGGACGCTGGAGAGCGGCGTCGACCTGAGGAAGATCCGCGTGCCGCTCGGCGTCGTCGGCGTGATCTACGAGGCGCGCCCGAACGTGACCATCGACTGCGCCGCGCTGACGATCAAGAGCGGCAACGCGATCGTCCTGCGCGGCTCGAGCTACGCCCAGCGCTCCAATGCGGCGCTCGCCGCGATCGTCCGCGAGGCGCTCGCCGAGGCGGGGCTGCCCGAGGATTCGGTGCTGCTGCTCGACGCGGGCGACCGCGACGGACTGGCCGAGCTGGCGACCCAGGAGGGCGTCGTCGACCTGTTGATCCCGCGCGGCGGCGAGGGGCTGAAGGAGGCGATCAAGGCGGTGGCCACGGTGCCGGTGCTGTACGCGGCGGCGGGCAACTGCCACGTCTACGTCGACGGTGATGCCGACCTGGAGATGGCGACGCGGATCGTCGTCAACGCCAAGGTGCAGCGCCCCTCCGCCTGCAATGCGATGGAGACTTTGCTGCTCGACGAGCGGATCGTCGCGAGCTACGCGCCGACGATCCTCGCCGCGCTGGCCGCCGAAGGGGTCGAGCTGGTCGGCGACGCGCGCGCCCGCGCCGCGGCCGGCGAGTCGGTCGCGATCGGCGAGGCCACCGCGGAAGATTGGGACACCGAGTACCTGGCGCTGAAGTCGGCGGTCGCCGTCGTCGACGGGGTCGACGAGGCGATCGACCACATCAACTCCCACGGCAGCGGGCACTCGGAGTCGATCGTGAGCGCCGACGCGGCGGCGGGCGATGCCTTCGTCGCGGGGGTCGACGCGGCCGCCGTCTACGTCAACGCCTCGACCCGGTTCACCGACGGATTCGAGTTCGGGATGGGTGCCGAGATCGGCATCTCGACCCAGAAGCTGCACGCGCGCGGCCCGATCGCGATGCGCGAGCTGACGACCACGAAGTACGTCGGCCGCGGCAACGGCCAGGTGCGTGGCTGACCGCCCGGGCTCGGGCATCGGGGTGCTCGGCTCGGCGTTCAATCCGCCGCACCTCGGTCACCTGGCGCTTGCCCAGGAGGCCCTTTGGCAGCTCGGGCTGGCGGAGGTCATCCTCGTCCCGACCGGGGTCGCTCCGCACAAGCGGATCGCTGACGACCCGGGGAAAGAGCTGCGGGTGACGATGACCAGGCTCGCCGCCGCCGACGATCCGCGCTTCTCCGTCTCCGCCCTGGAGACCGAACGCGAAGGGCCGTCCTACACGTATGAGACTTTGCAGTTGCTTGCTGAGGAACGAGAAGAAAGTGACCTCGTTTTTGTGATGGGGGCTGACGCCGCCGTCGGACTCGAGAGCTGGCGCGAGCCTGAGAAGGTCGTCGGGTTGGCGCGTCTGGCGGTCGCCCGCAGGTCGGGCATCTCCGACGCCGAGGTGGCCACGGTGTTGCGCAGTCTCGGTGCCGAGGGGCGGGCGACGATGCTCGAGATGCCCCAGTTCGGTGTGTCTTCTTCAGCTGTCCGCGAGCGTGCCGCAGCCGGCCGGCCGCTCCGCTATCTCGTTCCAGAGCCGGTAGCTCGATTCATCGAGGAGAAGGGGATCTACGCTTGAATCCGATCCAGTCAGAGAACTTGGCACGACGGCTCGCCGAGCTCGCCGATTCCAAAAAAGCAGAAGACATCGTCGTGCTCGACATGCGCGGCCTGGTCGCCTACACCGACTTCCTGGTGATCTGCACGGTGCGCAACGAGCGGCAGGCGGGCGGGATCGTCGACGAGGTGCGCACGCGCGTGAAGCAGGAGTCCGCGCTGCTGCCGAGCGGAACCGACGGTGGCGGCGAAGCGGGGTGGACGCTCGTCGACTATCTCGACGCGGTCCTGCACGTCTTCACGTCGGAAGCGCGCGATCGGTACCAGCTCGACGACCTGTGGCACGAGGCGCCGCGTCTCGAGATGGCCTTCGACGAGCCGGAAGCACCCTCCGCCGCGACCGCGTGACACTCAGTCCTAGCTGAAGTTCCGTCCGAGGGCCCCTCTACGGTCGCGCCCATGACGAGCTTCAGGAGGACGCTATTCGGCTATCGCAAGCCCGAAGTCGACGCCGCGGTGGCGGCGCACGATTCGCACATCTCGGGACTCGAGCAGCAGGCCGCCGCGCTCGCCGAGGCGAAGGCCGCGCTCGAATCGCAGAGCCTGATCCAGGCCCGCGCGCTCGCCTCCAACGAGGCGGACCTGACTTCCCTCTCGGGGATGGTGATCGAGCGCGAGCGGACGATCCGCGATCTCACCGAGCGCCTCGAGGAGGCCAACGCCTGCCACGACCGCAGCATCGCCTCGCTCGACAAAGTCGCGGCGCGGCTCGAGGAACTGCAGGCGCAGGCCCGCGGCCAGGCGACGCGGATCCGGATGAAAGCGCTGCGCGAGGCGGTCGAGGTCAGTAAACGCGCCCAGTTGCTGAGCGAGATCGAAGACGAGGCGGACGGCGGACTGCCCGCCGACCTCGCCGCGCCGGACATCGTCGCCGACGCCGAAGCCGCGGCCGAGGCCGCTGCCGAAGCGGCGCCCGCACCGGGCCCGAACGGCTCCGCGTCAACCAACGGCAACGGCAACGGCAACGGCCACGCCGTCGAGCCCGGCACTTCTTGGACCCCCGGCCTCTACGAAGGCAAGGTCCGCCTCGAGATCGGGCCGCTCGGCGATTTCGCCCAGCTGGTCGGCTTTGAGGACGCGGTCGGCAAGCTCGGCGCCACCGACATCTCGGTCGAACGGTTCTCCGAGGGTCGGGCGACGTTCTCGATGCGGCTCGACCGTCCGGTCGACCTCCTGCGGGAGCTCGAGGCCGTCTCCTTCATCGACTTCAAGGTCCGCCACACCGCTCCCGACAACCTGATCCTCGACGTCGACGAGGACGGGTCCGGGCGCCACGCCGCTTAGACCTCTTCCCTTGGGGGCGCACTCGCCGCTCTCCCGGTACACTCTCCCGCTCCCGGGGCTGTAGCTCAGCTGGCAGAGCGCCTCGCTGGCAGCGAGGAGGTCAGGGGTTCGATTCCCCTCAGCTCCACTTTCGTCCCGCGAGGACGTGCCTCGGGCGACTCGCCTGCAGTCCCGCCGCGACCTGGGCGCCGAGGGCGGCGATCAGGACGATCAGCGGCACCGTCCAACTGCCGGTCGCGTTGTGGACCGCGCCCAGCGCAACCGGGCCGAGGCAGGCGAGCAAGTAGCCGAAGCCCTGCGCCATCGCCGAGAGCTTGCCGGTGTGCTCGTGGTCGGGCGAGCGGGCGACGATGTAGGCGATCGCGAGGCTGATGCAGGCGCCCTGGGCCAGTCCCAGGAGGATCATCCAGAGGTAGGCCAGCGACACCGGCGCGACGATCAGGCCGACGAACCCGCAGGCCGCGGAAGCCGACGCGAGCAGGACCAAGGTGGGGCCGCCGCCGAGGCGGCGATCGAGGACGGGCGTGCCGAGGGCGGCGACGATCCCCGGGAAGGTCGCGAAGGAGAGCATCCAGCCCGCTTTGCCGGCGCTCATGCCGTGGTCCTGGAGCAGCGTCGGCAGCCAGGCGACGAAGGCGTAGTAGCCGAGCGACTGGATGCCCATGAAGCAGGTCACCGCCCAGGCGACGGGGTCGTGCATCAGGGCGCGGAGGGACGGGCCGGGGGTGGCCGGAACGGGAACGGGGTCGACAGCATCGGATCCGGCGGGTTGGCCGGTCGCGTCCAGCCAGTCTGCTTCCGCTTCGCGTCGCCCGGCGGAGACCAGCCAGACGATCAGCGCGACTATCGCGGGGATCGCCCACAGCGCCAGCATCTGCCGCCAGTCGATCCCGAGGGCGTCGCGCAGCGGCACGGTCAGCCCGGCGCCGACGGTGCCGCCGATGAAGAGCATCGTCGTGTAGAGGCCGGTGACCAGGTGCGAGCGGGTGGCGAAGTCGCGTTTGAGCATCCCGGGCATGCCGATGTTGCCGATCCCGATCCCGGCCCCGGCGACCAGCGCGCCGCCGAACAGCGGGAGCAACCCCGGGATCAGCCAGAGCAGGATCCCGGCCGAGAGGATCGCCATCGAAAGCGTGGGAAGCCGGCGGGCGCCGAGGCGTCGGGTGAGCCACGGCACGAGGAAGGCGAAGGCGCCGAAGCAGGCCAGCGGCAGCGTGGTGAGGAGGCCGGCGGCGCTGTCGGTGAGGTGCTCCGTCGCCTTGATGTCGTCGAGGAGGGGGGAGAGGGCGACGACCGCGATCCGCAGGTTGACGGCGACGAGCAGGAAGGCGAAGAGGGGAGTGCCCGCCTTGGCGGCGCGCGCAGGGGCGTGCTGAGCCGGCTCGGGCGGGCCCGAACGTGGCTGCTCTGTGACGGAGGCGTCCACGGCGATCAGGTTGTCGAATCGGCCGCTGTCCCACCACCGCTAAATTGCCTACATATGCCGGAAAGTGGCCAAGCCTCGGGAGCGCCAATCGCCAGGACCGTCTCGTCGTCGGAGGCGCAGGCGACCTGGGGCGACGCCCGCGGCGGCATGCGCGTCCCCTTCGTCCACGGCGGCGGCGTCGCCGTCCACAAGCACCGGCGCGGCCACCTCGTCTATCCCGCGACCGGCGTCCTCTCGATCATCACCGAGTCGGGGACCTGGATCGCTCCGTCGACGCGGATCGCCTGGACCCCGGCGGGGTTCGAGCACCGACACCAGGCCTACGGCAGCACCGACATGCGGGTGCTGTTCCTGCCGTCGTCCCTGGCCACCCGGCTACCGGAGCGCCCGGCGGTGTTCTCGGTCTCGCCGCTCGCCCGCGAGGCGATGCTGCGATTGACCCCGGACACCAGCGCCGCCCGACTCCCCGCCGCCCAGGTCCGGCTCCGGACCGTGATCGTCGATGACCTGGTCGAGGCCCCGGTCGAGCCCCTCCACCTGCCCGAACCGCGCGACGACCGCCTCCGCGAGCTCAGCGAACTCCTCCACGCGAACCCCGCCGACAACTCGACCCTGGTGGAGCTCGGGCGCCGCGTCGGCGCCAGCCAGCGGACGTTGACCCGCCTCTTCCACGAGGAGCTCGGCATGGGCTTCCGCCAATGGCGGACCCAGCTCCGCCTCCACCTCGCGCTGGTCCTGCTCGCCGACGGTCACACCGTCACCTACACGGCGGCGAGCTGCGGCTGGGCCAACCCGACGAGCTTCATCGAAGCCTTCGCCGCTGTCCTCGGCCGCACCCCCGGCCACTACCGGGCTCATCCCCAACCAGGATGAGTTCGCAGAAAGGGTCGCTATCCGGCCAAAAATGCGAACTCGCCGGTGGGCGCTCTCAATGACGTTGCCGCCGGTGCCGATGAATGGGCGATGCGCGCCCGCACCGCCAACTCCCACGTGCTCTCCAGCGGCCTCGACGAATCGCGGGAGACGCTCGCGGGCTGGCGCGACGACCGCTGGCGCGTCCTGCGCGGCTGGTTCGCGCTCAGCGTCGCGATCGCGCTCACGCTGCTCGCCGCGGTCTGGGTCACCTCCGGCCTGCTCACCCCGGACCTCTCGCCCTGGAAGCTCCCCGGCTACACCGAACCGTCGCATCTCTCCGACATGCTGCCGATCCTCTACCGCAACGGCCTGGTGCTGGCGCTGCACGCGACCGCCTGCGTCGCGGGTTTCATCGCCGGCGCCTCGATGCCGCTGGCGGCCGAGCAGCGCACCGGCATCTCGCGCTGGATCCACGTCAAGGCGGGCCAGCTGGCGATCTGCTTCGTCGCCGCGGTCACGATCTTCTCGCTCTCGACCCAGGCGCTCTACCTCGGCTTCCAGGGCGCGACCCTGGCGATGCAGCTCCACATAAGCCATCTCGAACTGATCCTCAGCGTCCTCCCGCACGCGCTGATCGAGCTGACCGCCCTCTTCCTGCCGCTCGCCGCGTGGTTGATCGCCAGCCGTCGCGGCCAGTGGAACCAGCTGCTCGCCGCGACCGCGGTCACCGTCGTCATCGCGATCCCGATGTTGATCGTCGCGGCGACGATCGAGGTCTTCGTCTGGCCTCACATCCTCCACGCGATCAGCGGCTACCACTACTCGCTGGACGAATGGGTGGTGCGGTAGCGCGCCGCCCCCCGTCGCTCCGCCCTCATAAGATCGCCTGCTCATGAGCGGTTACGAACCGAAGTCGATCGAGAGCAAGTGGCAGGCCGTCTGGGCCGAGGAGGGCACCTGGGAGGTGCCGAATCCCGGCGAGCCCGGCTTCGACGCGGAGAAGCCGAAGGCCTACGTCTGCGAGATGCTCCCTTACCCGTCCGGGGAACCGCACGTCGGGCACCTCAAGTGTTACGCGGTCGGCGACGCGATCGCCCACCTCCGCCGCCGCCAGGGCTTCCAGGTCGTGCACCCGATGGGCTACGACGCCTTCGGCCTGCCGGCCGAGAACAACGCGATCAAAACCGGCGAACCGCCGCGGGTCGCGACCGAGCGCTCGATCGAGTCGTTCCGCCGCCAGTTCCGCTCCTGGGGGGTCTCGATCGACTGGTCGCGGGAGATCGCCACCCATCAGCCCGAGTACTACCGCTGGACCCAGTGGATCTTCCTCCAGCTCTTCGAGCGCGGGCTGGCCTACCGGACCGAGGCGGCGGTGCAGTGGTGCCCGAAAGACGCGACGGTGCTGGCGAACGAGCAGGTCGTCGATGGCCGCTGCGAGCGTTGCGGCACCGAGGTGATCCAGAAAAAACTCGAGCAGTGGTTCTTCAAGATCACCGACTACGCCGACCGGCTGCTGGAGGACTTTGACGCGCTCGAGTCCTGGCCCGAGCACGTGATCACGATGCAGCGCAACTGGATCGGCCGCTCCGAAGGCGCCGAAGTCGTCTTCCGTAACAGCGAAGTCGACCTCGATTTCCCCGTCTTCACCACCCGTCCCGACACGCTCTTCGGCGCGACCTTCTTCGTCCTCGCTCCGGAGCACCCGCAGCTGGAGAAGCTGGTCGCCGGGACGCCCGCCGAGGCGGCGGTGAGGGAGTACGTCGACCGGGTCGGCCGCGAGTCGGTCGAGGAACGCGGCGCCGAGGACCGCGAGAAGACCGGCGTCCCGCTCGGGCGCACCGTCGTCAATCCGGTGAACGGCGAGGAGATTCCGATGTTCGTCGCCGATTACGTGCTGATGGAGTACGGAACCGGCGCGATCATGGCGGTCCCCGGACACGATTCGCGCGACTATGACTTCGCCAAGAAGTTCGACCTGCCGGTCAAGCGGGTGATCGAGGGGTCGGACCCCGAGGCGCCCGGAGACGCCGATGGCCTGCCCTTCAGCGGCGACGGGCCGATAGTCAACTCCGGCCGCTTCGACGGCCAGAACAATCGCGACGCCTACGCGGCGATGGTCGAGTGGCTGAAGGAGGACGGGCGCGGGGAGACCGCGGTGAACTACCGCCTGCGCGACTGGCTTCTGTCACGGCAGCGTTACTGGGGCGCGCCGATTCCGATCGTCTATTGCGACGAGTGCGGGACGGTGCCGGTCCCCGAGGACCAGCTACCGGTCGAATTGCCGGAGATCGAGGATTACGCGCCGCACGGCCAGTCCCCGCTCGCCGCAGCCACCGACTGGGTCACGACCACGTGCCCGAAGTGCGGCGGCGCGGCGCGGCGGGAGACCGACACGATGGACACCTTCGTCGACTCCTCCTGGTACTACATCCGTTACCTCGATCCGCACAACACCGAGGCGCCTTTCAGCAAGGAGGCAGCCGCCTACTGGATGCCGGTCGACCAGTACATCGGCGGCGTCGAGCACGCGATCCTTCACCTGATGTACGCGCGGTTCGTGGTCAAGGCGCTCGCGGATCTCGGCCACCTCGAGGTGCCGGAGCCATTCGCGAACCTCTTCACGCAGGGGATGATCACCCGCGACGGCGCAAAGATGTCGAAGTCCCGTGGCAATACGGTGAGCCCGGCCGAGTACGTCGAGCGCTACGGCGCCGACACCTCGCGCACCTACGTCTGCTTCATGGGACCGCCGGAGCGCGGCGGCGACTGGAGTGACGAGGGCGTCGAGGGAGTCAACCGCTTCCTGTCCCGTCTGTGGCGTCTCTGCGACGAGGTCGTGGAGCGGACCGCGGCGGGCGCCTGGACGGGCGACGGCGACGCGGCCGGGGCCGAGCGGCTCGGGGCCACCGAGGGCGACGCTCGGGCGCTGGTCGCCAAGGCGCACTGGTCGATCGACAAGGCGACCCATGACTTCGAACGCGGCTTCCAGTTCAACACCGTGATCGCCGCGGTGATGGAGCTGGTCAACGACGCCTACCGGCTGAAGGACGGCCTCTACGGTGAGCCGGGCGGCGACGCGGCGCTGCGTTTCGTCACCGCCACGGCGGCGTCCCTGATCTTCCCCTTCGCGCCCCACATCGGCGCCGAGGTCTATGAGCGGATCTCCGGCGAGCGGGTCTGGGAGCGGCCCTGGCCGGTCGCCGACGAGGCGATGCTGGTGTCGGACACGGTCGAGATCGTCGTCCAGGTCAACGGCAGACTGCGCGACCGGATCGCGGCACCCGCGGCGGCGGAGCAGGACGCCGTCCTGGCCCTCGCCAAAGGCAGCGACAAGGTCGCGCGGCACCTCGACGGGAAGCAGATCGTGAAGGAGATCTTCGTCCCCGGCAAGCTCGTCAACCTCGTGGTCCGTTAGACGCATTTACGACTGGAGCACGGCTCGGTCGGCCAGTTCTGGTAGAAACGCCACGTGCTCGTCAGGCGCCTCTCGGAATCTCCGGTCGAGGAGTGGCATCGTCTCCGCACCCACGTCCTCATGGACGCGGGCGAACTCGGGGCGCGCCATCTATCCGTGACCTGGCTGGTCCTGCCCGGTGGCGCCGACCAGGCGCTGCGCTCGCATGAAGAGGCGGAGCAGGCTTATGTGGTGGTGCGGGGGACCGGCACGATGTCGGTGGCCGGCGATACGCAGTCGGTGTCGGAGGGCGATCTGATCCTGGTCCCGCCCGCGACCGAACACTCGGTCCGCAACGACGGCAGCGAGGATTTCGCCTGCCTCTCGATCCAGTCGCCGCCGGTCGCGGCGGCAGAGCTCTACAGCGACCAGCTGGCCGAGGTCGCGGGCTACGACGACGAGGACGACTACTAGGCGACGTTCGGAAGCGGTGACGCTTCCGTAGCTCTCTTTTTGCTTTCCGCGCGCCACGCGTGCGCCTTTTCCCGGTTGGTTTGCCGGGATGCCGGATCTGAGTCGAACGCAGGTAGTCGTGTGGGGAGCGATCGCCGTCGCGCTGCTGTTCATCGGAGCGCGGGCGGTCAGGGGTGAGAGCGACGAATCGGGAGGGGCGTCGACGTACGCGGACAACTCGAGCGGCAGTGACGAAGAAGGCGGTGAAGAATCCGAAAACGAAGGTGGGACGTTCAGCGTCGAGGGGTCCGGCGGCGATGTCGTGGTCGACGTCACCGGCGCGGTCCATAAGCCCGGCGTCTACCGGCTGCCCGAAGGAAGCCGGGTCGACGAAGCGGTCCAGCGGGCGGGTGGCGCGACCGGAAAAGCGGAGCTCGATTCGCTGAACCTCGCCGCCCGGTTGGCGGACGGCCAGCAGGTCGTCGTCCCCGAACGTGTCCCGGGCGCGCCGCCAGGGGCTCCGACCGCGCCGGGCACCGGCGGCGAAGAAGACGGCCCGATCAGCCTCTCGACCGCGACCGCGGCCGATCTCGACACGATCGACGGCATCGGCCCGGTGACGGCGGAAGACATCATCAAGTTCCGCGAAGAACATGGCGGCCTGTCGTCGATCGACCAGCTCGATGAAATCTCCGGGATCGGGCCGGCGACGATGGAAGCGCTCAGCGAACGCCTTCAGCCCTGAGCGATGCGCTCGCCGCGAATCTCCCTGCCGGTGTTGATCGGGATCGCCCTGGTGGTGGCGCTTGGAGTCGCGCGAGCGGGGGAGATCCGCGAACGGGCCGCGGCCGGTCTGGGGGAGGGCATGCCACCGCGCGAGGCGGCGCTTGCCCGCGGCTTCGTTCTCGGCGACGACGACAAACTCGACCAGGGGACGAGGGAAGACTTCATCAGCGCCGGCCTCAGCCACCTCACCGCGGTGAGCGGCGAGAACGTGACCCTGCTCGCGCTCCTCGCGATGCCGATCCTGGCGATGTTCGGCGTCCCCTTGCGCGAGCGCCTGCTCTGGACGATCGGCCTGATCGCCGTCTATGTCCCGTTGGCCGGCTCCGGGCCCTCGATCCAGCGCGCGGGCGTGATGGGCGTCATCGGGCTTCTCGCGACCCTCCAGGGAAGACGAACGTCCCGCCTCTACGCACTGGGCTTGGCGGCCGTCCTGACCCTGGCGATCGATCCGAGCGTCGCCGGCAACGTCGGCTGGCAACTGAGCTTCGCCGCCGTCCTCGGGATCCTCCACCTGGCGCCCCCGATCCGCGAATGGCTCCTGGTCCGCCTGGGGCGCAGTACCTGGCGCCGCGCTCTCGCCGAGGGCATCGCGGTCACGGTCGCCGCGACCCTCGCGACGGCCCCGCTGATCGCCTACGTCTTCGAAGAAATCTCACTGACGAGCCTGGTCGCGAATGTCCTCGCCCTCCCCGCGGTGGCGCCGGCGATGTGGCTCGGCATGGTCTCCGCGGCGCTCGCCCAGATCCCCGGCATCCCGCTCGTGCCCATCAACGGCCTCGACGCACTACTTCTCGCCTACATCGCCCAGGTCGCCGCCTGGTGCGGCCGCCCCACCTGGGCCGTCCTCCACCTCCACATCGGCGTGATCGCGATGCTCGCCACGTACGCCGCGATGGCCGCCTCCCTCATCGCCGCCAAAGCCGTCGCCCGTGGCCGCCGCCTGGCCGCCGCCCGCGCCACCAACCCCCGTCGCGCAGTCGACTCACCTGGCGCCGCCGTCGGAGCAGTCGACCTAACCGGCGCCACTACGAGGGCGGTCGACCTAACCGGCGCTATGGGTGGGCAGGGTCGACCGCAGTCGACCAGCGGTCGGAAAGGTCGACCGCATCCAGTGGACGAGGGGAACGATCGACGGCGCGGGCGGGTTGCGCTGGTCGCGTTGGCTGCGGGGCTTGTCGGCGTCGCGGGGCTCGTCCTGGTTGCATGCCGGCCGCACGGGGACGGCGCGCCTGTCGGACCGATTCCGGGGCTGCGGGTCGAGGTTCTCGACGTCGGGCAAGGGGACGCGATCCTTTTGCAGCCTCGGAGTGCGCCGGCGGTGCTGGTCGACGGCGGGCCGCCGGGGGACAAACTCGTTGCGAAGTTGCATGACGAGGGGGTCGATCGGCTCGGGGCTGCGATCGTCACCCACGACCAGTCCGATCACGCGGCCGGGATCGCGGAAGCGCTCGGGCAGGTCCCGATCGCCCGGCTTGTCTACGGGCGCCTCGACCGCGAATACCTCGCGAATGCTCGTGACGATGGCGCGGTCCCCGATCAGGTCGCGGCCGGGACGACGCTCCGCTCCGGCTCGCTGCGGCTCGAAGTGCTCTGGCCACCGCCCGACCGCCTCGCCGAAGCGCCTCCCGACACTGACCCGAACGAGCTCGCCCTCGTCATCCTCGCTCGCTGGCATGACTTCACGATGCTCTTGACCGCCGACGCCGAGGCCGAATCGACGCCGCTCCAACCGGGGCAGATCGACGTCCTCAAGGTCGCCCACCACGGCAGCGACGATGCTGGTCTCGGGCCGCTGCTCGACCGGATCCGCCCCCGACTCGCCGTCATCTCGGTCGGCGCTCACAACTCCTACGGCCACCCGACTTCCGGCACGCTCGGGACCCTCGCGGCGCATCACGTCCCGACCCTGCGGACCGATCTCGACGGGACGGTCGAGATCGATGTTCGCCGCCGGACCTTCTCCGTAGACTCGAACCACTGATGCCTGACGAGATGCGCCCGCTCTACCTGATCTCCGGCACCGACGGATCGAAAATCGAAGCCACCCGGCAGCGTCTGCGCGCCCGAGCCGAACGGGAGGGGGGAGACGGGGCGCTCGAGGTCTTCGAGCCGGGTGAGGGCCGCGGCGCCCCCGACCACGAAGCGCTGGTAGCGGCGATCCCGGCGATGTCGCTGATGGGCACGCGCCGCTACCTGCTCGCCGACGGGGTCGAGAAATGGCGCGACAAACAGCAGATGGCGGTCGCCGAAGCGATCGGCGGCGAACTGCCGCCGGACCTGACGCTGGTCCTGATCGCGCGCGCCAAAGCCCCGGCCAAACTGCTGAAAGCGGTCAAAAAAGCGAAGGGCGAGATCCACAACTTCGAGGCGCCGAAAGCGCGCGACATGCCCCGCGTCCTCGTCGGCGACGCCCAGCGCCTCGGGTTCAAGCTCGATCCCGCCGCCGCCCGGCTCCTGGTCGAACGAATGGGAGCCGAGCCACTGCGGCTGCACAACGAGCTCGAGCGCCTCGCCCTCTGGGCCGGCGATTCGGGTCAGGTCACCGCCGCCGACCTCGAGGAGATGATCGCCGACACTTCCGAAGCTGCCGTCTGGACCCTCTCCGACGCGGTCATCGAGGGCGACGCCCGCACCGCGCTCCGGGTCGGTGAGCAGCTGATCGAGCAAGGCGAGAACGTCACCGGCCTGATCTACGGCCTCGCTTCCAAACTTCGCGCTGCCTGCGCGGCCGCGGCGATGCTTGAGGAGGGGATGCCGCCGCGCGAGGTCGAAGGCAGCCTGAAAATGCACCCCTACGCGGCGAAGCTACTGGTCGGCCGCCTGCAGAACACGGACGTCTCGAACCTCCGCCTCGCCACCGAGGCCCTCGCTCAACTGGAGCGCTGGTGCCGTGGAGACGCCGGCTACGGAGATGAGCTTGCTTTGACTCTCGCCCTGCGTACGGCGACCGGCGCGACGGCGTAGGCCGTCGTCGCTTCGGCTTCGTCCCGCACGTCAGCGGCGCGAAAATCGCGCAGGGGTTGGCGTTACTACTTGAAGGCGCGGGTGCCGTTACTTCGGAGTGAACTACTCGGCGGTAGCGCCGACCGACGCTGCAATGCGGGCCGCTTTGGCCTTCTTGCGTGCGCCGGTGTTCTTGTGCAGGGCGCCCTTTTGGACTGCCTTGTCGATCTTCGAGGTCAGCTCGCGCTGCTCTTTCTCGATCGTGCTCGAGTCGCCGGACTCGACCGCCGTCTCCAGGCGCCGGAAGTAAGTCTTCACGGTGCTGGTCAGCAGTCGGTTCTCGGTCCGCTCGCGCTCGCTGCGAAGTATCCGCTTTTTCTGTGAGGCTATGTTGGCCATGTCGTCAATGCCCAGCCGAATTTTCTCGGCCCCGGGCGGCCGCCGACTATAGCGACTGAGACCGAAGCTTGGAGAGTCCCGAAGCATCCGACACCCCGACCCATGGCCTGACGGCCATCAACGCCGACGTTGCGATCGGCGAGGCGGAGGCGTTCTACCCGAGCGAGGAATTCGTCCTGCCCACTCCGCGCGTCGGGCAGGGCGGCCGCATCGCGCGCTCGACCGCGTTCTTCTCCGCGGCGACGGCGGCATCACGCATCGCCGGCCTCGCCCGCGAAGTCGTCGCCGCCGGCTACTTCGGCGTCGCCGGCCCGATCTCGGCCTTCACGATCGCCTTCCAGGTCCCCAACCTGGTCCGGGCGCTGTTCGCCGACGCCGCCCTTCAGCCCGCCTTCGTCCCGGTCTTCACCGACCTCGTCGGCAAACGCCAGTTCAAAGAGGCCTTCCGCCTCGCCTCGACCCTGCTGCTCCTGATCACGATGGTGATGGGTGCGCTGACCGCGATCTTCGTCCTCGCCGCGCCGGTCGTGATCCCGCTCTTCGCGCCCGGCTATGAAGGCCACCTCCTTGAACTGACGGTCTCCTTATCGCAGGTCCTATTCCCGATCCTCATCCTGCTCGGAGCCAGCGGAATCGTCGTCGGCATCCTCAACAGCTACGACCGCTTCGGCGCCTTCGCGATCTCACCGTTCTTCTGGAACGTGGCGATCATCCTGGCCCTGGTCGTCCTGAAGCCGCTGTTCTCGAAGCCCGATCAGATCTACGCCTACGCGATCGCGATCCTGATCGGGACCGCGGTGCAACTGGCGATCCCGGCCTGGGACCTCCGCAACACGCCGTTCCACTTCACCTGGACCTTCGAATGGCGCAACCCTGGGGTACGGCGGGTGCTCTGGCTGATGCTGCCGGTGACGATCAGCCTCGGCCTGATCAACTTCAACGCGCTGATCAACAGCACCTTCGGCAGCCTCGTCTCCGACGAAGCGCCGGCGGCGATCGACAAAGCCTTCCGCCTGTACCAACTGCCCCAGGGGATCTTCTCGGTGGCAATCGCGACGGTGCTCTTCCCGACCCTCGCGCGTTTCGCCAACAAAGGCGAATTGGTGAACCTGCGGGCCACGCTTGCCAACGGGATGAGGCAGATCCTCTTCGTGCTGCTGCCGGCGACGGCGGCGATCCTGGCGCTCTCCCACCCGATCATCCGACTCGTCTACCAGCGCGGGGAATTCAACGCGTACGACACCCAGATCGTCTCCACGGCGCTCTTCTGGTTCGCTTTCTCGCTGCCTACCAACGGCGTCTACCTGCTTCAGACGCGCACCTTCTTCAGCCTCCAGAAACCGTGGCAGGCGACGGGGCTGGCGGTGATCGACCTGGTCGTCTCGGCGGCCGCGGCGGCGCTGCTCTACAAGCCGTTCGGGATCGGCGGGATCGTCGCCGGGACCGGAATCGGGACCAGCGCCGCGGTCTTCGCCCAGGCCTACATCCTGCGGCGTAAGTTCCACGGCCTGGAGCTGGGACGGC
>JAOPZF010000238.1 GCA_025964255.1 Solirubrobacterales bacterium | reverse complement strand
CCGAAGGCGCGGGTCGCCTCGAGCGAGGAGCCGTACTCGACGTAGCGCCGCTCGAGCCGGTGGTACCAGTTCATGCCGCTGATCCAGTGCTGGTCGGCGCCGACCCCGGTGACCATCTCCGAGCAGGCGACCGGGGTCACCGAGGGGAAGCTGGAGACGCAGTCCTCGATCAGCAGCCCGCGCTCGACCAACGCGCCGAAGCTCGGCGCGCGGCCCTCGTCGATCGCCCGCCGCAGCATGTCGCTGCGCAGGGAGTCGACGTAGGTGAGGATCAGCTTCTTGCGGCGATCGCCGGGCATCGCTGGGTCAAATCATTAAGGACGGCGGACCTCGGCCCGTCGCCTACTGGTTACCTGAGGACGCGGAGGCCGGCGTGTTTGCGCTGGGCGCGCTGGTGGCGGCTCCAGCCGAGCCAGATCAGCCCGAGGATGACCAGAATGATCGGCCAGGAGAAGAACAGGGCGATCGCCAGGACCACGATCGCGCAGAGCGCGACGATGAATCCGAGCGCGCCGCCGCCGGAGCCCTCGCGTCTGGAGGCGCCGAAGACGAGGTCGGAGATCACCACGCAGCCGAGGGCCGCGCCGACTCCGCCGAGCACCGCGCCGAGCACGCTGTCGACGAAGAAGCCGATCACGAGGGCGACGATCACGGCGAGCAGGACCATGCGTCCGCGGGCGCCACCTTTGGTGCCGGTGGTGCCGGCGAGCATGCCGATCGCGATGCCCACGCCTAGGTCGGTAAGAATTTGCACGGTCGAAAACCTAACGGTGTGGGCACGCGGGCGCATATCCGCCACACTTCTCGCATGACCGAGGTCCCCCAGCCCCCCCACAAACGGCGCGCCCACACGTCGACCCGCGACCTCGAGCGCTACGCCGGTCTGTTCGCCGAGCGGACCACCGTGATGCGCTCCTCGGCGATGCGCGACCTGATGGCGGTGACGGCGCGTCCCGAAGTGATCTCGCTCGCCGGCGGGCTCCCCGACACGTCGACCTTCCCGCCGGAGATGCTTGCGGCGCAGATGAGCCGGATCGCTGCCCAGTCGGCGGCGGCGGCGCTCCAGTACGGGCCGACCGAGGGCTTCGACGAGACCAAAGACTGCATCGTCGAGGTGATGGCGGCCGAGGGGATGCTGCCCGACCCCGACGACATCGTCATCACCACCGGCGGCCAGCAGGCGATCGACCTGGTGACGAAGACGCTGGTCGATCCCGGCGACGTGGTCATCTGCGAGGCGCCGACCTACCCCGGCGCGGTGCCGGTCTTCTGCAGCTACCAGGCCGATGTCCGCCAAGTAGAGATGGACGGCGACGGCCTGCGGATCGACTTGCTCGAAGAGCTGCTGGAGGAGCTCCGCGCCGAAGGCAAGCGGCCGAAATTCGTCTACACGGTGCCGAGCTTCCAGAACCCGGGCGGGGTGACACTCTCGCTCGACCGGCGGGTCCGGCTGGTCGAGCTCGCGCGCCAACACGAGCTGCTCGTGGTCGAGGACAACCCCTACGGGCTGCTCCGCTACGACGGCGAGGCACTGCCGCCGCTCTACCAACTCGACGGTGGCGACTTCGTCATCTACCTGGGGACGTTCTCGAAGATCCTCTCCCCCGGGATCCGCCTCGGCTGGGTCGTCGCGCCGCCGCCGGTGCTGGAGAAAATCGTCCTGGGCAAGGGCGCGGCCGATCTCTGCACCTCCACCTTGACGCAGTTCTTCGTCCGCGAGTACTTCGCCGAAGGCGGCTGGAAGAACTACGTCGCAGAGCTCGTCGTCCTCTACAAGCGGCGCCGCGACGTGATGATCGAGGCGCTCGAAGAGCACTTCCCCGCGGCGGCGACCTGGACCGAACCCGACGGCGGCCTCTTCATCTGGGCGACGCTGCCCGACTACATCGACACCGGCGACCTGCTCGCCAAGGCGCTCCGCTCCAACGTCGCGTTCGTGCCGGGGCAGGCGGCCTACGTCGACGGCCGCGGCGTCAACTCGATGCGCCTCAACTTCAGTGGCGTGAACGAGGACGAAATCCGCGAGGGCATCCGCCGGATCGGCCGCGTGATCGGCGAACAGGTCGACCTGTACGAGACCCTGGCGCCTTCAGAGAGCCCGACCCAAGCCCCGCCCGGCACGCCCGGACGCGAAGCGGAGGACGTGCCGGTTGATGGCGAAGGCGAAGGCGCGAACGTCCTCCCCTTCCGCAAGGCGAGCGGCCAGTGAAGGTCGCGGTCCTCAAAGGCGGGCGCTCGCTCGAGCGCGGCGTCTCGCTCCGCTCCGGCGCCCGGGTCGAGGACGCGCTCGAACGGCTCGGCCACGAGGTAGTCCCGATCGACGTCGGAGCCGACCTCGTGAAACGCCTCCGCGCCGAGCGGCCCGAGGTCGCTTTCGTCGCGATGCACGGCGTCGGCGGCGAGGACGGGACCGTGCAGGAGCTGCTCGAGCTGCTCGACATCCCCTTCACCGGCCCCGACGCGGCCGCCTGCGCGCGCTCGATCGACAAGGTGCTGGCAAAGGCCGCGATGCGGGGCGCCGGCATCCCCACCCCCGACTCCTTCGCCTTCACCCAGACCGCGTTCCGCGACCTCGGCGCCGCCGACGCCCTCGGCGACCTCGAGGGCGCCCTCGGCTTCCCGCTGGTGGTCAAGCCGAGCCGCGGCGGCTCCTCGCTCGGAGTCAAGTTCGCCGGCGCCCCCGCCGAGGTGCCCGGCGCCCTCGTCGCCGCCTTCTCCTACGACGACCGGGTGATGCTCGAGCGCTTCGTCGAGGGCCGCGAGCTCGCCGTGAGCGTCCTCGGCTCCGAGCCCCTGCCGATCGTCGAAGCCATTCCCGCCGAAGGCGACCCCTACGACTTCGAGGCCCGCTACGAGATCGGCCGCACCCACTTCGTCTGCCCGGCGGACCTCTCCCCCACCGAGCGCGCCGCGGTCACCGAGGCAGCCCTTGCCACCTGCCGCACCCTCGGCTGCGAAGGCTTCGCCCGCGTCGACCTGATCCTCGCCGCCGACGGCCCCTGGGTCCTCGAGGCCAACGCGATCCCCGGCCTCACCGACACCAGCCTCCTCCCCCAGGCCGCCGAGGCGGCGGGGATGTCCTTCGAGCAATTAGTGGAGCGCATCCTCCACTTGGCACTGGTCCCCTCGGGCGTCTCCTAGAGCGAAAACCAAGCAGCGCAAGGCGGAGCGAGGGAGTGTGCTCTGCACATGACCGAGCGACAACGCCGCGATGCGCCGGTTTGCAGCCTAGGAGTCGCCCGAGGCGAAGTCCTCGGGGGAGACTTCATCGAGGAAGTCTTTGAATTTGTCGACGACCTCCTCGGTGTCCTCGACCTCGTGCTCGAACTCGATCGCCGACTCCTCGATGACCTCCTCGGCGGCGAAGATCGGGGCGGCGACGCGGACGGCGAGGGCCAGAGCGTCGGAGGGGCGCGAGTCGATCTCGATCTCAGATCCGCCGACCGAGACGGTGATCGAGGCGTAGAAGGTGTTGTCGCGCAGCTCGGTGACCGAGACGCGCTCGCATTTCGCGTCGAGGTTCTCGAGCACATCGGAGAGCAGGTCGTGCGTCATCGGCCGGGGCGTCGAGGCGCCCTGGAGCTTCATCAAGATCGCGGCCGCCTCTGGATGTCCGATCCAGATCGGCAGAAATCGATTGCCATCGACGGTCTTCAACAACACGATCGGCTGCTTGCCGACCATGTCGAAGGAGACGCCGTAGATCTGCATCTGCTGCAAGGGAGTGCTCCCGCCGTACGTGGTCGTTCAGGGGAAAAGTGTACGGGGCCGAGTGGGCGATCCTGGATTCGAACCAGGGACCTCGTCCTTATCAGAGACGCGCTCTAACCAACTGAGCTAATCGCCCGCGGTCGGCGATGATAGCGACCATACGCGGGACGGCTCATTTGCCCCGGCGCCGCAGCTCCCGCGCGAGGTGGTGCGCCTCGTCGAGGTTGTCGAAACGAAGCTCGACGACGATGCCGGTGCCGCGTGGTTTGACCGACACCTCGTGGCCGAGGGCCGCCTCCAGCGCATCGGTCGCGTCGTCCATCGCGGCGCGCTCGTCCGCCGTCACCTCCGGAGCCCGACGCGGCCTTGCTTTTGGCTGGCCGGCCAGCCGAACCCTCTGCTCGGTTTCGCGGACCGACCATCCCCCACTCACCGCGTCGCGGGCGAGGCGGCGACGCGTGTCGTTGCCAGGGGCACCGAGGAGCGCTCTGCCGTGGCCCTCGCTGAGCTCGCCTTTTTGGAGCGACTCGAGGGCCTCGTCGGGCAGCTCGAGCAGGCGGATCAGGTTGGAGATCGCGGGGCGGCTGCGGCCGACCCGGCGCGCCAGCTCCTCTTTGGTCAGTCCGAGGTCCTCGACCAGGGCGGCGCAGGCTTTCGCCTCCTCGACCGGGTTGAGGTCCTCGCGCACCATGTTCTCGATCAGCGCCGCCTGCAGCCGCTCCGGCTCGGCCTGGTCGCGGACAACCGCGGGGACCTTCTCCAGGCCCGCCTGCTGCGCGGCGCGCCAGCGGCGCTCGCCGGCGACGAGTTCGTAGCTGCCGTCGGCGAGCGGGCGTACCAGCAGCGGCTGGACGATCCCGGTGGCGTCGATCGACGCGGCGAGGGCCGCGAGGGCGTCCGGATCGAAGTGGGTCCGCGGCTGGTTCGGGTTCGGCTTGATCAGGCTGACGGGCAGCTCTCGCAGCTCACCGGTCGCCGCGTCAGCGGGCGTCTCGGGCAGGATCGCGGCGAGACCGCGGCCGATCCCGGCGCGCTTTTTGGTCGAGCTAGCCACGCGCGGCGAGCTCCTTCGCGAGCGCCTTGTAGGCGACGGAACCGCGGGAGGACGGGGCGTGGTCGATCACTGGCAAACCATAACTCGGCGACTCGGCGACTCGGACGCTGCGGGGGATGACCGTCTCGAAGACCAGCTCGGGGAAGTGCGTCCGCAGCTCCGCCTCGACGTCCTGGGCCAGCCGCGTGCGCTCGTCGTACATCGTCACCAGCAGTCCCGAGATCTCCAGCTGTGGGTTGAGCTGGCGCCGGATCAGGCCGAGGGTCTCGAGGAACTGGACGAGGCCCTCGAGCGCCAGATACTCGGCCTGCACGGGGACGATCACCCGGTCGGCGGCCACCAGGGCGTTGACCGAGACGGGGCCGAGCGAGGGCGGGCAGTCGAGGAAGGTTCGGGCGAAGCGCTCGCGCACCGGGCCGAGACGGTTGCGCAGGCGCGTCTCGGAGTTCTCGATCCGCGGGAGCTCGACCGCGGCGCCGGCGAGGTCGACGTTGGCGGGCACGAGCCAAAGGTTGTCGGGGCCCGCGGGCCGGGCCGCGGCGGCTACCTCGGTGTCGCCCGTGAGGCAGTCATAAGAGGACGGGTGCAGTTCCCGGTCGCCACCCAGGGCGACGGTGGCATTGCATTGGGGGTCGAGATCGACGATCAGCGTCTGCTCGCCTTCGGAGGCCGTGCAGGCGGCGAGATTGACGGCCGTGGTCGTCTTCCCGACGCCGCCCTTCTGATTCGCGATCGCGTAGACGGTGCCCATCGGCCGACCAGCCTAGATGGTTGATCCCGCGAGACCGGTTGCCCGTCGAGGCGGGGGTCAGATAGGTTGGGCGCGTGTCTGACCTCGCCGACTGGCCCGAGTCCCCCGCCGAGCGCGCCCGCGAGCTGGTCGAGGGAGTGCTCGATGAGCTCGACCTCGACGGCGACGTGGAGATCGAGGAGGACGACGATCGCATCGTGGTGACCGTCGTAGGCGAGGAGGATTACGGGCTCCTGATCGGCAAAAGGGGTCAGACGATCGACGCCCTGCAGCTGCTCTGCTACCAGGCCGCCTTCCGCGGCCTGCGCGACCGCAAACGAGTGATCGTCGACGCCGCAGGCTACCGCAACCGGCGCCGCGAGACGCTCGAGAGTCGCGCCGACCGCGCCGCCGAGCAGGCGCTGACCAACGGTCGGGTCGTCGAGATGGACCCGATGAGCGCCCAGGAGCGCCGCGTCGTCCACGAACGGCTGAAAGGCCGCTCCGGGGT
>JAOPZF010000228.1 GCA_025964255.1 Solirubrobacterales bacterium | reverse complement strand
CAGTCGCGCATGTTCGGCGGCAGCAGCAGCTCTTGGTCACGCTCGCAGGGGAGGAAGTTCTGGGCCATGCGCCGATGCTCGCCGGCAGGGCGGACGGAGCGAGGTTTGTGCGACAGCCTCTATAGGGAGACAAGCGACGAACGGCACCGACCCGACCTCCGATCCGGGACCTGGGAGCCCTCGGAACCTGTGACGTTCCCGACGGATTCGTGACGAATCAGGCGAAACGGTGATGGAAGCGTCCAGGCGACCCGCCCGGCCCTAGTGGCTGGCGAGCAGTTTCGCCTTGGCGCGGTCGTACTCGGCATCGGTGAGCGCGCCTTTCTCCACCAGTTCATGCAGTTTGTGGAGTTCGTCGGCGGGCGAGACGTGGGCGGCGGAGCGGATGTAGTTGTCCGCCTGGTGTTTGGCTTCCGCCTGGGCGCGCAGTTGGCGTTCGCGCATGTCGTTGCCGTAGATGATCAGGTAGACCAGGGCCGTGATGTACGGGATGAAGACCAGCAGGACGATCCAGACCGCCTTCAGCCACCCCGACATGTCGTGGTTGCGGAAGAGGTCGCTGATGATCGTGAAGAGGATCCAGATCCACACGATGAACAGGAACATCTCGAAGATGAGAAGCAGGAGATCGCCGAAACTGACGTCTGCGAGCGGCAGCATTCAGTGGCCTTTCTGATCGGTTAGTCGGACGAGGGGCGCAGCTCGTCGAGCGAGACGACCTCGAGGTCGAACGGCTCGTCGGCGGCACGGCGGCGGCGATAAGGGGAGACGGTCACGCGGTGGGTCTCGCCGCAGGTGCACCGGACCTCGATCGGGCGGGTGTCCGACGCGGGATCGGTATCGACTTTCAGGCGCTTCAACGTGCCTGTCTCTTTGCACCCGAACGAGATGATCCAGCCGTACTCGGGTCGCTCGGCGCGGGATGCTTTGGACGGGCTCATCTGCCCATCCTGCCAGAAACCGCAGCGGCTAAGTCTGCGTTGCCTCGGGCGGGCGGAGGCTCTCGTCCGGGTAGATGCGGAAGCCGGGGATGCGGTTGTGGGGGAAGCGTTCGTAGAGGGACATCGCGCCCTCGGAGGAGAGGAGGTCGAGGCGGAGCACTCCCGATTCGACCAGCGTCCGCTCGACCAGGGCTCTGCCGATGCCGCGGCCGCGTGAGTCCTCGGCGACGAGCAGCATGCAGAGGTAGCCGCCGAAAGCGCCGTCGCCGACCGCCTGGGAGAAGCCGAGCACGCGCTCCCCGTCGGAGCCGACCTCGTCGTCGATCGCCACCAGCGCGGTGACCCCAGGGTTGCTCATCGCCCGCGCGGCGCGGTCGCGACTGCCCGCGAACGTCGTCCAGCCCGCGGCCTTGCACAGCGCGAGGATCTGGTCGAGGTGATGCGGCTCGTAGGCGACGATCCTCATGCGTCCACACTTTGCCGGCCGCCGGCCCACGGCGTGTCTGGGCGGGCTTGCGCGTTCGCTAGGTTCGCCCGATGCCCGAGAGACCCACCCTCCTGATCATCGTCGCCAGCACTCGACCCGGCCGCGTCGGCCTGCCGGTCGCCGAATGGTTCGAGGCCCGCGCCCTCGGCCAGGGCGACTTCGACATCGACCTCGCCGACCTCAAAGTGATCGACCTGCCCTTCTTCGACGAGCCGAAGCACCCGCGGCTACAGGAATACGAACACCAGCACACCAAAGCCTGGAGCGCCCGGGTGCAGGCCGCCGACGCCGTCGCGATCGTCACCCCCGAGTACAACTTCGGCATGCCGGCGCCGCTGAAGAACGCGCTCGACTTCCTCAGCGTCGAGTGGAACTACAAGCCGGCCGGCTTCGTCAGCTACGGCAGCGTCTCGGCCGGCACCCGCTCGGTCCAGATGACCAAGCAGGTGGCGACGACGCTGAAGATGATGCCGCTGTTCGAGAACGTCTCGATCCCCTTCGTCTCCCAGTTCATCGGCGAGGGCGGCGAGTTCACCCCGAACGAGGTGATGGAGAAGGCCGCCGACAGGATGCTGGCCGAGCTGCGCCGGGTCAGCGACGCGATGGCGCCGCTTCGCGCCTGAGCCTCCGATATGGCCCCGCCGAGCCGCTTTTAGCGTAGGATCCTGCGGCTTCGACCCCTGCCGCCTCGCCTCGGAATTTCATGCGCCGATCCACCCTTGCCATCGTCTCCGTCCTGATCCTGGGCCTTGCCCTGGTCGCGGCCGGCTGCGGCGGCAAGAAGGGCAGCTCCTCGAGCTCCGTGTCGACCACCGGCGGGGCCGGGGAAGCCGAAGGTGGCGCGACCGCTGACGCCGCCGCCTGCACGCCGGCGAAGATGGAAACGCACTCGGCCGAAACGCTGACCATCGCCACCGACAAACCGGCCTACCCGCCGTACTTCGAAAACGACGAACCGGAAAACGGTGAAGGCTTCGAGGGCGCCGTCGGCTACGCGATCGGCGAACAACTCGGCTACGCGAAAAAACAGATCAAGTGGACGGTCGAGCCTTTCGACTCCTCCTACGCGCCGGGCCCGAAGAACTTCGACTTCGACCTCAACGAGATCTCGATCACGCCGGTGCGCGAAAAGGCGGTCGACTTCTCGGCCCCGTACTACACCGCCAAGCAGGCGGTCGTCGCGCTGGAAGGCTCGGAAGCGGCGAAAGCCAAAACGCTGGCCGACCTGAAGGACACGAAGTTCGGCGTCCAGATCAACACCACCAGCCTCAAAGCGGTCGAAGAATTCATCGAACCGTCGAGCAAACCGGAAGTCTTCAACGGCTCGGGTGACGTCGTCACGGCGCTCAAGAACGGCCAGGTGGAAGCCGTCGTGGTCGACCTGCCGACGGCGATCTACCTGACCGAAGCCCAGGTCGAAAACGCCACCATCGTCGGCCAGTTCGGGAACGCCGAAGGCGAAGAATGGGGCGCCCTGCTGGGCAAAGAATCGCCGCTCACGGGCTGCGTCTCCGGTGCGGTCGAAGCGCTCGAAGAATCGGGCGAACTCGAAAAGATCACGCAGCGGTGGATGAGCCAGGCCGCGAACGCGCCGGAACTCCACTGAGCCCCCAGGGCGGGTGTCCGAAGCCGCCGCCATGACCTCCGGCGAGCGCCCTCAGGGCGAGCGCCGGGCCGAACGCGAGGCGGCCAAGCGGGCCAAGGCGCGTCGCAACACGCTGATCGCGGCGGTCTCGTCGGTCGTCGTCATCGGCGGCCTTGCGGCGTTGGTGCTGACCAGCCCGGGCTGGCCGACCGTCAAGGAAACGTTCTTCAGCTGGAGCGAATTCAAGAATGCCTTCCCGGAAGTGTTGAGCGGCTTCTGGCTCGACGTGAAGGTCTTCATGGTCGTCGAGGTGGTGGTCCTTGTGATCGCGCTGGCGATCGCCCTGATCCGCATCAACCGCTCGCCCGGGCTGCTCCCGGTGCGGCTGTTGGCGACGGTCTGGGTCGACCTCTTCCGCGGCGTCCCGACCGTGCTGCTCGTCTACCTGATCGGCTTCGGGATCCCGGCGCTCGAACTGGAAGGGCTGCCGACCGACCCGGTCGTGCTGGGCGCCATCGCGCTGACCCTCTCCTACAGCGGATACGTCTCCGAGGTCTACCGGGCCGGCATCAACTCGGTCCACCGGGGGCAGCGCGACGCGGCGCTCTCGGTCGGCCTGACCGGGGCGCAGACGATGCGCCACGTGGTCCTGCCGCAGGCGATCCGCCGGGTCGGCCCACCGCTCCTCAACGACTTCGTCGCCCTGCAGAAGGACGTTGCGCTGATCTCGATCATCGGCCCGCAGGAGGCCTTCCGCGTTGCCCAGATCTACCAGGGCGAAAACTTCAACTACACGCCGATCATCGCCGCGGCGCTGCTCTACCTGGTGATCACGGTGCCCCTGGCGCGGCTGGTCGACCGGATGGGCGGCGAGGGGTACGTGCGCTGATGGCCGGCCCGGTGATCGAGGTTCGCGGCGTCACCAAGGCCTTCGGCGAGCGCGAGGTACTGCACGGGGTCGACTTCGACGTCGCCGAGCACGAAGCGGTGGCGCTGATCGGTGCCTCCGGCTCGGGCAAGTCGACGCTCCTGCGCTGCATCGACCTGCTCGAGGAGATCGACGACGGCGACATCTTCCTCGACGGCGAGGTGATCACCGACCCGAGCGTCTCTCCGGTCGCGGTGCGGCGCAAGCTCGGCGTCGTCTTCCAGGCCTACAACCTCTTCCCCCACATGAGCGTGCTGCAGAACGTGGCCCTGGGACAGGTGCGGGCGCAGAAGGTCAGCCGGCGCGAGGCGGAGGATTCGGGGCGGGCGCTGCTCGCGCGCTTCGGGCTCGAGGGGCGTGAGGACGACCGCCCCGAGGAGCTCTCCGGTGGTCAGCAGCAGCGGGTGGCGATCGCCCGCGCCTTCGCCGGCAAGCCGCGGGCGCTGCTGCTCGACGAGGTGACCAGCGCGCTTGACCCGGAGTTGGTCGGCGAGGTGCTGGAGGCGGTCCGCGACCTGAAGGCGGAGGGGATGACGATGGTGATCGCGACCCACGAGATGACCTTCGCCCGCGAGGTCGCCGACGAGGTCGCCTTCCTCCACGAGGGCCGGATCGTCGAGTCAGGCCCGCCCGACCAGGTCTTCGGCGAACCCCGCGAGGAGGAGACGAAGAAGTTCCTCGCGAGACTGCTGGAGGCCGGCCGGGCTTAGGCGGTGGGTTCGCGGGCGTTGCGGCCGTCCGAGTTGCGTCCCGTGCGTCTCGTGGCGTCCCGGGCAGGCTGTGGCCGCCACGAGACGCCCGGGACGTGAGGGAGATTCAGGGGAGGTCACGGGGGGCGGCACGAACTCCACGCTTCCGTCACCGCCTCGCCTGATTCGTCACAGATCCGCCGGGAATGTCACAGGTTCCGAGGGCTCGCCGGCGCTGGATCGAGGGTCGAGTCGATGCCGTTCGTCGCTTGTACTCCTATAGGGGGTGTAACGACGAACGGCAGATCTCAAAGCCCGAAGAAGATGCCACAACCCGTGACGTTCCATGGGTCTTCGTCAACGGAACCTGCGCCTTCGTGACGGGTCCTGCGCCTTCGCGACAGAACACGCGCTCCTTTTCGACGGAACGCGCTCGAACCTGTGACCTCTCCCGAATCCTCGGCCGTCTCGGCCACGGCCACAGCCTGCCCGGGCCGTGGCCGAGACGGCCGCGTCCCTTTCACCTCCGGGCGCCGGCTTCCCGGGCCTAAGCCTCGCAGTGCGAGCGCAGCATCAGCACGGGGACGTTGGCCTTGTGCAGGACGCGCTCAGAGACTGAGCCGAGGAGGGCGCGGTGGACGCGGCTGTGGCCGTGGGAGCCCATCACGACGAGGTCGTAGTGGTCGGCGGCGACCGACTTGAGGATCGTCGGGGCGATCTCACCGCGCTCGATCCGGGTGGTGACGCCGACGTCGCGGGGGATTTCTCCGAGCGCCCCCTTGATGATCTCGTTGTGGGACTCGGCGGTCTCCGGCGGCGCCGCGACACCGGGACCGACCGGGGTCGCGGTGTGGGGGACGACGGTGAGCAGGGTCAACTTGGCGTGCTGATCCTGCGCAAGCGTGACCGCGTGGCGGAGCGCCGTGCGCGAGTCGGCCGAGCCGTCGAGCGCCACAAGGATGTTGCGGTAGAGGCTCACTCTCCCGTCCGTTTGTCACTGCTTGATGACAATTCTTCACAACCGTACAACTCTCGCTCCTCCGGTCTGCGGTCTCACCGCGGATTCCGAGCATAAGCCAGGACGCAGAGGGCTCCTAATGCGTTCTTTGCAGGCGATTAGTCAGAATGCTTGCGGTTTTCAAAACGGGTGTTATGCTCCGCCAAGAATTGTGCAATCAGGGAACTCGATGTTTGTAATTTGAGGGCCCCGGGAGCCGATTCGTATAGCCAGCACCAGTGCCTTAATCGGTTAAAGGGCCGGACTTGTAAGCCAGCAAAGGCGACGTCTACATCGGGACTGGCAACCCCGGGCCGTTGCCGGGGACCGCGGAAGATCCCTGGGGCTCGAGCCGACCCGGGCCCGATCTCTACACCGACTCACTGGTCAAGTTGGACGCGAAGACCGGCAAGGTCCTCTGGTACTACCAGCAGACTCCACACAACATTTACGATTGGGACTTCCAGGACTCGCCGGTGATGGTGA
>JAOPZF010000164.1 GCA_025964255.1 Solirubrobacterales bacterium | reverse complement strand
CGGTGATCGGGATGCTGGCGTACGAGTTCCAGGTCGTGCTCCCGGTCCTCGCCCGCGACGCCTTTCACGGGGACGCCACGACCTACGGCGTGATGTCGACGGCGATGGGGCTCGGTGCGGTGGTCGGCGGTCTGGTCGTCGCCGGTCAGGGCCGCACCGGGCTGCGCCCGCTGACCAGCGGAGCAGCCCTCTTCGGAGTCCTCATCCTGGCTGCCGCGGTGGCCCCGACCCTCCCCCTGGAGCTCGCCGCCCTGGCCCTGGTGGGCGCCGCGAGCGTGTCCTTCCTGGCGGTCGGCAACTCGACCCTGCAGCTGGCGGCCGCTCCGCACATGCGGGGCCGGGTGATGGCCCTCTGGGCGGTGGCGTTCCTCGGCTCGACGCCGATCGGCGGCCCGCTCACCGGCTGGCTGGCCGAAGCCTACGACCCGCGCTGGACCCTGGTCCTGGCCGGGATCTCCGGCCTCAGTGCCGCCTGGGCGGCGCGGGTGATCTTCACCCGGATGTCCGAGCGGGCGGGAACGCAGTCCCGCCCGCTCGAGGCAACCGTCTAGCCAGGTTCCGACTTATTCGATGTAGCCGGCCGATTCGAGGTACGCCGTCGCGGCTGCCGCCGGCGTTTCCCGTTCGAGTTCGACCCGGGCGTCGAGCTCCTGCATCACTTCCAGCGTCAGGCCGTGCTGGACGTTGAGGATGGTCTTTTCGTAGTCCGGGCCCGCTTCTTCGGCGACCTTTTTCTGGGTCACGAAGATCACGTTGCCCGCCGGGAAGACGTGCTTGTCGTCTTCGAGGATCACGAACTTTTCACTCTCCGCCGCGAGCTGCGGGTCGGTGGTGAAGAGGATCGAGAGATCCGCCTGTCCCTTTTCGAGCACCGTGTACCGGAGTTCGATGTCGACGGGCTTGAATTCCTTGAATTTCAGCCCATAGAGTTTTTCGAGACCGGCCAGGCAGTCGATCCGTTCTTCGCACTCGGGCGACCCGTAGATGCTGAGTGTTTCACTCACGCCTTCGAGGTCGGAGATCGTTTTCAGGTGGTACTTTTCCGCCGTCGTTTTGAGCAGACCGACCGCGTTGGCGCTGGCGAACGGGGTGGGTTCGAACGCCTCGAGGCCTTCTTTTTCGAATTCGGCGTTGGCTTTTTCCCACGCTTCGGTCGCGCCGGAGGGGACTTCTTCCGGTTCGAGGCCGAAGAACGCGGTGAGGGCGGTGGAGGCGTACTCCGGGTAGCCGGAGACCTTGCCCGCCTTCAGCGTCTTCAGCGCCACGGTTTCGGAGCCGAGGCTGAGGTCACTCTTGGCCTTGTAGCCCGCCGCCTGCAGTGCCTGCGTGTAGATTTCGCCGAGGATTTCCTGTTCGGGGAAGTTCTTCGAGCCGATCGTCAGGCTGACTTTTTCGTTTTCCGGGTTGGCGGTGATGGCTTCCGCTTCACCGGTCGATTCTTCGCCTTCGGCCGGTTCTTCTTCCGCCGTTTCTTCGCCGGTTTCGCCTTCTTCGGTCGCCGGGGCTTCCGCTTCGGACGATTCCGATGACGAGCTGCTGGAGCCGCCGCCACAGGCGGACACGAACACCGCGAGCGAGAGCGCCGCGATCAGCATCACCAGTGCCATCAACGGCTTCTTATGGTTGAACCTCACTACTGCCTCCTTGATGTGTGTTGAACGGACGAGAGGATTACTGGGCCTGCAGACGGAGGCCCTTGGAGGTGAGTCGCCTTTGCAGCCCCGCCAAGGCGAACTCGAAGAACAGCGCGATGATCGCGACGACGATCGCTCCCGCGAGCACGCCGTTGGCGCCGTAGACGTTTTCGTTGATGATGAAGTTGCCGAGGGTGAGGACTCCCGCCAGCGGTGCGATCGTCGCCGTGGCGATGATGTTGATGCTCGAGGTGCGGATGCCGGACATGATGCCTGGCACCGCCATCGGGATCTCCACCTTGCGCAACACGTCGAACTCGCTCATGCCGATTCCCCGAGCGGCGTCGACGGTCGGCCGATCGACCTGACGAATGCCGGTGAAAGTGTTGGTCAGGATCGGCGGGATGCCGAGCACGGCCAGGGCGAAGGTCAGGGTCACCAGGCCGACGCCGATGACGGCCGCGACCAACGCGATCACGGCGAGCTCCGGCACCGCCCGGCTGGCGTTGCCGAGGCCGATCGCCAATATTTCGCCGGTGCCCTTGTGGCCGAAGTAGAGGCCGATCGGGACCGCGACGACGATCGATACGGCGAGCGCCAGGGCGCTCACCTCGATCTGCCTGAGGGCGAGTTCGAGGACCTGTTCGAAGCCGCCGACCTTGTGGCCGCCGGTGACGTTCGAGACCTGCTTGTGGAAGATGAATTCGAAGGCTCCGCCGAAACCGGCCAGCAGCGGATGGAAGGCGAGTGCGCTCATGCCAGGGCCTCCGCCCGTCGCCATGGCGTCGCCGCCCGCTGGATCAGCAACAGAACGGCGTCGAGCAGCAGCGCCATCACGATCGCGATGACGCCGGCGATGATGATCGTGGTCGGGAAGTTCAGGTTGCCGCTGCCGTAGATCTTTCCGCCCAGGCCGCCGGCGTGGACGAACACAGCCAGCGTCGCGATCGCCATCGTCGAGACGACCGCTACGCGCAGCCCGGCGATGATCTCCGGGATCGCCAGGGGTATCTCGACCTTCCAGAGGATCTGGCGCTCGGTCAGCCCAGTTCCACGAGCCGCGTCCTTGGCCGACTCGGGCACGTTGTGGAGCCCGACCATCACGTTGCGGTAGATGATCTGGAGGGTGTAGGCGGTGAGGGCGATGATCGCCGTCTCGCGACCGCGGCCGGTGATCGGCAGCAGGAGCAGGAAGAAGGCAACGCTCGGAATCGCGAAGAGGATGCCGGTCCCCGCGAGCAGCGGCGGCTCGAGGTAGCGGAAGCGGCGAGCGAGGAGCGCCAGGGCGAAGGCGACGACGAAGCCGATCACAACCGAGATCAGGACCATTTCGAGCTGCTGCCGGGCCGGGGTGCCGTAGCTGCCGATGTGTTCGCGCGCCCATTCGAAGCAGAAGAGATGGCTCGAGTGGGAGACGCAGCCGAGAGTTTCCAGGTTGCGTTCTTTGAGGAAGCCTTTGCCGACTTCGCCTACCGCGGCAAGCGGGATGCCGACGAGTGGACTATTCATCGGCGCGGATCTCGGTCTCGCGGTCGGTCCCCAAGGGGCGTTCGACGGCGCTGTGCTCGTCGGTCTTTGCCTCCGGCGAGGCGAGGAACTCGGAGATGATCTCGATCGAGAGGATCCCGGTGATGCCGCCGTCGTGGTCGACAACCGGTGCGTACATCGACTCGCCCTGGAGCAGGTCGGCGAGTGCGTCGCGCATCACGTCGCCGGTTTCCAGCACCGGCCCGAGCGGGGAGTCGGCGGTCGCCGGGACGGTGTCGCCGGCCAGATCGCGCGGGGTCAACCAGCCGAGCGGGCGTTCGCGCTCGTCGACCAGCAGGGCGTAGGGGACTTCGACGTCGGGATGGGCGAGTTCGGCCCGCACCTCGGCGGACGACTGGCCGGGGCGGGCGTTCGGCGCTCGCCAGAGGTTGATGTCGCCGACCCGCAGCAGCGAAAGCCGCTTCAGGGCGCGGTCGGCGCCGACGAAGTCCTCGACGAACTCGTTGGCGGGGGCCATCAGGATCTCGGCGGGCGTCGCGTACTGCTCGACCCGACCGTGCTGTTTCATGATCGCGATCCGGTCGCCCATCTTGATCGCCTCGTCGATGTCGTGGGTGACGAAGATGACGGTCTTGCGGATGTTCGCCTGGAGGCGGAGGAACTCGTTCTGGAGGCGCTCGCGGGCGATCGGGTCGATCGCGCCGAAGGGCTCATCCATCAGCATCACCGGCGGGTCGACGGCGAGCGCGCGGGCGACGCCGACGCGCTGCTGCTGGCCGCCGGAGAGCTGCACCGGGTAGCGGCCGGCGAGCTCGGGTTCGAGCCCGACCAGGTCGAGCAACTCGGTGGTGCGCTCGCGGATCCGCGCTTTGTCCCAGCCGAGCAGCTGCGGCACGGTGGCGATGTTCTGGGCGATCGTGCGGTGGGGGAAGAGGCCGACCTGCTGGATCACGTAGCCGATTTCCCGGCGCAGCTTCGCGCCGTCCTTGCGCATCACCGACTCGCCGCCGATCTGGATGTCGCCCTCGGTCAGGTCGATCATCCGATTGACCATCCGCATCGAGGTCGTCTTGCCGCAGCCGGAGGGGCCGACGAGCACGCAGATCTCGCCCGCCTCCACCTCGAGGTCGAGATGGTCGACGGCAGGTGCCGTGGCGTTGCCGTAGCGCTTGGTAGCGCCCTGGAAGCTGACGGAGGAAGCTCCGCCTCGGGTCTGTTCGGACGCCTCTGGGGCGGGCACTGAGCCGACCCTATACCCCTCTCGGGTCGGGTTCACCCCATTGTTGATCTTGCTCATCAACAATATCTATACCGGCTTCGTCCCCGGAACCGCTGCGGGACAACCAGACCAGGGCCAGGAAGATCGCGGTCGCGATCACGTTGAGCACCAGCTTGTAGTTCAGGCCGACCGAGCCGAAGACGTCGGTGCGGGTGGGGCGGGGGCCGGTCGGGACCAGACCGACGACGCCGAAGACGCCGTCGACGACCAGCGCCGCGAGGATGATCGTCACCAGCATCAGCGCGGTGATCCGGAAGGCGAAGGCGTTGCCGTAGTACTTGCGGTAGGCGAGCACGATCGGGATCACGATCAGGTCGGCGAAGAGGAAGGCGACGACCCCGCCGAAGCCGATGCCGCCGGACCAGAGCACCGCGGCAAGCGGCACGTTGCCGACCGAGCAGACGAAGCTCAGCACCGCGATCAGCGGGCCGACGATCACGTTCTCCAGCGTGCGCAGCAGGGGCGGCGCGTCGGTGATGAAGAGGACGTTGAAGAAGTCGTCGCCGAGCAGGCCGATGAAGCCGGCGAGGAGGAAGCCGAGGGCGATCTCCTTCCACAGCATCGCCCAGTCCATGCGGAAGTTGCCGGCGACTTCGCGCCAGGCGTCGGTGGAGCGGATCGACTCTCTCAGCGGGCGTTCGGGGCCCGGGTCGCCGTGGTCGTGATGGTCGTGCGGGTCGCCGTGGTCATGCCCCGCGTGGGCGCCCTGATCGTGATTTTCATCCGCGCCGTGGTCGTGCCCGCAGCCGCCGGTGCTTTCGCCGGCCGCTTCCTCGGCGTGTTTACGCGCCCGCTCCTCGAGGGCGGGGGAGACAAAGCGCCGCAGCATCACCGCCATCAGCGCGATCATCACGATCCCGCCGACGAACTCGGCAAGCGTGAACTGCCAGCCCATCAGCACCCAGAGGACGAGGCCGAGCTCCCAGACCAGGTTGGTCGAGGCGAACTGGAAGGC
>JAOPZF010000160.1 GCA_025964255.1 Solirubrobacterales bacterium | reverse complement strand
CGGGGAACCCTTTCGTCAGTCTTGAACCGACTTGTGAACGGACTGAGTCCGTGATGTAAAGAACCTGTGACCCTCTACTGCGGGTCTCAGCGACTACCCGAAGAAGGGCTCAGCCGTTACCCGATTCTGCTGGCTGGGTGCCGAGCTTTACGCTGATCTCACTCGATTTCGAGTCACGCTCGATCTCGAGCTTGACGGTGTCGCCGGGTTGTGCGGCGGCGATCGCGGCGATCAGTTCTTCGGTGCCGGCGATCTTTTCACCGTCGAGTTCGGTGATCACGTCGCCTTCCACGAGCCCCGCTTTGGCGGCGGGCGAGCCCTGAACGACTTCGGCGACCGTGGCGCCGTCGACGCCTTCGGTGGTGCTCGCGGTGGCGACGCCGAGGTAGGCGTGTTCGACCGTTTCGCCCGCCTCCAGTTGCTGCAGCTCGGCGCTGACGAGCGAGGACGGGACGGCGAAGCCGACGCCGGAGCTCTGGTCGGCGGAGCCGTCGGTGGCGATCTGGTCGACGACGCCGATCACCTTGCCTTCGGAGTCGATCAGCGGGCCGCCCGAGTTGCCGGGGTTGATCGCCGCGTCGGTTTGGACCGCATGGGCGACGGAGAAGCCGTTGGGCGCCTGAATCGTGCGGTCGAGGCCGGAGACGATGCCGGTCGAGAAGCTCCAGGCGTATTCGAAGGGGGCGCCGATCGCGGCCACAGAGGCGCCGACGTTGAGGTCCGAGGAGTCGGCGAGTTCGAGCGGGTGCAGTTCGGCGCCTTCGGGATCGAAGCGGATCACCGCGAGGTCTGACGCGTCGTCGATGCCGAGCACTTCCGCCTTGTGGGTCGAGCCGTCCTGGAGGATCACCTCGACCGAGGAAGCTTCGTCGACGACGTGGGCGGCGGTCACGACGGTCCCTTCTTCGTCGACCTCGAAGCCGGAGCCGGTCGCCATCGATTCGGCGCCCGATTCACCTTCGGGCGAGATCCCGAAACCTTCCTCGCCACCGCGGCCCGAGCCCGATTTGCCGAAGGGGCTCGCGCCCGCTTCGGATTCCTCGGAGCTCGAGCCCGAGATCGTGGACTTGATCTCGACCACGCCGGAAGAGGTTTCGGCGTAGAGCGATTCGGCGTCGTCGGCGGTGCTGGTCGTGTCGGCGACCGCGCGGGTGGTCGCGGCCGCCTGCTGGACGGTGGTCACCTTGGTGGTGCCGCCGCCGAGCGCGCCGATGGCGAGGAGGACGACAACCACGACGAGGCCCCCGGCCAACCAGGCGGCGACGATCGTCCCCGTCCTCCGTAGGCCCCGTCGCTGTCGGTTGTCCTTCGATGCGTTCACGGCAACGAAGGTAGGCGCGCGATCTAAGTGCGACCTTCGGTGAGGCTGAGCGTTACCTGAGTGCGTCCAGGACCGGCGCGGCCTTCAGCAGCATCTCCCGCCACTCCTCCTCGGGGTCGGAGCGAACGGTGATCGCGCCGCCACTGCCGACCGTCGCGACCCCGTCGCGCAGCACCGCGGTCCGGATCACGATGCTCAGGTCCACCCCACCGCCGAGCCCCAGGTAACCCAGCGCCCCCGAGTAGATGCCGCGCGGCTCCGGCTCGAGGCGATCGAGGATCTCCATCGAGCGCAGCTTCGGCGCGCCTGTCATCGAGCCGCCCGGGAAGCACGCTTCGACGCAGCCGATCGGGTCGCGGTCCTCGCGAAGCGTGCCCCGGATCGTCGAGACGAGCTGGTGCACGTGCGGATGGGTCTCCAACCCGATCAGCTCGTCGACCACCACCGAGCCCACCTCGCAGGTCCGGCTCAGATCGTTCCGCAGGAGGTCGACGATCATCAGGTTCTCCGCTCGGTCCTTGACGCTGGTCCGCAGCTCCTCGCGCAGTCGCTCGTCCTCGGCGGGGGTCGCGCCCCGCGCCCGCGTCCCCTTCACCGGCCGCGCCTCGACCTCCCCGCTCGGGGAAATCCGCAGGAAGCGCTCCGGCGAGGAGCTGAGGACGGCCAGGTCGCCGAAGCGGAGGAAAGCCCCGTAGGGCGCCGGGTTGAGGCGGCGCTGGCGAGCGAAGACCTGGAGCGGGTCGGCGGTGCCGACCGGCAGGCGGAGGCGGTTGGTGAGGCAGAGCTCGTAGGACTCGCCCTCGTAAAGGGCCCGCTGGGCCGCGGCGATCGCGTCGAGGTACTCGGGTCGGTCGAGGGCAAGATCGACCGCGTCGGCGTCGCCGGGCGCGACCTCGTCCCCCGCGGCGCCGGCCTCGGGGTCAGCGTCCGGCCGCGACCGATCCGGCGGGGACGGCGGGGACGGCGGGGACGCGGGCAGCAGTGGCGGGACCTGCTCAAGGCGGCGGCTCAGCGCGTCGACCTCGGCGACGACCACGTCTCTCGGCGCCCCCGGCGGGACGACTCCGATGACCAAGGTCTCCCCCGCGCGCTCGTCGAAGGCGACCATCCGCGTCGCCGCCATGAAGCAGGCGTCCGGCTCCTTCGCCTCGAACCGGTTCGGGCTGCCGAGACCACGCTTCAGCCCGTAGCCGAAGTAACCCACGTAGCCGCCGCAGAAGTCGAACGGCAGGTCGCACTCGACCCGGCGCTCGCGCAGCCGATCGCGCAGCAGGTCGAAGATCGATCCGTCGACGGCCGAGCTCGACCCGTCCTCGTCCACCACCCGCACGCGGTCCTCGCCGGGCCGCTGCGTCAGCAGCTCGGACGCGGGCCCGGTGGAGGTCCCGATGAAGGTCCGCCCCGCGCCTGCCGCGTCATCGAGCCAGAAGGCGTTCGCCTCGCCGGCGAAGAGCGCCTCGAACGCTGCCTCCGGATCGTGATCGCTAGACAGCTTGCGCACGACCACGTCCCAGGTCGGCGCCGGGCTGGCGGGCGGCGGTGTCGCGTCGCGTCGGCGCGGCGCGGCGCGGGCGCGCCCCGTCGCGGCGACAAAGTTCCGCACCAACGCCGCGCCGCTGGGGGTGCCGATCGACTCGGGGTGGAACTGGACTCCCCAGATCGGCCGAGTGCGATGGGCGAGCGCCATCACCGTGCCGTCCCCCGCCCGCGCCGTCACCTCCAGGCAGTCGGGCAACGGCTCGGCGACGACCCACGAGTGGTAGCGGACCGCCTCGAAGCGCAGCGGCAGGCCGGCGAACATCGGCGCGCCCTGGTGCGCGATCTCCGTCGCCTCGCCGTGGACGGGTGCGGGTGCCTGCTCGACCGCGCCGCCGAAGGCCGTCGCGATCCCCTGGTGCCCGAGACAGACGCCAAGGACCGGCAGGTCGAACTCGAGGATCGCCCGCGCGCAGCCGCCGAAGTCCGCCGCCCGCTCCGGCCGCCCCGGGCCCGGCGAGATGACGAGGGCGGCGAACTCGCCGCGGCGCAGGGCGTCGAAGGGGATCTCGTCGTTGTGGCAGACGGTCGGCAGCTCGCCGAGCTCCGCCGCCAACAGGTGCTGCAGGTTGAAGGTGAACGAGTCGTAGTTGTCGACGAGCAGGACGGAGCTCACTGACGCCGTCCTCAGCAACTCTCCAGCACCATCGCGAGGCCTTGGCCGACGCCGATGCAGAGGGTGGCGAGGCCGTAGCGGCCGCCGCGGGCGCGCAGCTCGGTGACGGCGCGGCCGACGACCCTGGCGCCGGAGGCACCGAGCGGGTGGCCGATCGCGATCGCGCCGCCGCTCATGTTCACCTTCGCCGGGTCGAGGTCGGGCCAGCCCTTGAGGCAGGCCAGCGACTGCGAGGCGAAGGCCTCGTTCAGCTCGACCACGTCGACGTCGTCCCATCTCAGGCCGGCCTTGGCCAGCGCCTTATTGGCGGCCTCGACCGGCGCGATGCCGAAGACGTCGGGGTCGACCCCGTGGACACCGCGGGAGACGACGCGGGCGAGTGGCGCGTTGCCGATCGTCTGCGCCGCCGCCTCGGAGCCGAGCAGCAGCATCGAGGCGCCGTCGTTCAGCGGCGAGGAGTTGCCGGCGGTGACCGTGCCGCCCTCGACGAAGGCGGGCTTCAGCTTGCCGAGCTTCTCCAGCGACGTGTCGGCGCGGATCCCCTCGTCGCGCCCTAGGTCGACGCCGGGGACCGGGACGACCTCGGGGAAGCGGCCCTCGTTCCAGGCAGCATCGGCGAGCGTGTGACTGCGGAGGGCAAATTCGTCCTGGGACTCGCGCGAGATCTCGTAGATCCTCGCCAGCTTCTCCGCCGATTCGCCGAGGCTGATCGTCCACTCGCCCGGCATCCTCGGATTGACCATCCGCCAGCCGAGCGTCGTCGACCAGAGCTCCTGATGACCGGCGGGGAAGGCCCGCTCGGGCTTCAACATCACCCAGGGCGCGCGGCTCATCGACTCGACCCCGCCCGCGACCATCACCTCGGCGTCACCGGTCTCGATCGCCCGCGCCGCCTGGATCGCAGCCTCGAGCGAGGAGCCGCAGAGGCGGTTGACGGTGGCGCCGGGGACCGACGTCGGCAGCCCCGCGAGCAGGACCGCCATCCGGGCGACGTCGCGGTTGTCCTCGCCGGCGCCGTTGGCGTTGCCGAGGATGACGTCCTCGATCGCCGCCGGGTCGAGGCCCGGTGCCCGGTCGAGCAGCGCGCGCAGGCTGTGCGCGGCGAGGTCGTCCGGCCGGGTCTTGGCGAGCGCGCCGCCGTAGCGGCCGAAGGGCGTACGGACCGCTCCATATATGTAGGCGGCACTCATCTCTCCACCACCGTACGTGCCGCCGCCATCGCGTTCGCAGTTAACCACGACAGACGTCGGGAAGTGCGAACGCGATGGCGCTGTGCCGGTGCCCCTCAGCTGAACGCGAACTTCACCATGTCGGCGAGCTCGAATTTTCCGGCTTTCGATCCCAGACTCGGTTTGAATTTCGGGTTCTGATTGACGAAGGAGTGGTTGTCCTCCCTCAGCAGGCCGAGCATCACGTCGGCGACGATTTCGCCGCCCACCGGGCCGAGGTGTCCGCCGCCCCCGAGCCCCGACTCTTTGAGGATGTAGAACCAGAGCGGCGTCGGCTCCGGCGCCCCGAGTTTTTTGCCGGTGAGCGGTTTCAGGCCCATCAGCTCGGCGACGTCCTGTCCCGACGGCAGCCCCAGCGCCTCGCCCCGTTTGAGGTTGCGGAAGGCGAGCGAGGATTCGGCGTTGGGAAACCCCGGCAGGTCGAACAGGCCCGGCGAGAGGTGCGCGTCGATCTTCCGCGACAGCTGCGGTTTGGCCGCTTTGCCTGGGGCGCCGTCGAGGAAGTGGGACCAGTCGATCGTCCACGCGCCGGGCAACGGCCGGAACCCGCGGAGGTCGTCGAGTTCGCCGACTTTTTCGCCCGGGATGAAGACCGGACGGTCGGTGACGATGTTGTTGAGGTCGTACGACGGCCGGATCATGCTGTGACCGAAGCGATACGCCGCAACCGAGAACTCGACCGGCATGAAGAGGTCGTTTTTCGGCGCGAACCAACGCGTGTCGATCGCGACACCGTCTTTGGTCTGTTTGACGCGGTTTTTGAGCGGATCCGGCCCGACCACCCGGGGCAGGAAGTCGTTCAGGATCAGCCACTGGTAGTGCCAGCGGACGAGCCGCTGGGCGACTTCGAAGCGCCGCTCCTCCGCCACCGATTTGTCGGCCGAGACTTTGTCGACGACCTTGTTGTGGAAACGCAGCCAGATCAGCTGCAACTGGCCGACGATGATGTTCTCGTCGTTGCGCGGGTCGCCGATCAGCGCGACGCCGTCACTGTTGCGTTGCAGGTCGGGTTCGCCTTTGACGTTTTTCGGGTCGATCACTAGACGCTGCCGCCCCGGCTGGACGTAGAGGAACGGCTCGTCTTCGGGTCCCGAGCCGTAGACCGAGTCGAGGTCGAAGCGCGGCGAGCGGAAGTCGACCAGCGCGTCCGGGTCGTTTTTGCGCTGCAGGCTGGAGACCGGATCGAAGGTGAGGTCGTGGTCGATGAACTGGCCGAAGTACGTGTAGCCGGACGGGATTTTCGGGTTGTCGAGTTTGCCGCCGCTGCCTTTCGGCTCGCGCATGCTCTCGGCGAGCTCACGCAGTTTTTTCGCCGGCAACTCCGGCGCCGGATCGAGCCGGCGGAAGAGGCGGCCGGAGCGCCCCTCGTTGAGACTGGACCGCGGCACCCGTTTGAGGCCACGGAGTTTGTTTTTGCCGTGACCGAGCGAGACCAACTGTTTCGGAGCCATGCGATGCCTCCTGATCTTTGTTTTTAGAGCTCCCCGCTCTAGTCAAAGAACCTGAACAGGTGACATGCTCGCTGTCAATGTTCGGGTACCGGTCGAGTCCCCACGTTGCAATATTCGTCCATGCACTCCGCGCAGCGACGCCGGCGCTACTTGACGATGAGGACGATCGCGACGATCACGCCGACGGTGACCACGGTCCAGCGCAGCGCCTCGTCGGGGACGCGGCGGCCGTAGCGGGCGCCGACCTGGGCGCCGCTGATCGAGCCGACCGCGATCAGCGCGGCGGCGTCCCAGGCGACGTGGGCGACGATGACGAAGAGGATCGCGGCGACGCCGTTGGCGATCCCGACCATCACGTTCTTCAGCCCGTTCAGTCGCTGCAGGTGGTCGGGGATGAGGAAGCGGAGCGCGGCCAGCAGGATCACTCCCTGGGCCGCCCCGAAGTAACCGCCGTAGACGCCGACCGCGTAGCCGACCGCGACCAGGCCGATCTTGCGGTGGTGGCTGAGCGCGCCGTGGCTGAGCTTCGGTTTCGGCCGCACCACCATCAGCGCGCAGGCGAGCAGGATCAGCAGCGGCACGACCGTTTCGAAGACGCCTTCGGGGAGGGTCAGCAGCAGGATGCCGCCGGTGAGCGCGCCGAGCCCCGTCCCGATCCCGCCCAGGATGGCGCGCTCGCGCTGCCCGACGAGCTCCTCGCGGTACCCCAACGCGGCGCTGACGTTGCCGAAGACCAGCCCGACCGAGTTGGAGACGTTCGCCGTCACCGAGCTGAAGCCGACCGCCAGCAGCACCGGGAAGGTGACCAGCGATCCGGAGCCGACGATCGCGTTGATGCCGCCGGCGGTGAAGCCCGCGGCGAGGACCGCGAGCGCTTGCAGAAGATTCACCCGCCCCATTCTTCCCTGCTTGCGCCGCCGACAGCGTGATCGCGATCACCCGGCGCCTGTATACAAGCGCGAGCTACGGCACGACCGTGGCTACCTCGTGACGCGCAACTCTTTGGTTGCGTATGCTAGGTACCTGATGCGCGTGCTGGTCCTCGGCGGAACCCGGTTCATCGGCCTCGCGTTGGTCGAGGAGCTGCTCGCCGCCGGGCACACGGTCGGGGTCGTCCACCGGGGCGAGCACGAGCCGGACCTCCCTCCCACGGTCGAGCACATCCACACCCCACGGCGGGACCTTGCCGCCAAGCGTGACGCGATCGCCCGCTTCGCCCCCGACGCCGCCGTCGACCTCGCCGCGATGACCGCCGCCGACGCCGAGGCGGCGCTCACGACGCTCGACCCGGCGGTGAAGCTCGTCGCCGTCTGGACGATCGAGTCCTACCGCGTCTTCGACTCGATCTATGCCGGGACCGTCCCCGACGCGGTGCCGCTGGCCGAGGACGCGCCGCTCCGCGAAGGTCCCTACCCCGCGCCGGAGCAGGCCGTCTCCCAGGGCTGGGACTACGAGGCCGCCAGCTACGACAAGCTCGCGGTCGAGCGCCTCTACCTGGAGCGCGGCGCGACGGTCTGCCGGCTGCCGCTCGTCTACGGCCCGCGTGACTACAAGCGCCGCGAGGACTTCGTGCTCGCCCGGGTGCGCGCCGGCCGCGAGCGGATCCCGGTCGGCCCCGGCACCTTCCTCACCTCGAGCGGCTACGCGCCGGAGCTCGCTCGCGGGCTGCGGCTCGCCGCCGAGCGCGGGCCGGGCGGCGTCTTCAACCTCGCCGAGAGCGCCTCGCCGACGGTCGGCCTCTGGGTCCGGGAGATCCTCGCCGCGGCGGGCGCGAGCGCCGAGCTCGTCCGCGTCCCCGAAGCCCTGTTGCCGCCGGACATGGGACTGACCGGCGAGATCCCCCAGCCCTGGCTGGTCGACGCGCGCAAGGCGGCGGGGGAGCTCGACTGGGTCCACGCCGACTGGCGCGAGTGCACCGGGAGCTCGGTGCGCTGACACCTCGAGTACCCGCCGCCCGCGGAGGAGACGATCGTCGACTTCGCCGCCGACGACGCGGCACTCGCGGCGGCCGACACCCTCGACGACTGAGCGGCGCGACGCCCGCGACGGGCGCCGCGCCTCCCTCTCGCCTTAGCCCAGCTCGTCCAGGCGCGTCACGGTTTCGGCGCACACCTTGGCCGCCCACCCCGATGGGTCGTCGCCGACCTTGTTGTTGGAGACCCAGACCTTCTGGATCCCGAGCTTCGCCATCGCCTCCATGTCGGTGAGGAACTGGTCGGGCTCCTCGGCCGGGTTGACGGTGCTGTAGATGATCGTCTTCTCGATCTCGTCGTAGTCGCGGCCCTCGGTCTCGCAGTGCCCCTTCAGCACCTCGAGTTTGTGGGCGACCACGTCGTGCTCGCCGCCGAACAGGTTGCAGGCGTCGCCGTATTTCGCCACCAGGCGCAGCGTCTTTTTCTCACCCGAGCCGCCGATCAGCAGCGTCGGCCGCGGCTGCGAGACGGGCTGCGGCACACACAGCGTTTCGGCGAGCTTGTAGTGCTTGCCCTCGTAGGGGCCGTTGTCGTCGCTCCACATCTGGAAGCAGATCTGGATCGCCTCCTCGAGCCGCTCGAAGCGCTCGGCGATCGGCGGGTAGGGGACGCCGAGGGCGTCGTGCTCCTCCTCGAACCAGGCGGCGCCGATGCCGAGCTGGGCGCGGCCGCCGGAGAGGACGTCGAGCGTGGTGACGATCTTCGCCAGCAGCCCGGGGTGCCGATAAGTGACCCCGGTGACGAGCAGGCCGAGGCGCATCCGCTCGGTCTGCGCGGCGACGAAGCCGAGGGCGGTGTAGCCCTCCAGCATCGGTTCGGTGTGAGCGCCGATCGGCGGGATCTGGAACCAGTGGTCCATCAAGGTGAACTGATCGGCGCCACCCTCCTCGGCGGCGCGAGCGGTAGCGGCGAGCACCGGCGCAATGTTCTCCGGGCCGCCCGGATAGGTGAAAGAGGGATTGTGAATCGCGAGCTTCAAAGATTTTCCTTCCGACTGGGGAAATGCAGACGCGCTTGAGACTAGGGAGCAGCGATCGTCGGCTCAATTGGTCAGCTGGCTCCCCTGGATCACCCGGCCGCCTCACCGAATCTGATTAGAACATCGATGGACGGCGTTTCCCGAACGCTCCACAGGACTCAAGCCCCGCACCCATCGGCCGATCACCGGGTTGAAGAGAACGCACGACGGGTCGCCCCTATGGCGGCCCGGTTGCCGGGGCCGGCCGTCCGCGACGACGGCCGGCCCCTCTCATTTCGGCGCGCGCCGGGTGGGATGTCGGTTTAGGCTGAGCCGCATGCCCGAGCTGCCCGAGCACGTCGCGACCAACCGCGCCTTCTGGGATGGGCTGGCCGAGAAATACGTGGATTCGGGCCGGCTCAACTGGGAAAGCGAGGAACCGGTCTGGGGGATCTTCCGCGTGCCCGAGTCTGAAGTCGGCATGCTGCCGCGCGAGATCGACGGGCGCGACTCGATCGAGCTCGGCTGCGGCACCGGCTACGTCTCCTCCTGGCTGGCGCGGCGCGGCGCCCGTCCGGTCGGAATCGACAACTCCGCCAAGCAGCTGGAGACGGCGCGCGCCTTCCAGGGCGAGTTCGGGATCGAGTTCCCGCTCCTCCACGGCGACGCCGAGCACGTGCCCTACCCCGACGGCTCCTTCGACATCGCGATCTCCGAGTACGGGGCGAGCATCTGGTGCGACCCCTACGCCTGGATCCCCGAGGCGGCGCGCCTGCTGCGCCCCGGCGGCGAGCTCGTCTTCCTCGTCAACTCGATCTTCACGATCCTCTGCGGCCCCGACGACGAGACGATCCCGGCGGGTGACCAGCTCCTGCGCCCGCTCTTCGGCATGCACCGGGTCGAGTGGCCCGGCGAGGACTCGGTCGAATTCCACCTGCCACCGGGCAAGATGATCGAGCTGCTCGGCGAGAACGACCTCCAGGTCGAGGAGCTGATCGAAGTGCGCCCGCCCGCCGACACCGAAACCAAATACCCCCACGTCACCCTCGACTGGGCGCGCCGGTACCCGTGCGAGGAAGTCTGGCGCGCGCGCAAGCGCGGGCCAGCCCGATGAGCGAGGGACTCACGCCGGAGCTTCGCGGAGGCCGGCGATCAGGACGGTCGCGGCGCGGGTGAGACGACCCTCGAGATCGAGCAGGAAGTGGCCGAGCCGCGGCTCCTCCTCATACAGGCGGGCGAGGGGCTCCGGCGGGGTGGCGATCTGGTACATCGAGCCGGCCAGAAGCGCGATGTAGGAGACGGCCTCTCGGCGCGCTTCGTCGTCGAGTTCCGGCAGCGGATCGGCGAGAGCATCGGCCACCGCGGCCACAGCCCCGATCGAGGTCTCCTTGTAGGCGCGGACGGCATCGATCGAGGCGTGGCGCTCGAGGTTCAGCGCCGCGTGCGGCAGCAGGTCGCAGAGCAGCGGTCGGGAGACGAAGCTGCGCGCCAGCGTCGCCGCGACCGCCTCGGCGTCCCCCGGCGCGATCTCACCGAGCGCTGCCGTCACCTCTCCTTCCCAGTCGCGCCATTCGCGGGCGGTGACCTCGAGGAAGATCTGCTCGCGGGTCTCGAAGTAACGCAGCAGCGCCGACTTGTGGATGCCGACGGCGCGGGCGATGTCGGAGAGGGACACGGCACGGACGCCGTCGCGCCGGGCCAGCTCGGCGGCCGCGGCGAGTATCGCCTCGCGCCGCTGCTCCTTCTGCTCGGGACGGCGGGCGCGCTGGAAGGGCTCGGTTGCCATGCTCCCATTGTATCTAACGCAACGGTGGTATCTTATTTACACAACACCGTTTTGTTATTTCCCAAAGGAGCCAAGATGCCCGCCGATTCCCCCACTCCCACCGTCTTCTTCCTCACCGGCTCGAGCCGCGGCCTCGGCCGCGCGATCGCCGAGGCCGTCCTCGACTCCGGCCACCAGTTGGTCGCCACCGCCCGCCGACCCGAGCAGCTCGATGACCTCGTCGCCGCTCACCCCGATCAGGTCCTCGCCCTCGCCCTCGATGTGACCGACCCCGCCGCGGCGGAGACCGCGATGGCCGCCGGGCGCGAGCGCTTCGGCCGCATCGACGTCGTCGTCAACAATGCGGGTTACGCGAACCTCGCCGCGATCGAGGACATCGACGCCGACGACTTCCGCGCCCAGATCGACACCAACCTCTTCGGCGTCGTCAACGTCACCAAGGCGGCGCTGCCGGTCCTGCGCGAGCAGGGCGGCGGCCACGTCATCCAGGTGTCCTCGATCGGCGGCCGCCTTGCCACCGCCGGCCCCTCGGCCTACCAGTCGGCGAAGTGGGCGGTCGGCGGCTTCTCCAGCGTCCTCGCCGCCGAGGTGGCGCCGCTCGGCATCAAGGTGACGGTGCTCGAGCCGGGCGGGATGCAGACCGACTGGGCCGGATCGTCGATGAGCGTGCCGCCGATCTCCGAGCCCTACCAGCCGACCGTCGGCCAGATGGCCGCGATGCACAACGCCGAGACCCTCGCGCTCGGCGACCCGGCCAAGGTCGCCCAGGTCGTCCTCGAGGTCGCCGCGATGGACGAACCGCCGCTCCGCCTCATCCTCGGCAGCGAGGCCTACGCCTACGCAACCGCCGCGGCCCGCGCCCAAGCCGAGTCCGACGAGCGCTGGCACGACCTCACGGTCTCGACCGACCGCGACGACGCGACGGCCGCCGACCGCGATCCTCTCGGGACCGCGGCTTGACGGTCAGATCCACGTGAGGCGAATTCCGGGTCTCCAGCACCCGGAATTCGCCTCACGTCCCGTCCCGGCCGGCCCTACGGGGCGGCGCGGATCAGTTTCTTGTTGACGAACTCGTCGGCGCCGAAGTTGCCGAGCTCGCGGCCGAAGCCGGAGCGCTTGAAGCCGCCGAAGGGCAGCTCGGGGCTGTCGGCGCCGACCAGGTTGATGTAGACCATGCCCGCTTCGATCTGGTTGGCGACGCGGTCGGCCTGCTCCTTGTCGGTCGTCATCAGGTAGGAGCCGAGCCCGAACGAAGTGTCGTTGGCGAGCGCCACCGCCTCCTCCTCGGACTGAACCTTGTAGACCTGCGCGACCGGGCCGAAGAACTCTTCCTGGGAGGCCTCGCTGCCTTTCTCGATCCCGGCGAGGATCGTCGGTTCGAAGAAGTTGCCGTCGCGCTTGCCGCCGGTGACGACTTCGGCACCGCCGGCGATCGCCCGGTTCACCTGGTCCTCGAGCCGGTCGGCGGCGGCCTCCGAGGAGAGCGGGCCGACGGCGGTGTCCGCGGAGGTCGGGTCGCCCGGCTTCGCCCCGTCGACCTGCTCCTTGAACTTGGCGAGGAAGTCGTCGTAGTACTCGTCCTTGACGATGAACCGCTTCGCCGCGTTGCACGACTGGCCGGTGTTGTCGAGGCGCGCTTCGGCGGCCTGCTCGGCGACCGTGCCGATGTCGTCGGTGCCGAGGACGATGAACGGGTCCGACCCGCCCATCTCGAGCACGACCTTCTTCAGGTTGCGGCCGGCGATCTCGGCGACCGCGGCGCCCGCCCGCTCGGACCCGGTCACCGACACCCCGTGCACGCGCGGGTCACCGATGACCCACTCGATCTGGTCGTTGGTCGCGTAGATGTTGTTGTAGACGCCCGCGGGCGCGCCGGCGTCGTCGTAGATCTTCTGGATCGCCTCGGCCGATTCCGGGCACTGCGGCGCGTGCTTCAGCAGGATCGGGTTGCCGATCACGATGTTCGGGCCGGCGAAACGGGCCACCTGGTAGTAGGGGAAGTTCCACGGCATGATCCCGAGCAGCGTCCCGAAGGCGCTTCGCCGGACGATCGCGGTGCCGTCGCCGCCGAAGTGCTTTACCTGCTCGTCGGCCATCAGTTCCTCCGCGTTATCGGCGTAGAAACCGTAGATTTCGGCCGCGAAGTCGACCTCCATCAGAGCCTGCTCGACCGGCTTGCCCATCTCGCCGACGATGATCCCGGCGAGCTCCTCGCGGCGCTCGGAGTGCAGGTCGGCGACCTTGCGGATGATCGCGGCGCGCTCGGCGGCGGTGCTCGAGGCAGTCCAGGTCTTGTACGCCCCGTCGGCTCGCTCGATCGCCCCCCGCAGCTCGTCGTCGGTGATCGTCGGGTACTCCTTGATCGTCTCCCCGGTGGCCGGGTTGACTACGGCGTAATCGCTCATTCTGGCTTCCCTCGCGAGTCGAAGTTTGCGGTCTCTAGAACCTATTACCCGGGCGAGGTGGTCGTGACCGCCTCTGCCGCTACGGCGTACCGGCGGGCGCCGTCTCCGCCGGACGGGCGGGGTCGCGGCTCCACTGCGACCAGGAGCCGGGGAAGAGCCGACCGCGGCCGAGCCCGGCCTGCTCCATCGCCAGCAGGTTGTGGCAGGCGGTGACGCCGGAGCCGCAGTAGGAGATGACCTCGGCCGCGTCGTCGACGCCGAAGCGCGCGCGCAGCTCCTCGGCTGGGAGGACCTTGCCGGCCTCGTCGACGTTCTCGCGGCAGGGGATCGAGCGGGCGCCGGGGATGTGGCCGGCCCGCGGGTCGACGCCGTCAGGCTCGCCGAGGTAGCGCTCGCGCGGTCGGGCGTCGATGACGACGGCGCCGGTCGCGGCTGCCGCGGCCTCCTCGATCGTCGCGAGCCGGTCGGCGGGCCACTCGCGGGCGGTGAAGGCGGCCGGCGCACGGACCGCGGGCGCCGTGGCGAGCTCCCCGTCCCAGGCGTCGAGCCCGCCGTCGAGCAACGCCGCCTGGTGGCCGGTCACCCGCAGCATCCAGACGAGCCGGGCCGCGATCACCCCGCCCGCGTCGTCGTAGGCGACCACGATGTCGTCGTCGCCGATCCCGAGCGCGCCCATGGCGGCGGCGAAGTCGAAGGGATCGGCGAGCGGGTGGCGACCCACAGCGGCCGCGTCGGCGTGCCGGGTGAGCGCGGTATCGAGGTCGACGAAGACGGCCCCGGGGATGTGCCCCGCGTCATAGGCGGCGCGGCCAGAGCGCCCGTCGAGGTACCAGCGGCAGTCGGCGATGACGACATCGTCGAGGTTCTCGCGCAAGGTCTCGATGGAGACGAAGGGATCGATCATGGCCGCTGATCATAGGCTCGGCGAAATGGATGATCCGCGGACCAACCGCGAGCGGATGCTCGCCGGTGACCTCTACCTCGCCGACGACCCGGAGCTGGCGGCGGCGCTGCGGCGCGCGACCCGGCTCGCCGACGAATACAACGCGCTCGCGCCGCGTGACCGCGAGGCGGCGAAGGAGATCCTCGCGACGCTGCTCGGCGGGGTCGGCGCGGAGACCACGGTGCGCGCCCCCATATATGTGGACTACGGCGAGCACCTGTCGATCGGCGCGCGGACCTTCGTCAACTTCGGCCTCGTCGCGCTCGACGTGGCGCCGATCGTGATCGGCGACGACTGCCAGCTCGGCCCCAACGTGCAGCTCCTGACCGCCTACCACCCGACCGAGCCGAAGCCGCGCCGGGCCAAGCTCGAGGCCGCCGCGCCGATCACGATCGGCGACAACGTCTGGCTCGGCGGCGGCGTGATCGTCCTGCCCGGCGTGACGATCGGCGACGACAGCGTGGTCGGCGCGGGCTCGGTGGTGACCAAGGACGTTTCCGCCGGAGTCCTCGCCGTCGGCAACCCGGCGCGAGTGGTGCGCAAGCTCTGATTCCTACCCCAGCGTTCGCACTTCCCCGCGCTATCCGCGGGTTTCTGCGAACGCCCCGAGGGGGTGGCGTCGTTAGGGTCCGCGACTTGGCGCGTCCCTACCTCCTCGGCCAGCTCTCGGACCTCCACCTCGGCAAGCGGCCCAGGGACGGGGCCGACCCGACCTCCTCGCTCAAAGCCGTGATCGCCGGGCTGGCCCGGCTGCCGAACCCGCTCGACGCGATCGTCGTCACCGGCGACCTCACCCACTACGGCAAGCGCAAGGAGTACCGGCTCGCCCGCAAGCTGCTCGACGCCACCGGCGTGCCCGTCCACGTGATGCCGGGAAACCACGACGACCGCGCCAAGCTGCGCGAGGCGTTCGCGCTCCCCGGCGAGGGCGACGCGCCGGTCGACTACGAGGTCGACCTCGGCCCGCTGGCCTTGGTGGTGGTCGACTCGACCGCGCCGGGCGAGGAGGAGCCGGGTCGCTTCGCGCTCGCGCAGCTGAAGCGCCTCGACCGCGTCCTTACCGACCTCGGCGACAAGCCGACGATCGTCGCCATGCACCACTCGCCGCTGCCGACCGCGATGCCCGGCTGGGACGGCGCCAACCTCATCCCCGCCGAAGACCGGGCCCTCGCCGAGGTGATCGCCCGCCACCCCCAGGTGCGGCTGATCATCGGCGGCCACCTCCACCGCGTCGCCACCGCCACCCTCGCCGGCCGCCCCGTCCTCTCCGGCCCGAGCACCTACCTCCAGGCGCGCCCCAACTTCGACACCGAGCAGGTCGAGATGTACGCCGGCGCCCCCGGCTTCGCCCTCCACGCCTGGAACGACGGCGACCTCTCCTCCCAGGTCGAAATCGTCCCCGCGGCCTGAGCACCGCGCACACGCGCGCGGTGAAAAGCGGGACCTCCCGTGAGGGAGATCCCGCAGTGTCGCTTCTTGAAAGTCGCCCGGATCCGTTCCGGACTGCCCCTGTTCTCCCGGGGTCGCGCGACCGTAACGGCAGGGCGGATGAAAGTCCGTCCGCTCGACGATCATGACGTAAATCCTGCCTGAGCGTTTGAGCTAATTCGGTCGCGTAAAAAGGCGGACCAGGCGCGAGGCGTGGCGGACGCCGAGCGGGCTGGTGAAGCGGACCCAGACGCCGACCGTGGCGCTGCCCCGCCGGCGCAGAGCGCGCGCCGCCGCGCCGCCCGCCTTGACGCGGACCGCCAGCCGATAGTTGCCGGCGACTTCGGCGACGGTGGAGACGGGGCGCAGCGCCGGGCCGCTCAGCCACAGCGTCCCCGGGCCGCCGAGGTGGACGACCACCGTCGCCTCGCCATGGGTGGAGCGAGCGTGGGCGGCGACGATGCGCACGCTGCCGGTGGCTGGGGACGAAGCCGGCGCAGGGGGCGAGACCGCGGGCGTCGGGGCCGGCGTCGCCGAGGCGGTGACCGTGGGTTCCGTCGGCGCGGCCGTCGTCACCGGCGGCACGACGATCCCCGTGGCCGTTTCGTACACCTTCCGGGCGGCGCTGCCGAAGTACGCCCCGTAGAGGTGGCGCGGGTCGCCTTCGTAGTAGTAGTCGGTGAGCGAGAGGACCGTCGGGGCTCTCGCCGGGCCGACCGTCCAGGGGCCGCCGCTGGCGCCCGCGGTGAAGTCGCTGGCGATCTTGATCGGCCTCACCGCCGCCGGATAAGCGGGGTCGACGCCCGCGTAGGGCGTCGTGTGCGAGTAGAGAATTTCGCCGTTGTAGGGCGATTCGCCGGGATAGCCCCACTGCGTGTAGGTCTGTTCGCGCGGCTGTTCGAAAGTGACCCGGAGGGCGCCGACAGTCGCCTCGACGCTCTCGCCGGTTTTCGTGTTCGGGGCGAGCACCAGGAGGGCCAGGTCGCCCGCCTCGTAGGGATCGGGAGTTCCGGCGGTGCTCGACCATTCGGGCGTCGTCACGAAACTGCTCGCGGCGAAGTCGCCGTACGGTTTGACCGTTTCCCGGTAGCCCGGGTCGAAGATCACCGATTCGGCGATGGCGCCCGTTTCGGGGTCGATCACGCAATGGCCGGCGGTGAGCACGACGTCCCCCGCCGGCGAGTCGATCACGCTCCCCGAGCACTGGTATGCCTCGGCGTGTCCGTCGATTCTGTAGACGCCGTAGACGGTGCCGTTGGCGCGGTTCGGGAATTCGGTCGAGACGCCGGTGTCGACGCCTTCGACGGGCCCCGTCAGCGCCGGGGACGCCGAGGTCGCCGGGCCCGCGCTCGTCGACGCCGCACCCGCGCCAAGGAGCGGTGAGCTCCCGAGCGTCCCCACCCGCGACACCGGCAGCACCGACATCGGTTCCGCCGCGGCACGCCGGGCCG
>JAOPZF010000140.1 GCA_025964255.1 Solirubrobacterales bacterium | reverse complement strand
TCTACTCCTACAGTCCCGACGGAGCGATCGAAACCTCGCTGTTCACCTTCTACCCGTTCACCGAACTGCCGGGCGGCAAAGGGCTGAAAGCCCCGGCGCTGAAAGTCGGCGCCTCCGCCTCCTACGGCCAGGTGACCGAAGACGGCGAACTGCAGATGTTCAAGATCGAAGGCGACAAGGTCAAAGGCCAGATCCGCATCCACGGCGGCGGCCCCTGGCCGGTCGAATTCCGCATCCTCGGCGGGAACGAATCGACCGGCGGTCACCCGCCGGCGGCGAAGCAGCTCCCCGAATCCGAACCGAACAACCCGGGGTGGGGCGGGGAAGCCTCCGAATACGACGGCGAATACGAACTCACCAACGCCGCTGCCAACCCGACCGAAAAGGCGGGCACGCTCGGTGCGGTGATCGGCGTCGCCCAGGGCCTCGGGACCAAAGGCGCGGTCATCAGCGGTGGCTCGATGACGGTCAAGGGCTCTGGCAAACCGGCGACCGCCGAAGTGACGGTCGAAACCGGCGGCTCGAGCCGCCACTTCACCCTGACGAAACTCGCCTGGGCCGGCGACAAACGCGTCGCCCTGGTCCATGACGGCGGGCCGACCAGCCCACCGGTGGGACGCCTCGAAGGCACCGGCGGACAGGGCGAACTGAAAGGCCGACTGATCGACGGGCACTCCGTCTACGAGGTCGAATTCAAGATGAAGTGAACCCATCCTCGCCCCTCCCCGTATGACCGGCCGCATCCGACGAATCGGCAGTCGGCGACGGGGAGGGGCGAGATGGGATTTTCGAAGAGTGGACGGTGCGGGTGGCTTCTCGGGCATAGCCGGGGGCGTCGCCTCGCCGGCCTCCTCGGCGTCGTTGCCGCCGTCGGCGCGATCGCGTCGCTGCCGGCCACTGCCGGTGCGGCGATCGTCTATTACCCGCCGAGCGCCACGCCGGCGGTGCAGACCGCGACCGGCTTCGAACTGAAGGGCAACGTCTACGACTACGGCGGGACGACGACCTACCACTTCGAATACGGCCCCAGCCCCGCATACGGGACCAGCGTGCCGGTGCCGGACGCCGAAGCGAGCACCAGCCTCTCCTCCTCCGTGTCGGAGCAGATAACCGGGCTGATGTCGGGCACGACCTACCACTGGCGCCTGGTCTCGACCAACTCGGTCGAAGGGACGGGGTTCAGCGCCGACCAGACCTTCACGATCGCCGGCGCCGGAACCGCGCCGACCACGCCGACGATGCCGATGGCGCCCACTGCGCCGACGACGTCGCCCCCGACCACGGTCGGCGGCAGCGGCCCGAAGCGGGTCGTCAAGACGCGCAGCGTCAAAGGGCGGACGCTCCTGGCGACAACCGCCGGCCGAACCCTCTACACGCTGAGCGTCGAGAAGCACGGCAAGTTCGTCTGCACCGCCGAAAGCGGCTGCACCGGGATCTGGCATCCGCTGACGGTCGCGGCGGGGGTCAAGCCGCAGGGCCCGGTAAAGCTGGGAACGGTGAGCCGCCCCGAAGGGACCGTGCAGGTGACCTACCGCGGGCTGCCGCTCTACACCTTCGCCTCCGACAAGAAGGCGGGCGAGGTGAAGGGCGAAGGGCTGAAGGATGTCGGCGTCTGGCACGCCGCCACCGTGCCCACGCCGAAGCCCTCGCGCTGACGCCGGGCTGAACCTTTTGCGGGTCGCGTCGGTATCCCTGCCGTGGGAACCGACGCAATCCCCCCGCGCGCGGGTGGCCTGTCCACCCGCCTCGTCCTCGGCCCGGCGCTCCGCGCCCAGTCGGACCGGCGCCTGGTCCGGCTCGTCCGCGAAGGCTACGAGGGCGCCTTCGAGGAGATCGTGCGCCGCTACCGCCGCCCGCTCGGCAGGTTCGCCGCGTCGATCGTCGGCGGCCGCCACGAGGACGTCACCCAGGACTCGTTCCGCAAGGCGCTCGAGGCGCTGCGCCGCGGCGACGCCGAGATCGAGCTTCGCCCCTGGCTCTACCGGATCGTCCGCAACACGGCGCTGAACGATCTCCGCGACCGGCCGCCCGCGGCGGCGGAGCTGGCCGACGACCTGGTCTCCGGCGCCCGTTCGGCCGCCGCCGAGGCGGAGGCGCGCGCGGAGGTGGCCGAGCTGGTCGAGCACTTGCGGGCGCTGCCGGAGAACCAGCGCGCGGCCCTCTTGATGCGCGAGCTCGACGGGATGGGCCACGACGAGATCGGCGCCGCCCTCGGCATCAGCAAGGGCGCGGCGCGCCAGGCGATCGCCCGCGGCCGCGCGGCGGTGCGGTCAGGCTTCGGTGCGCTGCTGCCACTGCCGTGGTTGCGATCTTTGCTGGAGGGAGCCGCCACGACGGAAGCGGGCGTCGGCACGGGCGCACTGGCCGGCGCCGGTGCGACGGCGATCGGGGCAGGCGGTGCCGGGGCGCTGAAGATCGGGCTGGCGACGGTGGTCGTCGCCGGTTCGCTCGGCGCCGGCGTGGCGATCGACCACGGCGGCGCCGGCCAGGGCGCTTCCCAGCGACCAGGGACCGTCGCCGTCGACGCGGCCCACGTCGCCCCCCGGCAACCGTTCGCGGTTAGCCGTAACAACTACGGAGAACTGCGAACGCACGGCGGCGCGGCGGCGCGAGACGTGGCCGACGACTCCCGCGGCGGCGACCGGTCCCGCGGCCGAGGTGGCGAGGACGGCCACGATCGACGCGGTGGGGAGTACCGGCGGCGCGACCATGGCGGCCACGAGGACGATCGACGGGGGTCGACGGTCGGCGGCGACGAGTCGCACTCGGGCGAGGACGGTGGGCATGACGACGAAGACGTGGGTCGGAGCCGCCGCGGCCCTGGTCCGGGCTCCGACGGCAGAGATTCCTCCGGCGATTCCGGCTCCCACTCCGGCGACCGAGGCGGGAGGGAGGACGGGACGTCCCGCGGTTCGAGTGGCCGCGAGGGCTCCGGTGGTGGCGACGATTTGACGTCGGGTGGTGGCGACCGGGGAAGCGGTTCGGGGTCGGGCGGCGGCTCGCGCTCGTCGGGCGGCGGTCACGGTTCCGACGACGACGGATCGACCCAGGTCGAAACCGCCGCATCCGTGTCGGTCCAGGAATCGTCCTCCGGCGGGCCGGGCCCGTCCTCGGCGTCCTCCGGCGGCTCTGGCCCGTCCTCCGGTTCGTCGGGCTCTTCCTCCGAATCCGACGACTCGCTCGCCGCCCCGACCTCCGGCTCTCCGGGCGGCTCTTCGACCTCGTCGACCGAAACTCCTGAGGTCGTCGACGACTCGTCGGGCTCCGGCGGCGGCGGCGATTCATCGGGCGGGCCGGGCCCTTCAGGAGATTCCGCAATTCATCCGTGATCTTCGCTCTCGCCTCGGGTTGAGGACGTGAAGTCCAAACCCCAGACAAGAGGAGAAACCGATGAGGATCATGAACTTGCGCACGCCGCGGATCGCGGGGCTGCTCGCCTTGGCGCTCGGCGCGGTCGCCCTGCTGGCGCTGTCAGGCGTCGCCACGGCGAAGGATCGAGGCGGCGACGACCACGGGGACCACGGGCACCACGGCCGCCATCACCACCACCTCCGCGAGATCGAAGAAGCCGGGACGATCTCGTCGTTCGACCAGGCGACGGGCAGGCTGACGATCGCCTTGACCGGCGGCGAAACGGCGAGCGGCCTGGTCACCCCGGAAACTCGCATCCGCTGCGAAGGCACCGACGATCGCCGCGCCGACCGGCGCGACCACGGCGGCGGCAACGACAACGGCGGCCGCGGCAATGAGCCGGGTGACGACAACGGCGGCCATGGCAACGAGCCTGGCGATGACAACGGTGGCAACTCGGGCTCTGGCTCGGGCGACCCGAGCGTCGAAGGCGAAAGCCCCGAAGTCGGCGAAACGCCGTCCTGCACGACCGCCGCGCTGGTCCCCGGCGCCTTCGTGGGCGAGGCCGAGTTGCGCCTCGGCACCGGCACCGCGACCTTCGCGGAGATCGAGCTCGGCCAACACTCCTAGGCGACGGAAGCGAGCCCCGGGTGGGCCGGGGCTCGCTTCATCCGCAGTCGGCGGCAAGGACCAAGAGTCCCGCCGCCGGCAGCAGTCCGAAAAGGCGTGGCCTCAGTAGCCGCTGCCTCCGGCACCGGAGCTTTCTTCCGGTTCGGATTCGGCGCTCGCCGTGCCTTTGATGGCCGAGCCCGCTTCGTCGAGGGCGAACCAGGTGCCTTCGCTTTCGTTGCCGTTCGCTTCGCCCGGCGCTTTGTCGCCGACGAAGGTGTAGAGCGGGTGGCCTTTGTAGGTGACCTGCTCGGTGCCGTCTTTGCGCTTGGTCGTACCGAGATCGGCGGACATCGCGCCTTCGCCCGCGGTCGGCTTGCCCGAAGCGACGACCGGTGGCCAGGCCGCTTCGCATTCGCCGTAACAGACGGAGGTCATGCCTTCGTCTTCGGTGAACTCGTAGAGGGTCATGCCTTCGGAGTCGACGAGCACGGTGCCGAGGCCGGAAACTTCCGCCCCTGCGACGGTGCCACCGCCGGCGTTGGTGAGGTTGGTGCTGCCTCCGCTGCCGGAGGACCCTGAGCTCGAACTGCTCGAGCCGCCGCCCCCGCAGCCGGCGATCACCAACGCGCCGACCACCGCAAGCAGCGCGAACGCATAGGTGGTTCTTTTTCTTTTCATTTCGCAACCTCCTTGGTTGTCTGCGCGGACTACGGAGGCGCGATTCGGCGAGTTCAGCGCGGGGCCGGCGGGGCGGAGGATCCATCCGCGTCCCAGCGGCTAAATTCCCCAGATGGACGGCACGGCGGGAAAACCCGAGGACCTGCGCGCGCGGGTGCGGGAGGGCACGCGGATCGAAGTCGGCATGATCGCCCTCGACCTCTTCGCCGAAAAGGGATTCGAGGCGACGACCGCGGGGGAAGCGGCCGACGCCGCCGGAATCTCGCGGGCGAGCTTCTTCCGGCTCTTCTCCTCCAAGGAGGAGGCAGTCTTCGCCCGGCAGGAAGCCACCGGCGCGGTGATCGCAGCGACATTGGCCGAGCGGCCGCCGGAGGAGGACCATTGGACGGCGCTGCAGTCGGCCTTCAAGGCCTCCACCGACCGGTACCTCGAAGATCCCGAGCGGGCGCTCGCCCGGTCGCGCCTGATCCTCGAGAACCCCTCGCTTCGGGCGCGGCGCCTCGAGGTGCACGCCGACTGGTCTCCCGCCATCTGCGGGGCGCTGGCATCGCGGATGGGAGACGACGCCGAATCGATGAAGGTCGAAGGCGTGGTCGCTGCCGCGCTAGGGGCCTTCGACGCGGCGACGACGCGGTGGGGCGCCTCCGACGGCGGCGACTTGATCGCCCTGATCGACGAGTCCTTCGAGGCCGTCGCCGCGCTCATCCGCTCCTGATCGGCGGGGGGCCCCGCGAGCCTCCCGGTCCCCCTCTTTTCCGCTAGCCGCCTTTACCCGTCCTTTATTCCGGATGCGCGACCTATATTGTGGCTGAGACGGAGGCTCACCTGAGAGTCGTCGTAGCAATAACGTCTCGAGCAGTAGGAGGAAATTTTGACGGGCAAAGGGTGGCGTAGAGGGTTGGTCCTCGTTTCTCTCCTCGCCTTACTGGGAGCCGCGGTCATCGCGGGTTGCGGTGGAAGCGGTGGAACCACGACGACGAGTTCGACCTCGACGGCTGAAGAACCAGAACCGGCGGAAGCGGAAACCGCCGAAGTCGAAGAAGAAGGCGGCATCGCTGCCGCACCGGAATTCACGTCCGACGAACTGAACGAAGAAGCGGGCGCGAACTGGATCACCAACGGCGGCAACGTCACCAACGACCGCTTCTCCAGTCTTGACGAAATCAACACCGAAAACGTCAAAGAACTGAAAGGCGACTGGCTCTCCAAAATTGGCAAAGAAGCCACCGCGGCGAAGTTCTCCGCCGAGGGCCAGGCGCTCGAGTACGAAGGCACGATCTACGCCTCCGACGGTGCCGACGACGTCTTCGCGCTGGACGCCGGAACCGGCGAAATCCTCTGGGAATACACCCCGAAGCTGCCGCCGGATCCGCTCGGCGAAGTCGTCTGCTGTGGGTGGGACAACCGCGGCGTCGCGCTCGGCGACGGCATGGTCTACGTCTCGCAGTTGAACGGTGACCAGGTCGCGCTCGACCAGCAGACCGGCAAGGTCGACTGGTCGACGCCGGTGGTCAAGCCGGGGCAGGGCTTCACGATCACCTCCGCGCCGCTGCTCTACAACGGCAAGCTCTACGTCGGCGGTTCCGGCGGCGAGTACGGGATCCGCGGGCGCCTGTCCGCGCTCGACGCCAAAACCGGCAAGATCCTCTGGCAGAGCTACACGATCCCTGGCCCTGGCGAAAAGGGACACAACACGTGGCCCTCCGACAACAAGGCCTGGACCCACGGCGGCGCCGGCATCTGGAACACGCCGACCGTCGACCCGAAGACCGGCACGCTGTTCTTCTCGACCTCCAACGCGGCCCCTGATTGGAACGGCGCCGAACGCGCCGGCGACAACGAGTGGTCCGCGTCGATCGTCGCGATGGACGCCGAAACCGGCAAGATCAAATGGGGCTACCAGATGGTCCACCACGACCTCTGGGATTTCGATGCTCCGTCGCCGACCGTCCTGATGGAAGGCGAAATGAACGGCAAGAAAGTCGAAGCCGTGGGCGAGCCGGAGAAGACCGGTTGGGTCTATCTGCTCGATCGCAACACCGGTAAGCCGATCTATCCGATCCCCGAGGTCAAGGTCCCGCAGGACGCGTCCCAGAAAACCTCGCCGACTCAGCCCGAGCCGTCGATGGAACCGTTCAGCCCGATCCAGACCAGCCAGGAAGCGGTGAAGGTCGCCGAAGAAGCGACGGCGGGCGACAAGCCCAAACCGAAGATCGTCGCCTCGAAGATCTTCCAGCCGATGTCGACCGACCCGAACACGGTCAACCTGACGCCGAACTCGGCGAGCGGTGGCGACAACTGGCCGCCGTCCTCGTATGACCCGAAAGAAAACATGTACTTCGTCTGCTCGCTCGAAGGCGCGCTCGGCGTGACCGCCGAAACCAACAAGACGGCGTACAACGCGGGGGAAACCTACGAGGGTGGCGAACTCACCGCCTTCCGTGGGTTCGCCGCGCCGGGCTTCCTGACGGCGTACGACATGTCGACGGGCAAAATCGCCTGGCAGGACAAATTCCCCGAATCTTGTTATTCGGGTGCCGTGTCCACCGCCGGTGGGCTCGTCTTCGTCGGCCAGAACAACGGCGAACTGCAGGCGTTCAACGTCGAAAACGGCGAAAAGCTCTGGAGCTTCCAGACCGGGGCCGGCGCCAACACGACGGTGACCCCGTTCGAAGACGAAGGCGAAGAGAAAATCGCGATTTACGCCGGTGGCAACTCGCTGGCGGCGTCCTCGCACGGTGAAAATTTCTGGGTCTTCTCGCTGAAAGGCACGATGGGCCCGGAGGCAGGCACCGAAAAGAAAGCCGAAGGCACGCTCCACGCCGGCGATGAAGAAGCCGGCGGGGCAGGCGAAGGTGGCGAAAACGCCGAAAAAGCGGCCGAAGGCGCCGCCGAAGAATCGGGCGAAGAACCGTCGGCTGAAGCCGGTGGTGGCGGCGGTGCAACCGCCGACGCGGCGGCAGGCAAAGAAGTGTTCTCCGAAGAATGCTCCGTCTGCCACGGCGCCACCGGTCACGGCGGCAACGGCGGTCCGGACCTCCGGACCATGCCTCTGGCCAAAACGCAGGCCGGAGCCGAAAAACAGGTGACCGACGGCGGCGGCGGTATGCCCGCCTTCAAGGGCCAGCTGAGCAGCGAAGAAATCAGCAACGTCGCCGCGTACGTCGCGGAAGACATCGTCGGCGGGAAGTAGTCCCCTCGACGACGGCCCGCCGCCCCCTCTCCACCCTGGGGGCGGCGGGTCCGTTCTTCGCCACGGATCCGACGGCGTGGGTGGTCCTGACCGC
>JAOPZF010000137.1 GCA_025964255.1 Solirubrobacterales bacterium | reverse complement strand
CGCTCCAGCAGTTTCTCCGGCGTCGTCCGTTCGTGTTCGGCGGTGTGGGCGAGCGACTCGATCATTTCCTCGTCGGAGATCTCGATGTCCTCGGCCTCGGCGATCGCCGTCACCACTGCCTCGCGGGCGAGCTCTTTCGCCGCGTCGGGCTTCGATTCCTCGATCAGCTCGTCGCGGGTTTTTCCCTGCATCTGGAGGAACATGTTGGGGTCCATCCCCTGCCCGGCGAGCTGCCGTTCCATCCGCTCCCAGCGTTCGGCCGCCCGCGCGGTGACGATCGCGTCGGGCACGTCCACGGTGGCGTTGGCGACGGCGGCGTCGACCGCGGCGATCCGGAAGTCTTCCTCCGAGCGGCTGTTCAGCGCTTTGCCGACTTTCTCGCGGATGTCGCCGCGCAGCTCCTCGAGCGTCTCGAACTCGGACGCGTCGGAGGCGAAGTCATCATCGAGCTCCGGGAGGATTTTCTCCCGCACCTCCTTGACCTTCACTTTGAAGAGCGCCGGTTTGCCCGCCAGTTTCGGTTCGCCCGGGTACTCCTCCGGGAAGGTGACGTTGACGTCGACCTCGTCGCCCGGTTTGGCGCCGACCAGCTGGTCCTCGAAGTCCCCGATCAACTGATTGGAGCCGAGGGCCAGCAGGTAGTCGTCGGACTTGCCGCCCTGGAAGGGCTGGTCGTCGACGAAGCCCTCGAAGTCGATCAGCACCGAGTCGCCGTCTTTGGCGGCGCGCTCGACCGGCTCGAGGCTCGCGAAGCCCTCGCGGATGCGGTCGACCTCGGTGTCGATGACCTCCTCGTCGACCTCTTTGTCGTCGCGCCCGACCTCGAGCCCTTTGTACTCGCCGAGCTCGGCCTTCGGCCGCACTCCGACCTCGAACTTGAAGGTCAGTGGCTCACCCTGCACGTCGGGGGTGTCGACGATGTCGATCTCCGGTTCGCCGATCGGCGTCACGCCGGCGTCGAGCAGCGCCGCTTCGTACCACTCGGGCAGCGCGTCGCGGATCGCTTCGGAGAGGACGACGGGGAAGCCCATCCGCTGGATCACCAGGTTCGGCGGCGCTTTGCCTTTGCGGAAGCCGGGGAGGCGGAGTTCGCGCGCCATCGCGCGGGCGGTGCGATTGGCGGCGCGCTCGACGTCCTTCGGCTCTACCTCCGCCTGGACCTCGACACGTGAATCGGGAAGCTCTTTCAGAGTCGTCTGCATCGTCGGCTGACCCTAGCGGGAGCGCGCTGCGAGCGGCTTTCTGCGGGACCCGGGTCAGCCGCGCCGCGCGCGCCACATCGTCCGCGCCGCGACCGTGAAGTCGATGACGAAAGCGACCCCTCGCCCGGGCGCACCGGTGACGAGCCAGGCACGGAAGCGGTCGACCGGCCGGAGCTCAACCACCGGCGTACTCCAGCAGCGAGCCGTCGATCAGCCACTCGACCGGGGCGTGGTCATCGGTGTAGACCTCGCCGCCGGGCAGGCGCGGGCGCAGGCGCGCCGAGGACTCGAGCGCGGGCCGACGCAGCTCCGCCGGGAAGGCGGTCGCGGTCGCCTCCAGGCTCGCCGCCGAGATCTCGGCACCACCGCCGACGAGCAGGGTGTTGACCGCGGCGATCGGGTCGCGGAGGACGCGCGGGAAGGCGGAGGCCATCGTCGCCCCGAGCACCTCCTCGAGCGCGTCGGAGGCCTCCGGGTGGCCGACGTTGACGATCACGACGCCGCCCGGCGCGAGTCGCTCCGCCGCCAGCGCGAAGAACTCGGCGGTGGTCAGGTAGAACGGGATGTAGGGCTGGCGGTAGGCGTCGACGATGATCGCGTCGTAGCCGCCACGGGCGTCCTCGAGCCAAGGCCGCGCGTCTTCGGCGAAGACCTCCATCCGCGGATTGCGCAGGTCGAGGTAGCGCCGTCCCAGCTCGGTGAGCTCACCGTCGATCTCGACCGCGTCGACCTCGGTGCGGGGGAAGTAGTGGCCGTAGGCGCGCGCCGTCGTGCCGCCGGCATTACCGAGGATCGCGATCCGCCGCGGCTCGACCCGGCCGCCGACCGCGGGCAGCACCAGCAGACCATCCCAATAATCGTCGGTCAGGTAGGTGCCCGGGCGCCAGAGCGAGTGGACCGCCTGCCCCTCGTTCAGCTCCATCGCCCGGCTGCCATCCTCGCGTTCGACGATCCGCACGTACTGCTGGACGGTCTCCCCCTCGTAGAGGACGCGGTCGTCGCCGTCGCGGATCGACCCGGGCGGGAGCGCCAATGCCAGCGCCAGCGCCGCGGCGATCGGCAGGGCGCGGCGCCCGACGACGAGCACCCCGGCCAGGGCGAGCGCCAGGGCGAAGGCGATGAAGGTGCGCTGGGTGCCGAGCAGCGGGATCGCGATCAGTGCCGAGACCATCGTCCCGACCAACGAGCCGGCGGTCGAGGTCGCGTAGAGGCGGCCGACTGCCTCGCCCGCACCGCGGCTCCCCTCGCCGACCGCCAGCCGCGCCGCCCACGGCGAGACCGCACCGAGCAATGCCACCGGCACCGCGACCAGGATCAGGACGCCGAAGAGCGAGCCGGCGAAGGTCGCGATCGAAAGCGAGTCGAAGGCGTCGACCGAGAAGCCGAGGAAGGGCCGCGCCGCGAACGGGACGACCGCGATCAGAATCGCGGCGAGGAGGACGAGGACGCCGAGGCCACGGGGCTCGGGGTGGCGATCGGCGACCCGCCCACCGATCCAATACCCGACCGAGAGAGCGACGAGGACGATGCCGATCGTGTTCGCCCAGACGATCGTCGAGGCCCCGAAGTAGGGAGCGAGCAGGCGGGCGGCGGCGATCTCGACGCCGAGGCTCGCGCCGCCGACGACGAAGACCAGCGCGCCGAGGGCGCCCGGGCGGCTCACGAGTGGACAACGGGGACGAGTTGCATCGTCGCCCCAGGGTATCTGCGGGAATCGCCGCGTCCCGCGGCGACGGCCGGCTCCCGAGCCTTGCTAGCTTGCCGCGATGCCGAGCAGCCTCCCCCACCCCCACACCGCCCCCGCCGCGGGACCGGGAGCGACCGAGAAGTTCCCGCCGATCGCGGGGTACGGATTCCTCTCCGACTGCCACACCTCGGCGCTGCTCTCTTATGCGGGGACGGTCGAGTGGCTCTGCATCCCGCGCTTCGACTCGCCGAGTGTCTTCGGCGCGATGCTCGACCGCGACGCGGGCCACTTCTCCCTGCGCCCGAAAGGCGTGATCGTCCCGATCAGCCGCCGCTACATTCCCGGCACCCTGGTGATCGAGACCACCTGGGTCACCGACACCGGCTGGCTGCTCGTCCACGACGCGCTCTCGATCGCCGCCTGGACGCCGAGCTCCGGCACGCCGATCGTCTCCCACCAGTCCGACCAGTCGCTGCTGCGGACCGTCACCTGCATCGACGGCGAAGTCGACATCGAGATGGAGTGCCGGCCGCGCTTCGACTATGGGCGCGGCGACGCGGTCTGGGACGACCCGGCGGGCGGCGCGGCGATCGCGACCGGCCCGGAAGGAACCGAGATCGAGATGCGCAGCGACCTGGCGATGACCGTCGAGGGCGACACCCTGCGCGGGACGAAGACCCTGCACGACGGCGAAAGCGCCTACTGCGCGCTGAACTGGGGTGAGATGGAGGCGCGCGGGCCGCGCAGTGCTCCCGAGGCGCAGGAGCGGCTCGACCTGACCGACGACTTCTGGCGCCTCTGGCTGCGCCACGGCGAATTCCCCGACCACCCCTGGCGGATCCACCTGCAGCGCTCGGCGCTGGTGCTGAAGGGACTGACCTACAACCCGACCGGGGCGATCATCGCCGCGCCGACCACCTCGCTGCCAGAGACGCCGGGCGGCGAACGCAACTGGGACTACCGCTACAGCTGGATCCGCGACTCGACCTTCAGCCTCTGGGCGCTGCACACGCTCGGCTTCGACCAGGAGGCGCGTGACTTCATGCGCTTCATCCTCACGGTTTGCCGGGACCATCCCGAACTGCAGATCATGTACGGGATCGGGCACGAGCGGGAGCTGACCGAGTCGACCCTCGACCACCTCTCCGGCTACGAGGGGGCGCGGCCGGTTCGGATCGGCAACGAGGCCTACGAGCAGCGCCAGAACGACGTCTGGGGCGCGCTGATCGACTCCGTCTACCTGCACGAAAAAGCGCTCGCCGGGAGCGGCTCGGAAGCCGACCGCGAACTGATCCGCCACCAGGTCGAGAAAGCGATCGAGTGCTTCACGCTGCCCGACCAGGGGATCTGGGAGTCGCGCGGCGCGCCGCAGCACTACGTCTCCTCGAAGGTGAGCATGTGGGTGGCGGCCGACCGCGGCTCGCGGATGGCGCGCGAGGCGGGCAACGATGACTTCGCCGACCGCTGGCAAGCGAAGGCCGACCAGTTCCACGCGGAGATCTGCGAGAGGGGCTGCCGCGACGGGATCTTCCGCCAGCACTACGACACCGACGCGCTCGACGCCTCGCTGCTGCTGTTGCCGCTCTACCGCTTCCTCCCCGGGGACGACCCGCGGATCGTCGCCACGGTGAAGGCGATCGCCGAGGACCTGACCGAGGACGGGCTGGTGCTCCGCTACAAGACGGAGGAAGTCGACGACGGGCTGACCGGCGTCGAGGGCTCCTTCCTGATCTGCTCGTTCTGGCTGGTCTCGGCGCTGTCGGAGATCGGCGAGCGCGAGGAGGCGCGGGCGCTCTGCGAACGGCTGCTGGCGGCGTCGGGCGGGCTCGACCTATACGCCGAGGAGATGGACCCCCACACCGGCCGCCACCTCGGCAACTTCCCCCAGGCGTTCACCCACCTGGCCCTGGTCAACGCCGTCTCCCACGTGATCGCCGACGAGATCCACTCCGAGGGCGGCGCCGGCGCCGTCTTTACCGAAATGGGCGGCGTCCACGACGGGCTCTAGGGCCTGGCCTTCGGTCTTCGCGGCGGCTCCGGCCGTCCGAGTTGCGTCCCGGGAGTCTCGCGGCGGCCCGGGCAGGCTGTGGCCGCCGCGAGACGCCCGGGACGCGAGGGTTTCGCCGAGAACGTCACAGGTCCACATCAGGCAGGAGGACGACTGATCACTTGTGCCCACCAGAGGGGGCCTAAGTGATCAGTCGTCGCGGGAGCGCTGTGGAGTCGTGACTTTCCGCGCGCCTCTGTGCCTCTTCCCGCACTCCCGGCCGTCTCGGCCACGGCCACAGCCTGCCCGGGTCGTGGACGAGGCGGCCGCGTCCTTTTCGGCTCCGCGCGTCAGCTTCCACGGGTGAGTTCGCAGAAACCCGCGGTATGCGCGGGAAAGTGCGAACGCACTCGGCGTTAGGGCCTGTCCATTCGGTAGACGACCAGGCGCTCGCCGCTGCGGCCGGTCGTCTCGAAGTCCAGCTCCATGCCGATCTTGCGGGCGACGCCGCGGGAGCCCTCGTTGGGCGGCTGGATCCGGGCGATGATGCCCGGCATGCCGAGCAGGTCGAAGGCCTCGTCGCGGAGCGCCGCCGAGCCCTCGGTGCCGAGGCCCCTCCCCCATGCGTCCGGCTCGAGCCACCAGCCGATCTCGCGCTCGCCGGGGTCGAGCCCTGCGGTCCCCTCGCCCGCGTAGTTCAGCGAGACGAGGCCGATGCCGCGGCCTGTCTCCTTTTCGACCGTCGCCCGCCAACCGAAGCCGTGCTGTTCCCAGTGGCGGCGCTCGGCCCGCGCGACGTCCTCGGCGAGCAGCGGCGGCCAGGGGTCGCCGGTGCCGATGAAGCGCATCACCTCCGGCATCGAGGCGAGCCGGACGAGCAGCGGCGTGTGGCGCTCGTCCCAGCGCTCGAGCCGCAGGCGCTCGGTCTCGATCACCGCCGCGGCGTCGATCGTCATCGCGCCATCCTCTGCAGGCCGACCACCCCGACCAGCGCCAGCTTTTCGGCGTCCTCGCTGCCGGCGCGCGGGTCGGCGATCAGCGCGGCGAGCCGCTCGTCCTCGGGGTAGGCGCCGAGCGCGGCGTGGAGGTCGGAGACGAGCTCCTGGCGGAAGCGCCTGGTCTCCTCGCCGTCGCGGGCGAACCGCGAGGGAGGTCGACCGCAAAAATCGCGCCAGACGAGGTTGCGTTCGCGGCCGTCGAGCGCCTCGAGGTCGCCGAGCAGCGCCGCGCCTAGGCGGTTCCAGGCGACCAGCTCCCACGTCGCGTCGTAGACGGTGACCGCCATCTCCTCGAGCCGGTCGAGCATCCGCTGCACGCCGGGCGTCAGGTGCCTATCGATTCTGCCCTCGCCGGGCGGCGCCTGGCCGGCGACGAGGTAAAGGTGCGAGCGCTCCTCGTCGCTCAGCCGAAGCGCCCGGGCGAGCGCCGCGAGCACCTGCGGAGAAGGGTTGGTCGCGCGGCCCTGCTCGAGCCGCGAGAGGTAGTCGACGGAGACGCCGGCGAGCGACGCCAACTCCTCCCGGCGCAGGCCCGGGGCGCGGCGCCGGGCCCCGGCCGAGAGCCCGGCCTCGGCCGGACCCGACCGGTCGCGCCAGGCTCTGATCGATTGGCCGAGCTCGTCGCTGCGCACCCCCCAAGTATTGCGCCGCGCGGCGGCGGGATGGTGCCGGAAGGTGGCACCGGGAGTCCCAGGGAACGACCGTCCCCTTGTATGGGGGTCGCGCGGGGCGCACGCTGGAGACATGAGCGAACAGAGCAACGACACCAACACTTCAAGCACTTCCACCGGCGACGCGCGGCGGCGAATCCTGATCACCGGCGCGAACAAGAGCCTCGGCCGCGAGACCGCGCGGGGACTTATCGAGGCCGGCCACGACGTCTGGATCGGGGCGCGCGACCCCGGGCGCGGGGCGGCCGCGGCGCGAAATCCCCACTCGGCGAGACGACGCCGGACGATCTGCGCGAGGTCTACGAGACCAACGTCTTCGGCGTGGTCCGCGTCACCCAGGCGTTCGTGCCGGTGCTCGAGAGGAGCGCCACCCCCGTGATCGTCAACGTCTCCAGCGGCATGGGGTCACTGGGACGGACGACCAACCCCGAGCGGATCGAATCGAGAATCGTCGGCCTCCCGTACAGGAGCTCGAAGTCGGCGCTGAACATGATCACGAGCCAGTACGCGAAGGCCTATCCGCAGATGCGGATCAACGCGGTCGACCCCGGCTACACCGCAACCGACTTCAACGCGCACTCCGGCCCGCAGTCGGTCGAGGAAGGCGCCGAGATCATCATCCGCGCCGCCCAGTTCGGCCCCGACGCCCCGACCGGCGCCTACCTCGACCGCGAGGGCACCGTCCCCTGGTGAGCCTTCCCCGGCGCGTTCGTACTTCGACCTTCCATGTTGGACTAAGTACGAACGCACTAGTCGGCGGACGGGAGCCAGGACCAGAAGCGGCGGGCCTGCTCGTTGCGGTGGCCGCCGGCGCGGCGGATCGCCGAGAGCGAGCGCTCGATCGCGAGGCCTTTCAGCGGCAAAGTGACGAGTCGGCCCGCGGCGAGGTCGGGTTCGAGCGCCAACTCGGAGATCAGCGCGAAGCCGCCCGCGGCGAGCGAGCGCTTCACGCCTTCGAGGCTGGCCAGTGAGAGGTCGGGACTGAGCTCGACGCCGACTGTCGCCAATGCCTCGGCGGCGATGGCACGCGTCCCCGAGCCCGACTCGCGGGAGATCCAGCGGCCACCCGCCAGCTCGCGCGGGTTGACCGAGCGGCGCTTCTCCCAGCGGTGCCCGGCGGCGACGACGAGGACGATGCGGTCGCGGGCGACCTCCTTGGCCTCAAGGCCGTCGAGCTGGTCGAGCCCCTCGACGAAGCCGACGTCGGCGCGGTTCTCGCGCACCGCCGCGATCGCCGCGGGCGAGTTGACGACGTCGACCTGCGGGTGGACACCCGGCAGCTCGGCGCGGAAGGCGGTCAGCCAGGTCGGCAGCAGCGCCTCGCCGACGGTGTGGCTGGCGGCGATCCGCAGCGGCCGCGCGGCGCGGGCGCCGGAGACGGCCCCCTCGGCGAGCAGCAGCGCGTCGAGGCCGCGGCGGGCTTCCGGGTAGAGCGCCATCCCCTCCTCGGTCGGGCGCACGCCGTGGCGGCCGCGATGCAGGAGGGCGACGCCGAGCCGGCGCTCGAGCGCCTGGATCCGCTTCGTCGTCGCCGACTGGGTCAGGTCGAGCGCCTCGGCGGCGCCCTGGACGCTGCCGGTCTCGACCGCGGCGACGAAGGCAGCGAGCTCGCGCGAGGAGAGCGGGTCGGGCATCGCCGTATTCCATCACGATCTCGTATTCCTGTTCGGAATACCTCGCGCCTGAAACGACTGGTTCTCGGGGCCGCCGGAGTGCAGCATCTGGTCCATGAGCACCGACGCACTCCGCCCCGACGCCCTGGCCCTCCCCCGCCGCCGCGAGCGCTCCTTCCTGCGGGAGCTCGACCGTCCCTCGCACGTCTTCCGCAACATCGGACCGAACTGGTTCGCCGCGGTGATGGGAACCGGGATCGTCGCCAACGCGCTCGTCCTCCTCCCCTTCGACTGGCCCGCCGCGCGCGACCTCGCGGTCGCGCCCTGGGCGCTCGCCGTCGTCCTCCTCGTCGCGATCACGGCGGCGACCGTCGTCCACTGGATGCGCCACACCGAGCGCGCCCGCGGCCACCTCGCCGACGCGGCGTTGGCGCCCTTCTACGGCTGCCCACCGATGGCGCTGCTAACCGTCGGGGCCGGCACCCTGCTGGTCGCGCCGCCGTTGATCGGCACCCACGCCGCGGTCGTCGTCGACTCGGTGCTGTGGGGACTCGGCACCGGGCTCGGCCTGCTGGTGGCGATCTTCGTCCCGGCGACGATGATCCGCCGCGGGGACCTCGACCCCCGCCACGCCTTCGCCACCTGGCTCCTGCCGGTGGTGCCGCCGAGCGTCTCCGCCTCGACCGGCGCGGCGCTGATCGCCCACCTGCCGAACCATGGGGCCCAGCAGGCGATGCTCTTCGGCTGCTACGCGCTGCTCGGCATCAGCGTCTTCCTCGCCGCGCTGATGATCGGGCTGGTCTGGTTCCGGCTGATCTTCGTCGACCTCGGGCCGGCGCGGATGGTCCCGACGCTGTGGATCGTGCTCGGCGTCCTCGGCCAGTCGGTGACCGCGGCCGGGCTGCTCGGCCCGCGCGCGGGCGAACTGGTGCGGGCGCCGTACGGCGAGGGACTGGAAGCTTTCGGCGTCGTCTACGGGCTGCCGGTGATCGGCTTCGCCTTCGCCTGGATGGCGATCGCCGCCGTGATCACGGTGCGGACGGCGCGTCGCGGCCTGCCGTTCTCGCTCACCTGGTGGAGCTTCACCTTCCCGGTCGGCACGGTGGTGACCGGGACCTCGGTGCTGGCGACGCAGACCGGAGCCAGGCTCTTGGCCTGGCTCGCGGTCGGCATCTTCGGACTGCTACTGGTCGCCTGGGCGACGGCGCTCGTCAACACGGTGCGCATCGCCTGGACCGGCGCCGCCTTCCTGCCGGCGCCGGTCGCGGATTGACCGTCAGCCCTGCTTGGCCACGACCTTCGTCTGCTTGACGAGCTTGATCGTGATCGTCGCCCCCGGCGCGAGCACCTTGCCCGCGGGACGGCTCTGGTGGATGACCTGGCCGGTCTTCTTCGCCGGACCCTTCACCATGCTCACCTTGCCGAGCTTGCAACCGGCGACGCGGAGCGCCACCTTGGCCGAGCCGAGCTGCTTGCCGGCGAGCTTCGGCACGGTGCAGCCCCGGTAGGAGTACTGGTCCACCCGGCCGGTCGGGCTTTCACCCGCCAACGTCGTCGCGACGATGTCGACGTTGCCGGTCTTCAGTCGCTGCGGAACGATCGCGGTGATCTTTTCTTCATTGACGATGGTGAAGCTCGCCGCCGGCGTTTCACCGAACATCACCGAGCTGGCACCGTTCAGGTTGGTACCGGTGATAGTCACCTTTTCACCACCGTTGACGGAGCCGTGATCGGGGCTGACGCCGACGATCGCGGGCGCCGGTTGGACTTCGGCGCTGAGCTCGATCTCCGCACCCGATTTGCTGATCGCGGGGGCGTTGGTGGCGCCTTCAAAGGGCGGCGCGGAGAAGATCCCGTAGCCGGCCCCGGCCACGGTCGCGACGCCGATCTGGTCGGTGGCGTTACTCGAGTCGATGGCGATCAGGTCGCCGCTGCGGATCGGCAGCTGGGTCGAGAACGTTTCGATCCCGCTGCCATTCGGGGTCACCGCCTGGCTCGAGGCCGTGGCGGTGAAGGCGCCGGCGCCGTTCGGGTGGAGCACCCGCAAGGTGAACGGTCCGCCGACGGCGCCCGCCACCTTCCAGCGCACGATCGCTCCGTTGACCGGCGAGGCAAGGTTCGCCCCGGTCTCCGGCAGCGTCGTGTTGAACTGAGTTCGCACACCTTCGAACGGCGATGAGGTGAAGGTGGGCGGCATCACACTGCCCACGGTCACCGTGGTCGCTTGCGCCGCGACGGCGGCGACGAGGGCCCAGGCGGCGGCCACCGCCAACGCCAGAAACCCGATGCGGCCGGCTCGGCGGCCCCTTCTCTTACTGCTCTTGCGTACATCCCTGCGTCCGGTTGCAGACATGGTTCTTCCCTCCCTGTACGGGTCGGTTTTTCCGCACCGCCTACATCGCGGTGCCGTCAGATATCGCAAGAAACCCGAGTGTGGAAAGAAAGGTGCGGCGTGGGTGCCGCGAACCTACGCAGAAGGTGCACTCGAAGCTAGAGAGAGGACGCCGCGAAGCGCGCGTGCGGCGCGTGGCCGCGGCCCGACCTAGACGTCGAGAGGAGCCTCGGGATTCGCCTCGAGCTGGCGCCTGCGCGCCTCCTCGATCGTCCGTTCGGCGTCGTGAAGCGGGTGCCACCCGTCGGTCTCGACGGGCTTGTCTTCAAGGTTCTTGTAGACGTTGAAGAAGTGCTCGATTTCCTGCTGGAGCTGCTCCGGAACGTCGGGAAGGTCAT
>JAOPZF010000130.1 GCA_025964255.1 Solirubrobacterales bacterium | reverse complement strand
TCGCCCTCACCGCGGGGTGAGGCGGGGCGGTGGTCGGCCCGGATCCCGGGGTCGGTGGGCCTGGAGCGGCGTGATCGCCGCGGCTTTATGCGACAGCCTCTATAGGGGGTCTAAGTGACCAGTCGTCCGGGAGGCGTTGTGGAACCGTGACGTTCCTCCCGTCTTTGTGACCTCTCCCGCACTCCCGGCCGACTCGGCCACGGCCACAGCCTGGCCGAGACGGCCGCTTCCTTTCAGCTACGCCAGCGCGGGATCAGGCTCGGTGGCTCGGCGGGCGGAGCGGAGGTTCCAGCCCGCCGTGACCGCGCAGCTGAGGCAGAGGAGGGCGACGACGATCAGCAGCGTCACGTAGGAGGTCGAGCCGGCGAGGGCCGCCAGGGCGACCGGCATCAGGAAGCCGACGTAGGTGAGCGAGCAGTAGAGGCCGGTCAGGCCGGCGAGGTCGTCGGGGCCCGCCATCCGCTGCACCTCGATCAGGCCGGAGACGATCGAGATGCCGTAGCCGAGGCCGGCGACGACGGCGATCACGACCGCGAGGGCGGGGGAGAGGACCGCCGCCTCGACCGCGCAGAGGGCGGCGGCGAGGAAGGTGAGGCCGAGGCCGAGCACCAGCTGGCGGCCGCCGGTCAGCACGGCGAGTCGCCGCACCAGCGGCTGGACGAGCGCGCCGGCGGCGAGAGCGACGACGGTCAGCAGGGTGGCGAAGGCGACCTCGTCGCCGCCGACCTTCGGGCCGATCAGGGCGGGGGTGATGACGTAGGCGATCGCCAGTGCGCCGAAGACCCAGGGCGCGGTCGGAGCGACGACACCGAAGAAGCGGGCGCGTTTCTCCGCCGGGATGCGGAGGTCGGCGGCGAGGCCGCGGAGCGTCGTGCCGAGGGAGCCGGCCGAGGCGCCGTCGATGGCGGGGCGGGTCTCCGGCGCCCCGGCGAGCAGGACCGCGGAGGCAAGCAGGAGGCCGATCTGCAGCACGTAAGGGAGGACCGTCGGCGCGGGCGCCCACTGGGCGAGCACCCCGGAGATCCCGGCGCCGATTCCGAAACCCGCGGTCAGCGCGAGCGAGCCACGGCGGGCTCCCGAGGTCGCGGCGCCCGATTCGTAGGGCTCCTGCGAGAGCTCCTCGATCCACGAGGTCCCGGCGACCATCGCCACCGCGACGCTGACGCCGATGATCAGCCGGCCGGCGCAGAGCCAGTAGGGGGAGGAGGCGCCGGCGGCGAGGACGATGCTGCCGACGACGCCGGTTCCGATCCCGATCGTCATCACGCGCTTGCGCCCGTAGCGGTCGGCGAGCGGGCCGCCGACGAGGAAGCCGGGGACGAGGCCGAGGATGTAGAAGGCGAGGAAGAGGTCGACCTCGACCGAGCTGTAGCCGTCGACCTGCCGGTACATCAGCAGCAGCGGCGTGAAGTGGTTGCCGCCCCAGGCGAGCATCGCGGTCGCGGCGGCGACCATCAGCCACGGCTTGACGCGGGGCGCGCCGATGCTTCGCGGGGCGCTCGCGGCCGGGGCGCTCATCGGCTGCGCACCCCGTCGATGTGCTGGTCGAGCTTCACGGCGAAGCCCGGCGCGTCGGCGGCGAGCACCAGCTCGACGAGCTCGCCGTGCTCGGACGCCATCCGGGCGCGGTCCTCCGAATGTTCGGCGGGCCGGTGCCAGTAGCGGAGCAGGCGCGGGCCGGTCTGGGCGAAGAGGGAGGTCGCGATCGCGTTGCCGCCGGCGGCGACGATGGCCTCGTGTAGGGCGCGGTCGGAGCGGGCGAACTCAAGCGCGTCGGAGGCGCCCGCCTGCGCGTCGATGTGGCCACGCAGCGTCGCCTCGAGCTCGGCGGGGACGCCGCGCGCGGCCATCCAGGCGACGGCGCTGGTCTCGAACATCGCGCGGACCTCGAGCAGTTCGTCGGTCTCGTCGGCGCTTGGGGCGGTGACGATCGCGCCACGCTTTGGATACAGCTCGAGCAGCCCCTCGGTGCTCAGCCGCAGGAACGCCTCGCGCACAGGCGTGCGGCTCATCCCGGTCGTCTCGGCGACCAGCCCCTCGGTCAGCAGCGTCCCGGCCGGCGCCGATCCGGCCGCGATCGCGTCGAGGACGACCCGATACGCCTTGTCTGCAGCGGGCCCATCTCCGTCGAGGACGGATGCGACCGAGGCATGCGGCGTGAAGCTCACGCCGCCCAGTGTTGCATCTAAGCTTGCATCCAAGCGTGAAGCGCATCACACTTATCCCTTCTCTGTAGAAGGAGGCGCGCGCAAAATGCCCCGCCCGTAGCTGCGGAATCGCGGCCTAAAGCCGAATCGGGGCGCTCAGGAGAAGGTGAGGACGGCGGGATCTACCTCCCGCAACTTGGCGCCGACTTCCCGGATCTTCCTTTTGGGCTGCTGGGAGAATTCGAAAAGCAGCGTCATGATCTCCAGGCCGACCGCCTGCGTCCACTCGCGGACGCCGAGGATGTTGTCAAGCGTGGGCTCGGCCCTGATCATCAAATCCATCTCAATGTAGGGATCGAGGCCGGTACGTCGTGCGTTGAGAAATGCGATCTCTGCATCGACCTCAAGTGGCTTCGCCGTGCCGCCGGTACGGGTCCCCGCGATGATGCAATCCCGACGCTTCGTGATTTTCATCCCGGTCTCGACGGATACGGCCCAGAGGGGCTGGATCGTCCGGTGCTTGTCGCCTGCGTTGATGCTCGCCAGCAGAGAAAGCGCATGGCGAGGTCGCATGGTCTTGGGGTGGTGGTAAGGCTGATGCCTACGCACCTTTGCCAAGTCTGCTCGCCGAACGCCCGGGAGTTGACCCCCGACCTTCCCGCTGAATTCCGCTCGCTCCTTGTGGATCGGGAAGTAGACGGCGATTTCCTGCCGCCTCGTCAGCTTGGCAGGCGGCGTCCTGCCACGACCAACGAGCGCCCAGGCAAGCTGATCGAGAGCGGCCCGGTTGTTGTTGGCGATGTCCCCGAGCAACAGGGGCCAACGGGGCGGGATCGGCGCGATCTCCTCCGCGATGACGGCGAAGCCATGGCGCTTCGGCTGATACTCGGTCCGGTAGGCCAGGACGGGGTAGGCATCCGGCTTGTGTCCCAAGCGCTCGATGTCAGTTTGCAGAGCTTCTGCGTGAAGTAGCCCTTGTGCCCATTTGAGCCACGGGCTATCGAACAGCGGGTCATAGACCTGACTCGGCTGCCCGCTGTATCCCCACCGCCCCACGACGACGACCATAGCCTGTGTCAACGACCTGCTGGGGGAGCCACCTTCTTCATAGCCGAGTCGAAGTCCCCTTTGCTCGGGACCGCGATCTCAAGTCCCTTCTCGGTCTTCTGCTTGCGCTGGGCCGTGCGGCGAGAGTAGCGGGAGTATCAGGCAGATGGCGTGTGGAACATGCGGTCTCGACTGACTGACTTGCCCCCCTTGTTCCAGACAATCATGCGGAAGTGGTAGGTGGTGTCCGGGCTCAGGTAGTTGGTCGATCCTTCGACTTCGACCGGAAATTTGCCGTCGTAGCCGTAAGCATCTTCGCCGACGTAGGCGCGATGGCCGTAGGCCTTGGTGCGGCCATACTGAAAGCGATAGTGGGTCGGGATTCCATGAGTCTTGATGAACCCGAATAGCAGGACGCCTTCATAGAATTCTTCGACGAACACGCCGCCCTTGGTGGTCGCCTCCGGTGCCTGCAACCGATGACTCGCACCCATATCTGCCGCTGAACCGGTCGGACGAGCCGCGATCAGCAGGCAGGCGACTAGGAGAAGACCCGCTCGGAAGCGCATATCCAATCTTAGACAGCTTCTACATAGATGGGATAAGCGTGAATCGCATCACACATCCGCATAACCAGCGGGTTGATGCGAGCGGCGCCCGGCTAGGGCGTCGCGGGCACTACCGCGATGTCCTCGAGGGCGAATTTGCCGTCCGCCTCGTCGGGATCGCCAAGCGGGTAATGGCCGCTGAAGCAGGCGTCGCAGTGGTCTTCGGGGCTACCGCCGATCGCCTCGTAGACGCCGTCCATGGAGAGGTAGGCGAGGCTGTCGGCGTTGAGCTCGTCGGCGATCTCGTCGATGGTCCGGCCGTGGGCGATCATCTCCTCGCGGGTCGACATGTCGACGCCGTAGTGACACGGGTTGCGGATCGGCGGTGCCGAGATCCGCAGGTGCACCTCGCGCGCCCCTGCGTCGCGCAGGATCCCGACGATCTGCCGGGTCGTGTTGCCGCGCACCACCGAGTCGTCGACGACGACGAGCCGTTGGCCGGCGACGATCTCCGGCAGCGGGTTGAACTTGAGGCGCAGTCCGTGTTTGCGGAGCTCCTGGCCGGGCTGGATGAAGGTGCGGGCGACGTAGCGGTTCTTGATCAGGCCGTCGTCACGCGGCAGCCCCGAGGCGCGCGCGAAGCCCGCCGCCGCCGGATTGCCCGAGTCAGGCACCGCGATCACCAGGTCGGCCTCGACCGGCGCCTCGCGCCAAAGGATCTCGCCCATCCGCCCGCGCGCCTGCTGCAGGACGACGCCGTCCATGCGGCTGTCGGGGCGGGAGAAGTAGATGTGCTCGAAGACACAGGTCGCGCGCCGCACGCCCTTGACGACCTGGCGCGTCTCCAGCCCGCGCTCGGTCAGGCTGACCATTTCCCCGGGGTGTACCTCGCGCATCAGTTCGGCGCCAATGATGTCGAAGGCGCAGCTCTCGGAGGCGACGACGAAGCGGTCGCCGAGCCGGCCGAGGCTGAGCGGCCGGATCCCGTGCGGATCCCGGAAGGCGACGATCGCGTGCTTGGTCATCACCACGGTCGAGTAGGCGCCCTCGAGCCGCGGCATCACCTCCTCGACCGCGTCCTCGATCGTCTTGCCATCGTGGGACGACAGCAGCGCGGCCATGATCTCCGAGTCGCTGGTCCCGCGGAAGTCGATCCCCTTCGCCTTCAGCTCACCCCACAGCTCGACCGCGTTGGTCAGGTTGCCGTTGTGGGCGAGCGCGAGCTCGCGGCCGTCGTCGCGCCAGATCGGCTGCGCGTTGTCCCACGAGCCGCCGCCGGTGGTCGAGTAGCGGACGTGGCCGATCGCCATATCGCCCTCCAGCGCCCGCAGCTTCTGCTCGTCGAAGACCTGGGACACCAGCCCGCCGTCGCGCATCGTCGTGATGTGGCCGCCCTGCGCGGTGGCGATGCCGGCCGACTCCTGGCCGCGATGCTGGAGTGCGTAGAGCGAGAAGTAGGCGAGACGGGAGACGTCGTGGCCGGGTGCGTAGACACCGAAGACCCCACACTCATCACGGGGGCCGTCGCGGTCATCAGGGAACCGCTCGAAGCTGGTCAAGGAGCGCGCTTTCCTCGTTGGCTAGGGACGACGGGAGCGCAGGCGGATCAGCACCGATCGCCTACCAGCGGAGGGTAGCAGCGGGCGAACGCGTGCTTTGGCGACCAGATTCCCGCGTGTTCGGGGTTTTTCGCCGGCGCGGGGAGGCGGACGCGGTCAGCCGGCGCGCTCGCCGGCGTCGAAGGCGGGCAGCCCGTCGATCGAGGCGGTGTTCTTCTCCGCCATGTAGTCGGCGATGCCGCTCTCGCCGCCGGTCCGCAGCTTTTTCTCCGCCCACTTCTCGGCGTGCTCGCGTTCGCCCTCATAAGACATCAACGGCACGCCGTAGCCGCAGGCGTCGGCGATCCGCTCGACCTCGACGACGATCACCGCCCGCCGCGCCGCCTCGATGTCGTGCGGAGCGTCGAAGTCGGCGCGCGCGTAGAGCTCGGCGAAGCGCGGGTCGTCGGCCGTGACCACCTCGCCGCGACCGTGCAGGCGGAGGATCCGCGGCGGCCCCTCGAAGGCGCAGAACATCACCACGATCCGCCCGTTCTCGCGCAGGTGGGCGACGGTCTCGGCGCCCGAGCCGACCATGTCGAGGTAGGCGACCGTGTGGTCGCCCAGCACCCGGAAGGTGCCCATCGGCCCCTTCGGCGAGACGTTCACCCGCCCGTCGGCGGCGAGCGGCGCCGTGCCGACGAAGAACAGCTCGCGGCGCGCGATCCACTCGCGCTGATGCTCGTCGATGGACTCGAACACCTTGCCCATCCCAGGACCGTACCAGCGCCCGGGCGACGTACCGTGACGTCGCCCACGCTCGCCGCGCTGCCTAAAGACGCTCGCCGCTCTCGGGGTCGAAGAGGTGGAGTTTGGCGGTGTCGGCCCAGAGTTGGGCGGTCTCGCGGCGTTTCACTTTGCTGGTCGGCTCGAGGCGGGCGACGATCTGCTCCTGGCCCTCTCGTCGGCCGGCGGCGCCGGTCTCGGCGAGGCGTTCGCCGACGAGGTCGGCGAGCTGGTCGGACTGGATGCCTTCGGATTCGACGTGGAAGTAGGCGTAGAGGTCGGAGCCGAGCGACTCGACCAGGTCGATCTCGGCGTCGAAGATGAGGCCGCGTTCGTCTTTGGTCGCGTCGGGGACGATCGCCGCGTCCTCGAAGTTCTCCGGCCGGATGCCGACGACGACTTTCCCCTGCGGCGGCAGTTCCAGCCCATCGACGTGCTGCGGGTCGACCTCACCGATCGGCAGGCGGATCTTCGAGTCGACCACTTCCCCGGGCATGAAGTTCATCGCCGGAGAGCCGATGAAGCCGGCGACGAAGAGGTTCTTCGGCCCCTCGTAGAGCTCCTCCGGCGAGCCGACCTGCTGGAGCACGCCGCCGCGCATCACCGCCACCCGGTCGCCGAGGGTCATCGCCTCGGTCTGGTCGTGAGTGACGTAGACCATCGTCGTCCCCAGGTCCGACTGCAGCCGCGCGACCTCGGTCCGCATCTGGACCCGCAGCTTGGCGTCGAGGTTGGAGAGCGGCTCGTCCATCAGGAACACTTTCGGGTCGCGGACGATCGCCCGCCCCATCGCCACCCGCTGGCGCTGGCCGCCGGAGAGGTTCGCCGGTTTGCGATCGAGGTGTTTGACGAGGTCCAGTTTCTCCGCCGCCTCCTCGACCTTCTTGTTGATCTCGTCCTTGTCGACCTTGGCGAGGGAGAGCGCGAAGCCCATGTTCTCGCGCACGGTCATGTGCGGGTAGAGCGCGTAGTTCTGGAAGACCATCGCGATGTCGCGATCCTTCGGCGAGCGATCGTTCATGACCTGGTCGCCGATCCGCAGCTCACCGCTGGAGATGTCCTCGAGCCCGGCGATCATCCGCAGCGCGGTCGACTTCCCACACCCCGAGGGCCCGACCAGGATCACGAACTCTCCGTCGGCGATGTCGAGGTTCATGTCTTTCACGGCTTCGTAGCCGTCGTCGAACACCTTGGTGACTCCATCGAGGACTATCTCTGCCATTGCTGTTGCTCCTATCCCTTGACGGCGCCGGCGGTCAGTCCTGACACGATGCGGCGTTGGAAGATGAGGACGAAGACGATGATCGGGATCGTCACCACGATCGCCGCGGCGGCGATCGAACCGGTCGGTTCGGTGAAGGTCGATTCGCCGGTGAAGAAGGCGAGCGCCGCGGGCACCGTGCGCGAGTTGTCCGACGAGGTCAGCGAGATCGCGTAGACGAAGTCGTTCCAGCAGAAGATGAAGACGAGGATCGCGGCGGTGAACACGCCCGGCGCGGCGAGCGGCAGGATCACCTTGCGGAACGCCTGCCACGGGGTCGCCCCGTCGACCTGCGCCGCCTGCTCGAGGTCCCAGGGGATCTCGCGGAAGAACGCCACGAGCACGTAGATCGCCAACGGCAGCGAGAAGGTGAGGTACGGGATGATCAGGCCTAAGTAGGTGTCGTAGATGCCGAGCGCCCGCCACATGTCGAAGAGGGGGCCGACGGTGGAGATCGGCGGGAACATCGCGATCGCCAGGGCGCCGACGAGGATCCACCGCTTGCCGGGGAATTCGAGCCGGGCGATCGCATAAGCGGTGAACGAGGCGAGCACGATCGCGATCACGGTGGTGATCAGCGCGATCGCGATCGAGTTGATCAGCGGTCGCAGGAAGGGGCTGCCACTCCAGCCGCCTTCGAACAGTGACTTGTAGTTGTCGAGTGAGAAGTGCGCCGGGATGATCCGCTGGTCGGTGATCTCGCTCGGCGGCTTCAGCGAGATCGACAGCAGCCACAGCACTGGAATCAGCGCGAACAGTAGGACGAGCGTGATCGCGATCGTCCACAGTGAGTACTCCTTGGCCCCGACCTTCATCTCATCCGCCCCCCGGTCGGCCTTCCTCGACCTTGACGCCGAAGCCTTTGATGAAGAGGGCGGCAAGCAACACCACTCCGAGGAAGATCAGGATCGAGATCGCCGACCCGACGCCGAGGTTCAGCCGGTTGATCAACTGTTCGAAGCCGAGGATCGACACCGATTCGGTGTTCTGCGCGCCGTGGGTCATGATGAAGATCGAGTCGAAGACGCGGCTGGCCTCGAGCACGCGGAACAACACCGCGACGAGGATCGCCGGCTTCATCAGCGGCAGGGTGATCTTGATGAAGCGCTGCCAGGCGGAGGCGCCGTCGACCCGCGCCGCCTCGTAGAGCTCGTTCGGG
>JAOPZF010000129.1 GCA_025964255.1 Solirubrobacterales bacterium | reverse complement strand
AGGAAGGCGGGGGTCGAGAGAGCCGACATCAGGTTCCTGGCAAGGATCAACTCGAGCGGCTTTTGAGGCACGGGAGACACTTTAGTTCGTAATTTGCGGATACCCGCATCGCGCACTTTGCGGCAAGGAAGGCGCCGGGACCAATACGCTGCGCCGCATGCGTGAGCCCACCCGTACCTACCGCATCGCAATGGCCGTAAACCTGCCGGTCGCCGCCTGGGGCCGGCTCGAGTCGAGCGGCGTCGAGACCCTGCCCGCGAGCGGCCCGATCCTCGTCGTCGGCAACCACGACAGCCACTGGGACCCGGTGATGATCGGGTTCGCCGCGCGCAAGCGGCGGATGATCCGGGCGCTCGCCAAATCCCAGCTCTGGGACGTCAAAGGCCTGGCGCCGGTGCTGAACGGCATGGGCCAGATCCCGATCGTCCGCGGCGCGGGCGACGCGCAGGCACTCGCCAACGCGATCGAGGCGCTGCGCGCCGGCTCCTGCGTCGGCGTCTTCCCCGAGGGGACGCGCTCGAGAGGCCGCGAGATGCGCGCCCGCAGCGGCGTCGGCCGACTGGCGCTCGAAGTGCCCGAGGCGCACGTCAGCTGCGTCGCCGTCAGCGGCACCTCGGACCTCACCGGCTTCCCTCGTCGGCCGAAGATCAAGGTCCACTTCTTCGACCCGGCGGGCGGTCAGCCGCGCGCCGGCGAGAACCCGGGCGAGCTCTCCGCCCGCCTCATGGCCGAGATCCGCGCGATCACTCCGCCGACGATCTCCTACCGCAAGCGCTAGTTAGCCGGCGGGGGTGCCGCTGCCTTTGAGGGCGGTCCAGGTGCCGCCGAAGGCGGAGACGCCGTTGCCTTTCGCCTGGCCGGGCTGGTCGTCGCCGCTGTAGGTGTAGAGCGGCTGGCCTGCATAGGTGACCTGGCGGGTGCCGTCGCCGCGGGTGATCGTGCCGAGGCGGGCGGCGCTGGCGCCGTTGCTCGGCTCCGGTTCGCCACTTTCGACCAGCAGCGGCGGCCAGGCTTTCGCGCAGGCCCCTTCGCAGGCCGAAGCTTCCGGCGTGTCTTTGCTGAAGGCGTAAAGGACGTGACCTTCGGAGTCGACCAGCACCAGCCCGAGCCCGGCGGCGCTGCCGAGGGAGACGAAGACGGTTCCTTCTTCGGCGTTCGGCGGCGGCTTCGGCGGCGCGGGTAGGCTGGAGGTGGTCGTCGACTTCGCGGAGGTCGAGGAACTACTCGAAGATCCGCCCCCGCCGCAACCGGCGAGGATCGCGGCCGTCACCACCGCCACCGCCAGAGCGTTCGCACTTAGCCGCGCTATCCGCGGGAAACTGCGAACGCTCCCGTCGGGCCGGCCGTCGCGGCGGCCACTTCGGGCGCTCACGCCGGGTCGATCTCCGCCCCACTCACCAGCGCGGTCGCCTGGCTGACCGGTGCCACGAAGGTCCGGCCGCCGGCGTGGAGGCCGATCTCCGCCGCCTGGGAGAGGTCGAGGCCCGAGCTGAGATGGGCCTCCGATCCCTCTTCCCAGCGGTAGCGGAAGCTCCCTGCCGAGTAGGTGCGCCCGGCGGCATCGCGCAGGAAGACGCGGCAGAGCGTGCCCGAGGGCATGCCCTTCACGTACATCTGGATCTCGGTGCCGAAGGCGTGGGGTTCGAGGGTTGCCTTGATGCTGATCCCATTCGGCACCGACGCGAATTCCACCTTCTGCGCGGGCGAACTTTCCCCGCCGATCGGCATGACGAAGATCGCCAGCAGCGCCGCGATGGCCGCGACGGCGACGGCGCCGCCGAACCCGAACCGCAGGCGGCGCCGCCGCTTCACGCGTCCCTCCTTGGCAGATTCGGCGGCGATCTGCGCCTCGATCCGCGCACCCAGGTCGGCGGGCGGCCGCAACGGCGGCTCTTCGATCCGCGCCGGGTCGGCGAGCGGCAGGAGCGCCGCCACGCCTTCGAGCTCACGCAGCTCGGCGCGGCACTCGGGGCAGCCCTCGATGTGCGCGGTCATCGCGGCGCGTTCGTCCGGGGGCAGGTCGCCGAGCGCGTAGGCGCCCAGTGAAAGTCGCCAGTCGCGATGGTCGTCAGCCGTCATAACCGATCTCCTCGAGCGCCACCCGGAGCGCCTTCAAGCCGTAGTAGACGCGGCTCTTGATCGTCCCCTCGGGGACGCCCAGCTCCTCGGCGACCTCGGCGTAGGGGCGGGCCTTGAAGTGGGTCTCGAGCAGCACCTGTCGATGATCCTCGCCGATCCGGCGCATCGCCTCCTCGACCTGCCAGGCGACCAGCGCCTGCTCGAGTGGTTCGACCGACGGCTCGATCCCCTGCTCGGGGCCGACGCGGGGGCGCGAGGCGCGCGCTCGTCCCATGTCGATGACGACGTTGCGGAGGATCGCGAAGAGCCAGGTGCGCAGGCTGCCGATCTCGGGGTCGTAGCGCTCGCCCGCTTTCCAGGCGCGCAGGAAGGTCTCCTGGACCGCCTCTTCGGCGAGCCCGGCGTCGCCCAGGGACCGCACGGCAAAGCCGTAGAGCTCGCCCGAGTGGGCGGCGTAGGCCTCGCGCACGTCCCGCTCGCGGGTCAGCGCGGGCAATGTCTCGCCTCCGGGCGGGGTAGTGGTCTCTGTCTCGGCCGATTCATCTCGACCGCTTTACGTAGGAGTGGCCGGCGAGGTTCAGCCGCCCCGCGTGGGGGCGGCTCCCCGCAAAGTCCTCTAGGCCTCGAGTTTGCCGATCTTGAAGATTTTCGTCCCGCAGTCCGGGCAGGTGCCCTGGATCGCCGGGCGACCGTTCTTCATAGTCACCTGCTTGGCGTCTTTGATCTCGACCTTCTTGCGCTCTTTCACGCAGTAGCCCTCAGGCATGTCGAGGCCTCCTTTCCTGCCGCATCCGCGGCGTTTTCCCGCATACAGGCGCGGGCCTGGATCCGTCGAATGTACCCCAAATCGGGGACGATTCACGGCTTGCACGTAACAAATGCAACAATAGATTGACCGACCAGTCAATCAACCGACGGTGCATTTGGTCTACGCTGCCCGACGGTTCACGACCCGCACTTACGTCAAGGAGGCGCCTGAGATGCCCGAAGCAGTAATCGTCGACACCGTACGCACGCCGATCGGCCGCGCCTTCAAGGGCTCGCTGGCCTCGCTGCGCCCCGAGGAGCAGGGAGCCTTCGTGGTCGACCAGCTGCTCGAGCGCAACCCCGGGCTCGACCCGGCCCTGGTCGAGGACGTCTTCTGCGGCGTCGGCATGCCGCAGGGCCTGCAGGCCTTCAACATGGGCCGGATCATCAGCCTGCTCTCGGAGAAGCTGCCGCAGACCGTCAACGGCGTCACCGTCTCCCGCTACTGCTCCTCCAGCCTCGACGCGATCCGCCACGCCGGCAACGCGATCAAGGCGGGCGAGGGCGATGCCTACATCGCCGTCGGGGTCGAGTGGGTCAGCCGCTTCAACGAGACCACCGAGGCGGCGCGCGCCCAGGACCGCGATGAGAACCTGATCGGCGAGAACGGCCGGCCGAACGCCTACATCGACATGGGCATCACCGCGGTCAACGTGGCGAAGAAGTACGGCGTCAGCCGCGAGGACATGGACAAGTTCGCCCAGCGCTCGCAGGAACTGGCGGTCAAATCGCAGGAGGACGGCTTCTTCGACCGCGAGATCGTCCCGGTGACGCTCGCCGACGGCACCGTCGTCGCCAAGGACGACGGCCCGCGCGCGTCCTCGACGCTGGAGAAGCTCTCCCAGCTTGACGAGGCCTTCGAGGGCGGCGGCGGAGTCACCGCCGGCAACTCCTGCCCGCTGAACGACGGCGCCGCAGCCGTTCTGATCATGAGCGACACCAAGGCCAAGGAGCTGGGCTTGACCCCGCGCGCCCGCATCGTCACCGCCGCCACCTACGGCAACGAGCCCGAGTTGATGGGCGTCGCCCCGATCGGCGCGGTGAAGAAGGTCCTCGACCGGGCCGGCATGTCGATCGGCGACATCGGCAAGTACGAGCTGAACGAGGCGTTCGCCGCCCAGGTCATCCCGATCATGGAGGAGACCGGGATGGACGAAAGCAAGCTGAACACGCACGGCGGCGCGATCGCCCTCGGCCATCCCTTCGGCATGACCGGCGCCCGCATCATGGGCACGCTGCTGAACGGGATGGAGACCGACGACGTCCAGGTCGGCCTGGAGACCATGTGCGTTGCCGGTGGCCAGGGCAAGGCGATGATCGTCGAACGGGTCTGAGCAATAGGCGACTCTGACGTTATGTGACGAAGCCGCCCCCCAGATGGGGCGGCTTCTGTTTTCATACCGCCGATATGGCCGATCTCTCCCAGGTCAAGCCAGAGGACATCGATGAGTTCGCGGTCGGCAGCTTCCCCGCCGACCTCGGCATCGAGGCCCTCGACATCGAGGACGACT
>JAOPZF010000128.1 GCA_025964255.1 Solirubrobacterales bacterium | reverse complement strand
CCTGGATCGTCGCTCGTTCGGCCAGTTCGGCGCCGGAGATCCCCGACGGGAAGCCGAGGTAGTTCTCGATCCGCGAGGAGGTGCCGGCCTGGCCGCCGACGGCGATTCCGTCCAGGGCCACGGTGAGTAAGCCCTCGGAGGCGCCGTAGACGGCCGCCGCCAGGCCCGCCGGGCCGGCGCCGACGACGACGAGGTCGCTGACACGGTTGCGCGGCGGCACCTCGCGCATCCCGACCGCCGCCGCCAGCTCGGCGTTGGCAGGGTTACGCCAGATCCGGCTGCCCCAGACCACGACCGGGGTCTCCTCGGGCAGGATCCCGAGCTGTTCGAGCAGCGCCTCGGCTCCCGGGTCGCCCTCGGGGTCGATCCAGCGGAACGGCAGCCGGTTACGGGCCGCGAACTCGCAGAGGCGGCCGGTGTTCGGGAGGTAGCGCGAGCCGACGATCTTCAGCCCCGCACCGAGGCCGCTGAGCAGCTCGCGACGCAGCAGGAAGGCGCGTAGCACGAGGTCGCCGAGCGCCGGATCTTCGCCGACCAGCCGGCGCAGCGTCTCCGGGGACGCCTGGACGACCTCCCCGGCCTCGCGGACGACCGTGGTGTAGAAGGCGGGCTGCCCGGTCAACAGGCTGAGCTCGCCGAGGAAGCGCCGAGGGCCGTGGACGGCGGCCGCGGCTTCGAGGCCGTCGGCGTCGGTGTGCGCGGATACCAGTCCCTGGAGGATCACGAAGAAGTCGTAGCTGGAGTCGCCCTGGCGGTAGAGGCGCTCCCCGACCATCGTCGGTGAGCGGCGGCCGTGCGCCGTCAGCTTCTCGATCTGACTCTCGCTGAGCCGCGGGAAGGCGCCGTCTCGGTCGGGGGTCTCGGCGACCTCGGTCGGCTCGGGGGCGCCCATCGACTCAGCGAGCGGCGACCACCGGCCGCACCTGGATCGTGCCGCCGACGTGGTCGGCCCGATCCTCCTCGACGATGTCGCCGAGCAGGCTGGTCCAGGCGAGCGCCACCCGCTCGGCGCGCGCCGCATCGCCCCCCGGCGGCACCTCGCGGATGTCGAGAAGCCGGGCGGCCGGGAGGAAGGCGGTGAAGAGCTCCCCTCCGTCGATCTCCCGGCGCTCATCGATCACCACCGCGTCGACCGCGCCACCGCCGGCCCGGTCGAGAAAGTCGATCGCTTCCCTGACGCAGGGCGGTCGCGTCGCGGATCGTCGGCGCAGATGCCAGATCGCGTGCGCCCCGCGATCCCGCAGCGCTGTCGCCAACGAGACCGTGAAGCAGTCGTGGAGGATGACGACGTCGCCTGGTAGGACCCTTCCACCGAGACCGGCCTCGGCGACCTGGACCTCGACGCTGTCGTGCAGCAGTTCCCGGAGGCGCCGGCCGGCCGCGTGGCCGTCGGGGAGGGAGGCGACGGACCACACGACGCGGCCGGCGAGGGAGTCGTCCGCGCAGGACCGCAGCCAGTCGAGCACCCTTCGCTCGTTTAGCCCGGTGGGAACTCCGATCCGATCGCTGCGTACGACGGCCATCTGCGGTCTTGGTAGGCCATGGCGCCGGGTTGTCAACGGGTGGAGCGGCTTCTATCCCCGCTTCTCGAACACGAGCCGGTGGTGGTCCATCAGCTCGCGTTCGAAGCAGATGCTGTTGGCGCTCACGCCGGAGGTGAAGGCGAGGCGGAAGTCGGAGCTGGTCAGGTAGCGGGGGACCAGCCGGGCTTTCATCAGCGTCTTGCGCAGGTCCGGTTCGCCGAATCGCTTGCGCCACTGGCGGATCGTCTCGAGGTAGTCGAGGCGGCCGCTCGAGCCCTCGAGGAGGCGGAACCGGGGGTCGGCGCACTCGACCACCTGCTCTTGCCCGTAAGGGAGGAACGAGCCCGGGAACTGGCGGGACATCAGCGCCAGATACCAGCCGTCGGAGTCCCGCGGGGCGTCGATGCTGACCTCCTCGAGCGGGATCATGTTGCGGCCGTAGACCATCGTCTGCAGGTAGAGGCGCCCGCCCGCCGGCAGCAGGTCGGCGATGTGGCCGAAGAGATCGCGGTAGACCTGCTCCTGGCGCCCGGCGGCGTGATCCTCCGGCGAGCAGAAGTGCTCGAAGGCGCCGAGGCTGGCGACGGCGTCGAAGTTGCCGAAGTCCGCGGCGGTCACCTCGCGCGCGTCTTGGAGGTGGACCTCGAGGCCGTGGCGCCGGCAGGCCTTCGCCTGCGCGCTGGAGAGCGTCACGCCGACCCCGTCGCCACCACGCTCGCGCACGTATGCGAGCAGCGGACCCCAACCGCAGCCGAGATCGAGGACCCGCCTGCCGGGGCCGATGCCGATCCGCTCGGCGACGTACTCGTGCTTGCGCCGCTGCGCCTGCTCGAGCGTCAGCGAGAAGTCACCGTCGTATTTGGCGCCGCTGAAGTCCGCCAGCTCGCCGAGACTGAGCCTGAAGATCCGGTCGATCAGCGAGTACGTGAAGTCGAGGTCGTCGCGATCTGCCACTTGGCAGACCGTAAGCGACTGGCAACCCGGGCAAGCGCATAGAGTTGGGGGCGGAGATATGTCGGACGTCCGCTCACAATCACCGGACCCGCGGCGGGTCGTCGAGGAGCTGGCCGGACGCCTCTGCACCTGGGACCGCTGGCGACGCGACGATGGGGTGGGCGCGCTCCACCTCGTCAACGAGGCGAAGCGGCTCGAGGCGAGCGCCGCGATCCGCAGCGGCGCCGCGTTCTCGCTCGGCTTCGAGCTGCGGGCGGAACTGCCGCAGCCGCCCGGCTCGGGCCGGCTCAACCCGCAGCACGTGATGACCGAGCTGCCGAGCGACGCCGGGCCCGACTCGGCCGGCTCGGTGTTCGCCGACGACATGCTGCTGATGGCGGTCCACGCGGCGACCCACTGGGACGCGCTCTCGCACTGCTTCCACGGCGGCAAGATGTACGGCGGGATCGACGCGGCCGAGGTGACGACGCAGGGCGCCGCTCGCAACGACATCCTCCCGGCCGCCCGCCGACTCGTCACCCGCGGCGTGCTCGCCGACGTCGCCCGGCACCGCGGCGTCGAGGTGCTCCCGCCCGGCTACGGCATCGGCGCCGACGAGCTGCGGGAGGTGCTCGACGCCCAAGGCGTCGAGGTCCGACCCGGCGACGCCCTCCTCATCCGCACCGGCCTCCTCGGCGCGACCAAGGTCTCCGGCCGCTGGGCCGAGTTCGCCCAGTCCGGGCCGCTCGTCCCCAACACCCCGGGCGTCGCCCCCGACGCGCTGCCGCTCCTCGGGGAGCTCGGCGTCTGCGCGATCGCCTGCGACAACTGGGCGGTCGAGCAACTGACCGGCGGCGAGCCCTTCTTCCCGGTCCACGAGCTGGCGCTCGTCTACATGGGGATGTTGCTCGGCGAGAACTTCGAGCTCGACGGGCTCGCCGATGCCTGCGCCGCCGCCGGCCGCTACGAGTTCTTCTTCGCCGGTCAGCCGCTGCCGATCGTCGGCGGCGTCGGCGGCCCGGTCAACCCGATGGCCGTGCTCTAGCGCTGCACGGATCTTGGGGGCTATAGCCCCCTAAATTCATGCAGCGCGTCAGGCGCGGGCGAGGGCGGCGATGCGCTCGGGGGCCTGGGAGGCCATGAACTCGAGGGTCGAGGGGAGGTCGACGATGCCGGAGTCGGAGCCGAGGCCGGTCGCGACGAGGCCGGAGGCAGCGGCGCCGAGCCAGCCCGCCGCCTCTCCGTCCCAGCCGTTGGCGACGGCGATGATGAAGCCCGCGACGTAGGCGTCGCCGCAGCCGGTGGTGTCGACGAGGTCGATCTCGAAGGCGGGGACCGGGGTCGCGCCATCGGCGCCGACGATCAGGCTGCCCTCCGCGCCGAGGGTGCCGACCACGGTCTCGACGCCGAGGAGCTCGCGCAGCCGCGCCGCGCCCTCGCCCGGATCCTCGGTGCCGGTCATCCCGGCGACCTGGCCCTCGTTGGGGAAGAAGAACTGGGCCTCGCGCAGCGCCGGCGCCAGCCGTTCGCGCATCTCGTCGGTGCCCGCGCCGAGGACGTCGACGGTGACGACGGTGTCGTGCTCGCGGGCGAAGTGGATCAGCTCGGCGAGCGGCTCGCCGAGGAAGTCGCCGAGCTGGTCGGCCCCGCCGATGTGCAGCACGTCGGCCGCGGCGACGGCGTCACGGTCGATGTCGTCGGTGGTCAGCGAGGGGGCGGTGGTCGGCCTGATCATCACCGGGTTGCGCTCGCCGTCCTCGTCGATGAAGAGCAGCGAGATGTGGGTCTTGGCTCCCTCCGCCCGGACCATCCGGCTGACGTCGCAGCCGTGCTCGGCCATCAGGTCGGCGACCACGTTGCCCTCGAAGTCGTCGCCGAGGACGCCGATGCTGATCGACTCGGCGCCGAGCTTGGCGAGGTCGACCGCCGGCCCCGCCGCGGTCCCGGCGGCGGTGATCCGCAGGTCGTCGAGCATCTCCCAGCCGACCGTCGGTTTCGGCTCCCGCGAGGGCTGGACCAGCACGTCGAGCAGGTGGACGCCGAGGCAGACGACCTTCGGCGACTTCACGAGCCGGTCTCCGCCTCGCCGTCGGTGCTCGGCTCGGCGCCGCCGTAGGCGCGTCGGCCCGCCTCGGTCGCGACCTCCGCGAGCTGGTCGTGGCTGAGGATCCGCGGCTCGCCGAAGATCGAGGCGCGCCAGTAGAGCTCCGACAGCCACTCGAGCAGCACGGCGAGGTCGTAGGCGCGGGTGAGGGTCGGCCCGTGGACCACCGCGCCGTGGTTTCGCAGCAGCACCCCGCGCCGGTCGCCGAGCGCCGCGTGGACCGCCGCCGCGAGCTCATCGGAGCCGAAGCGCTCGTAGTCGGAGACCGCGATCGAGTCGCCGCCGAAGGTGTGGATCATGTAGTGGACCGCGGGCAGCTCGTCGACCGTGCAGGCGAGCGTCGTCGCGTATATGGAGTGCGTATGGACGACCGCGGCAGCGTCGGTCTCGCGGTAGACGAGGGTGTGGAGGGGGGTCTCCGAGGAAGGCCGGCCGCCGGAGAGGTGGTTGCCCTCGAGGTCGACGATCGACACGTCATCGGGCCCGATCTCCTCGTAGGGCATGCTGCCCGGGCTGATCGCGACCTCGTCGCCGACTCGGACGCTGATGTTCCCCGACGTCCCTTTGACGAGGCCCTCGCGCAGCATGCGTTTGCCGTACTCGACCACTTCCACTCGGGCCTGCTGCAGATCGTTTGCCACGTCGGTTCCTCTCTCCTCTGGCGACGGCGGAAGGTGCCTTTATATACGAACGTCCGGAATAACTAGGAGCCGAGCAGCTCGCGCGCCTTCTTCTCGATCCCGGCTCCGTCCATGCCGTAGTGGCGGTAGAGGTGGGTGGGGGGACCGATCAGCGAGTACTCGTCGGCAGGCATCCCGATCCGCGCCATCCGCACGCCGGCGAGGCCGTGCTCGACCAACGCTTCGGCGCACGCGGTCGCGACGCCGCCGACCACGTTGTGCTCCTCGGCGACCAGCAACCGGCCGCTGCGCCCGGCGTGCCCGGCGATCGTCGCGTCGTCGAACGGACGCACGGTGTGGGCGTCGATGACCGTCGCATCGACCCCGTCGACGGCGAGCGCCGCGGCCGCCTCCAGCGCGCCGGAGACGGTGACGCCGTTGGCGACGATCGTCAGGTCGCCACCCTCGCGCAGCACCGCCGCCTCGCCAAAGCGCCAGGCGCCGGGGCGCTCGTCGTAGACGTCGACGTCGCGGCCGCGACCGACCCGGAAGTAGACCGGGCCGGGGAGGTCGGCGGTCTGGCGAAGCGCCGCCTCGGTCGCGGTCGCGTCGCAGGGGCAGACGACGGTGAGGCCGGCGATCGAGCGCATCAGGCCAAGGTCCTCGGTCGCGTGGTGGGAGGTGCCGTAGAAGCCGATCGCGATCCCGGCGTGGTGGGCGATGATCCGCACCGGCAGCCCGGGGTAGGCGAGGTCGGTGCGGATCTGCTCGCCGCCGAGCAGGCCGACGAAGGGGGCGAAGGCGGCGATGTAGGGCTTCATCCCGACGCTCGCCATCCCCGCCGACATCGAGACCATGTGCTGCTCGGAGATGCCGACGTTGACGAAGCGGTCCGGGTGGGCCTGCTCGAAGTCGGCGGTCATGTTGGAGAACTTCATGTCGGCGGTGATGACGACGATGTCGGGGTCCTCGTCAGCCATCGCGGCAATCACCTTGCCCGCGACGAATGACTGCGACAGTTGCGCCATCCCGGCCAGGTCCCAGCTCGCCCCGCTGGGGTCCGGCGCGACGTCCACTCCCTCGGTCTCAGCCACGCTGATCGATCTCCTTGACCGCGGCCGCCGAGTCGTCGGGGGACAGGTAGCCGATGTGCCAGGTGCGCGAAAGCTCCATATATGAGACTCCTTTGCCCTTCACCGTACGGGCGACGATGCAGAGTGGTTTGTCGGAGGTGGCGGGGGGCAGTTCGGCGGCGGCGGCGAGAATCGCCTCCGGCTCGTGGCCGTCGATCTCCACCACGTCCCAGCCGAAGGCTTCGAAGCGGCCGCCGATCGGTTCGACCGACATCGTCTCCTCGGTCATCCCGTCGAGCCCCATCTGGTTGGCGTCGACGATCGCGACGAGGTTGCCGAGGCCGAAGTGGGAGGCCGAGCCGGCCGCTTCCCAGACCTGGCCCTCGTTCAGCTCCTGGTCGCCGAGCAGCACCCAGATACGGGTCTCGTCGTACCCGCGCAGGCGCGCCGCCTTCGCCATCCCGGTCCCGACCGAGAGGCCGTGGCCGAGCGACCCGGAGGAGAAGTCGACGCCGGGGATGCGGCGCATATCGGGGTGGTCGCCGAGCGGGCTGCCGAGCCGCGTGTAGTCGTCGAGCCAGTCGGCCGGGAAGTAGCCGCGTTCGACCAGCAGGGGGTAGAGGCCGATCGCGACGTGGCCCTTGGAGAGGATCAGCCGGTCGCGCTCGGGCCACTCCGGGTCCTCGGCGATCCGCATCACGCCGGAGTAGAGGGCGCCGAGGATCTCGGCACAGGAGAAGACACTGGAGTAGTGGCCGCTCTTCGCGATCTCGACCAGCCGGATCGTCTCGCGACGTACCAGCGCGGCCCGCTCGCGGACCTCGTCGACGCGGTCCTGGTGATCCGGCTCAATGGAGCTCTGCACTGGCTATACCTCTCTCTGTCCCGACCCGTTTCCCATTGCGCCGGCCGTACAACCGACGGTGCGCGATTTTATACGTACGTCTGAAATAAGACCTTGATTCTATTTCGTACGTCTGTTTAATATCCCGGAATGACGACCACTTTCCAGGGCCAGACCGGCCTTGAACTCGACGAACGGGCCGTGAAAGCCCTCCCCAGAGGCGTCGCCGGACACTTTTCCCCCCAAGTGAACTGGCCCGGCTCCCCCCACTTCATCGCCCGGGCCGACGGCTCGCGCTTCTGGGACGTCGACGGCAACGAGTACATCGACATGATGTGCAGCTGGGGCCCGATCGTGGTCGGTCACCTGAACCCCCAGGTCGAGGAGGCGGTCGCCCGCCAGCACGCGATGGTCGACTGCGGACCCGGCCCGGCGCCGGTGATGGTCGACCTGGCGGAGCGGCTCGTCTCCTTGATCGACGGTGGCGCCTGGACCCTGTTCGCGAAGAACGGCGCCGACGTCACCACCCTCGCGGTGACCCTCTCCCGCGCCCACACCGGTCGCCGCACGGTGCTCGTCGCCAACGGCGCCTACCACGGCTCCCTGCCCTGGTGCAATCCCAACACCCAGGGCACCGTCCCCGGTGACCGCGAGAGCCTCGACTACTTCGACTTCAACGACCTGGCCAGCGTCGAAGCGGCGATCGACCGTCACCCCGACGACCTCGCCGGGATCATCCTCTCGCCCTACCGGCAGCCGCCCGGCGGCGACCAGGAAGCGCCGACCCGCGAGTTCGCGGTCGGCCTGCGTGAGCTCTGCGACCGCCACGGCGGCCTCCTCATCCACGACGAGGTGCGGACCGGGATGCGGATGGAGTTCGGCACCGCCTGGGGCGAGTTCGGCGTCACGCCGGACATGAGCGCCTGGGGCAAGGCGATCGCCAATGGCTACGCGCTGGCGGCGCTGATCGGTAAAGAGGAGATCCGCGGCGCGGCTTCCGAAGTCTTCGCCACCGGCTCCTTCTGGTGGACCGGCGACGCGATGGCGGCCGGGCTCGCGACCCTCGAGGTGATGGAGCGCGAGGACGCGCTCGGCTCGATGAGGGAGTGGGGTACCAGGTTTCAGGAGGGCCTGGCGGCGGCAGCCGCCGCGCGTGGCCTCGGGATCGTGGTCACGGGACCGCCGACGATGCCCTACGCTCGCTTCGAGGCCGACGGCGACGATCGCGCCCTGAACGACATCTTCACGGCCACGTGTGGGAAGCACGGCCTGTACCTCCACCCCCGGCACAATTGGTTCGTCTCGGCGGCCATGGATGAGCGTGATCTCGACCAGGCGCTGACCGCGGTCGAGGCCGGGGTCGATGCCGTCGCGAATGCCGACGTCGGCTGATCCCGGGTGACCGTCACCCCTAGTTACAAGAGCCTGTCTTGTCCCAGGCGTCTGTCGTTGATGACCATGAAGAGGAGAGAAGCATGAGGAAGCTCTTACTGATCGGGGCGATGGGCGCGCTGTTGGCGCTGCTCGTCAGTGCCTGTGGCGGAAGTTCTGGCGGCGGGACCATCTCGGTCGCCAAGGAAGGCGAAGGCAAAGCCGTCAACGCGGCCTGCGAAGAAGAACCGGTGGCGGGTGGCTCGCTGACGTACGCGCGCCAGCTCGAAACCGTGACGCTGAACCCGCGCGAAATCAAAAACGGCAACGGCGACATCTTCGCCGACGAAATGCTCTACAACGGGATCGTCCGTAACGACCCGAGCGGTGCCGACAAAGTCGTGCCCGGCCTGGCCGAAAGCTGGGACATCTCCAAAGACGGCCTGACCTACACGTTCCACCTGCAGAAGGGCCTTAAATACTCCGATGGCTCGCCGCTGACCGCGGAAGACATCGCCTGGAACCTGGAACAGTTCCGCAACCCGAAGATCAACACCGTCCTGGCGGCGATCGCCGTCGGCATGGAAAGCGCCAAGGCGACGAACGAAAACACCGTGGTGGTGAAACTCGAACACCCGGTCGCCGCGTTCCTCTACAACCTGTCGATCTACCCGGCGTTCATCGTCGACAAAGAAAAGCTCGAACAGGAAGGCGAAGCCTTCTGGAAGCACCCGGTCGGCACCGGCCCGTTCCGGCTCAAGGAATTTGCCAGCGGCTCGCACATCACCTTCGAAAAGAACCCCTACTTCTTCGAAAAGGGCAAGCCGTATCTGCAGACGATGCGCTGGAACTTCGTCGCCAACTCGAACACCCGTGTGCTCGACCTCAAATCGGGCGAAGCGCAGATGGCTGACGGCATCCCGTTCGCCCAGGTCTCCTCGCTGCAGGGTGAATCGGGCCTGTCGATCCAGCAGGTCGAACTGCCGCAGGAGGTGCTGATGGTGACCAACACCAAAGTGCCGGCCCTGGCCGATCCGCACGTCCGCCGTGCGCTCAGCCTGGCGATCAACCGCCAGCAGCTGAACGAAGCGGTGTTCCGCGGCACCGGCACCGTCCCCAACAGCGTCATCCAGAATTTCGAACTCGACGCCTCTGACAAAGAAGTGCCCGCGTTCGAATTCGACGTCGAAAAAGCCAAAGAAGAACTGGCGGCATCGAAATTCGCCAAGGGCTTCTCGGTCAAGCTCCAGTACCCGGCCGGCCTCGACTACTTCAAGCAGATGGCGCTGCTGGTCCAGCAGGAGATGGGCGAAATCGGCGTCACCGTCAAGCTCGAAGAACTGGAAGCGGCGACGATCGCCGAAAAGTGGCTGGAAGGCGAATTCGAACTCACCTTCCCGTTCACCGGCACCAGCAGCGACGTCCCGGTGCCTGACGAGTACGCGGCCTTCTACGCTCTGCCGGAAGCCGAACTCGACGGGTTCAAATCGTTCTGGACCAACAGCGAAATCGAAGGGCTCGTGAAGAAGTTCATCTCGAGCACCGACGAAGCCGGTCGTAAGGGCGAATGGAAAATCATCCAGGAAAAGTTCAACGAAGAAATGCCTTCGCTGAACGTGATGGATTTCCCGCTGATCAACGGACACCAGTCCAACGTCTGCGCCACCGAGGCCAACGGCCTGGGCGTCGATCAGCTCCAGGAAACCTGGATCTCCAAAAAGTCCTAGTCACCGCTCCCGAGTAAACCCCCAAGGACCACGATGCTCACCTATCTCGTCAAACGACTGATGGTCAGCATCGTGGTCCTGCTCGGGATCGCGCTGGGGACGTTCCTGATGATCCACCTGATCCCCGGCGACCCGGCCAAGATCGAGCTCGGGATCCACGCGACGCCGGCCGCGGTCGAACACCTCCACCGCGAGTGGGGGCTCAACCGCTCGCTGCCGGAGCAGTTCTGGCTCTACCTCGGCAACATCGTCACCTTCAGCTTCGGCCAGTCGACCGCCTTCAGTTCCGGCGTCACGGAACTGATCGGCGAACGGGTCGGGCCGACGGCGATCCTGCTCGTCTACGGGATCCTGATCTCGCTGGTGATCGGCGTGCCGCTGGCGATCATCGCCGCCCTCCGTCAGGGTGGCTGGATCGACAACTCGATCCGCGTCCTCACCACCTTCACCTTCGCGATGCCGCCCTTCTGGCTCGGCCTGATGCTCTCGCTGCTGCTCGGCTTCGAGCTCAAGCTGTTCCCGGTCTCCGGCTACGAATCGGGGATCAGCGGCATCTTCCGCACCCTGACGCTGCCGGCGCTGACGATCGGGCTCGGCCTGCTGGTGATCGTCGTCCGCAACCTGCGCGCCAACCTCGTCACCGTGCTCCACAGTGAGTACATCGAGGCGGCGCGGGCGCGCGGCTACAGCGAACTGCGGGTCGTCGGCAAGCACGCGATGCGCAACTCGGTGATCGGCACGATCACGATCCTCGCCTCATTGTTCGGCTTCCTGGTCGGGCTGCTGGTGCTGGTCGAATCGGTCTTCCAGATCCCCGGCGCCGCCACGCTGCTGGTCCAGGCGGTCGCCAAACGCGATTACCAGCTGGTCCAGACCCTGGTCTTCCTCAGCGGCGCGGTCGTCGTCCTGATCGCCTTCTTCACCGACATCATCCACGCCTGGCTCGATCCGCGGGTCCGACTGGCGGGTCGCTCGTGAGCGCCACCCCCGCCGATATCGCCGGGCCGATCGCGCGTCCGCGCCGCGGCGTCCTCACCCGCCTGAAGGGCTGGCCGACCTCGGTCAAGGTCGGCGCGTTCATCGTCGGCATCCTCGCCCTCGCGGCGATCTTCGCGCCGCTGATCGCCCCCTACGGGCCGAACCAGATCGACATCACCTCGCTGCTGTCCTCGCCGTCGTCCCAGCACCTGTTCGGCACCGACGACACCGGTCGCGACGTCTTCTCGCGCACCCTCTACGGCCTGCGGCTCGACCTCGTGCTCTGCCTCCTGGTCACCTTCGTGCCGCTGCCGTTCGCGATCCTGGTCGGCGCGCTCGCCGGCTACTTCGGCGGCTGGCTCGACACGATCGTCTCGCGCTTCGCCGACATCATGATCTCGTTCCCGTTCATCGTCCTGGTGATCGCGATCGTGGCGATCGTCGGCCCCGGCGTCGAGGGCTTCCTGATCGGCGTCCCGCTCGCCGCCTGGGCCTTATACGCGCGCCTGGCGCGCTCGGAGATGCTGATCGTGCGCGAGCAGCCGTACATGATGGCGACGACCGCGCTGGGCTACTCGAAAACCCGGGCGATCCTCAAGCACGGGCTGCCCAATGTGGCCCGGCCCTGCCTCGTCTACTCGACGATCGACCTGATCGGCAACCTGATCCTGCTCGCCGGCCTCTCCTACCTCGGCTTCGGGGTGCAGCCGCCGACCGCCGAGCTCGGCTCGATCATCGCCGGCGGCCAGGGTTACCTGCTGACCGCGTGGTGGATCGCGACGCTGCCCGGCCTGGTGCTGGTGGTGTTCGGCGTCGGCGTCGGGCTGATCGGCGAGGGGATCTCCGACCGCGGCCTCGAGCGAGGCGGGCGATGAGCGCGGAGCGACCAAGCGTGCATATCTGGTTCTTCGCGCCGGGAGAGGAGCGCGAAATTTATGCCTAGCCTGCTCGAGATCGAGGCGCTGCGGGTCGAGTTCCCCGGCGAAGACGGGCCGCTGGTCGCGGTCAAGGGCGTCGACCTGGCGATCGAGCAGGGAGAAGTCCTCGGCCTGGTCGGCGAGTCCGGGTCGGGCAAGAGCCTGACCTGCCGCGCGGTGATGCAGCTGGTCCCCGAGCCCGGCCGGGTCGCCTCCGGTGCGGTCCGCTTCGACGGCGAGGACGTGCTGACGCTCGGCAAGTCGAAGCTGCGCGACTTCCGCGCCCACTCGGTCGGGATGATTTACCAGAACCCCTTCGGCTCGCTGAACCCGACGATGCGCGCCGGCGCCCAGATCGCCGAAACGCTGCGGGTGAACCGCGGGCTCGGCCGCGCCGCCGCCAAGACCGAGGCGGTTGCGCTGCTCGACCGGGTCGGGATCGAGGACCCGGAGCGTCGCTACCGCGCCTACCCGCACGAGCTCTCGGGCGGCATGGCCCAGCGGGTGATGATCGCGATCGCCACGGCCTCCAGCCCGCGGCTGATGCTCGCCGACGAGCCGACGACCGCCCTCGACGTCACCACCCAGGCGCAGATCCTCAAACTGCTCGGGCAGATGCGCGCCGAGGAAGGGATGGCGATGCTGCTGGTGTCCCACGATTTCGGCGTGATCGCCCAGGCCTGCGACCGGGTGGCGGTGATGTACGGCGGCCACATCGTCGAGACCGGGCCGGTGGAGACGATCTACCACAACCCCGAACACCCCTACACGCGGGCGCTCCTCAACTCGGTGCCGGAACTCGACTCGGCCGGCAACGTCCAGCGCCGCGCCGCCCTCGCCGGCCACCCGCCGGAGCTCTCCGATGTGATCCCCGGCTGCGTCTTCGCGCCGCGCTGCGAGTTCGCGAGGGAGGGCTGCGAGACGGTCTCGATGAAGCTGGAGCAGGTCGGCCCCGACCACCACTCGGCCTGCCCGGTGCGCCCGTTCGCGGGCGCCGCGGCGGGCGGGGCGGAGGCGGCCGGCGCGGCGCCTCAGGCAGGAAGGACGGAAGGATGAGCGCCACGCCGGGTGAGACGAAACGACTGCTCGAGGTCGATTCCCTGGTCAAGGAGTTCGGCATGCGCCGCGGGCTGGCCGAGCGGCTGACCCGCACCGAGGTCGCCCCGCACCGCGCGGTAGATGACGTCAGCTTCACCCTCGACCGCGGCGAGATCCTCGGCATCGCGGGCGGCTCCGGCTCCGGCAAGACGACCCTCGCCCGCTGCCTGATCCGGCTGATCGAGCCCGACTCGGGCGAGGTCCGGGTCGACGGCATCGACATCCGCGCCCACAAGGGTGCCGAGCTGCGCGAGCTGCGGCGGCGGATGCAGATGGTCTTCCAGGATCCCTACGCGTCGCTGAACCCGCGGATGACCGTCGGCGCGGCGCTGCACGAAGCGGGCAAGGTCCACAACCGGCCCGGCTCCGACAACGAGGCGGCCTTCGTCTCGGCGCTGCTCGGCCGCGTCCAGCTCACCGACCGGATCGCCGCGCGCAAGCCGCGCGAGCTCTCCGGCGGGCAGCGCCAACGGGTCTCGATCGCCCGCGCCCTCGCCGTCGACCCGGAGATGATCATCGCCGACGAGGCGGTGAGCGCCCTCGACGTCTCGGTCCAGGCCCAGCTCCTCAACCTCTTCCTCGACCTGCGCGACGAGCTCGGCGTCGCGGTCCTCTTCATTTCCCACCAACTGGCGGTGATCGCCGAGGTCGCCGACCGAATCGCGGTGATGCGCCACGGCCGCATCGTCGAGACCGGCCCCACGAAGGAGGTCTTCGCCAACCCCCAGGACGAATACACCCAGGCCCTCCTCCGCGCCCACCCCCATCCCGACCCCCGCAAGCGCCTCGTCGCTTAGCCGCCCGGGGCGGTTCGGCTGGCGCACGAAGGAGAGCGGGACGGGCCGTCTCGTCCACGGCCCGGCAGGCTGTGGCCGTGGCCGAGACGGCCGAGGGTGCGGGAGAAGTCACAAGTTCGGGCGGAAAGTCACGACTCCACATCACTCCTCGCGACGACTGGTCACTTAGACCCCCTATAGAGGCTGTCGCATAAAGCCGCGGCGATCACGCCGCTCCAGGCCCACCGACCCCGGGATCCGGGCCGACCACCGCCCCGCCTCACCCCGCGGTGAGGGCGA
>JAOPZF010000273.1 GCA_025964255.1 Solirubrobacterales bacterium | reverse complement strand
GACGGAAACCCGACTGTCCCGGATGGCAAATGCGGGCCGCTGGGCGGACCGTCAGACATGCAGCGATCGTATCGCTGATCTGGCGGATGCTGTGGCATCTGCCATCAAAACTCTGCCAATTAACCGAACTGCCACACTGAACCCATGCCCCGTCGCCACGTCCAGCTCCTGACCCGCGCCGGCTGCACGATCTGCGACGGCGTGCACGCGCAGCTCAAACACCTCGCCGACGAGCTCGGCTTCGACCTGACCAAAACCGACGTCGACGCCGAGGCGGCAAAAGGCGATACCGCGCTCAGGGCCGAGTTCGGCGACCGGCTGCCGGTCGTCTTGCTCGACGGCCGCGAGCACAGCTACTGGGAGCTCGACGAGCCGCGCCTGCGCAGGGATCTGGCCAATGGGTGATCCGCCACAAATTTGGTCGCCCATCAGGTAACCGTCTACGGTGGGTAGTAGTCATTTCACCGGTGTTAGCAAGGGAGCAGGCCAGGTGATTCAGCCGTGAGCGTCCTGCTCTTCGGTGTATCGCACCGCAGCGCGCCCGTCTCTGTTTTAGAGCAGCTCAGCACCGACGAATCTGAGCAAGTCAAGCTCGTCGACCGGATCATGCAGTCGCCGCTGGTGACCGAGGCCATGGTGCTGTCCACCTGCAACCGCGTCGAGGTCTACGCGGTCGTCGACGCTTTCCACGGCGGCCTCTCGGCCATCGGCCAGGTGCTCGCCGACCAGTCCGGCATGACCGTGCCCGACCTCACCAAGCACGCCTACGTCCGCTACAGCGAGGCCGCCGTCGAACATTTCTTCGCGGTGGCCAGCGGCCTGGATTCGGCCGTCGTTGGCGAACAGCAGGTGCTCGGCCAGGTCCGTCGCGCCTACGCCGCCGCCGAGGCCAACCGCACGGTCGGCCGCACCCTGCATGAGCTGGCCCAGCGCGCCCTGGCGGTTGGCAAGCGGGTGCACTCCGAAACCGGCATCGACGCCGCTGGCGCATCGGTGGTGTCCGTCGCGCTCGGCATGGCCGACGCGAAGCTCAACGGCCTCCAGGGCAAGACGGCTGTCGTCGTTGGCGCCGGTGCGATGGGCGCGCTGTCGGCGGCTCACTTGACCCGGGCCGGTATCGACAACGTCTACGTCGTCAACCGCTCGCTGCCCCGCGCCCAGCGGCTGGCTCGCAAGATCCGCGAATCCGGCACCGCGGCTGAGGCATTGGGCCTGGACAACCTGTCCACCGCGCTGGCCGACGCCCACGTCGTGGTCAGCTGCACCGGCGCCGTGCGCCCGGTGGTGTCGCTGGCCGACGTGCACAACGCCCTGACCGCCGGCCCCCGCACCGACACACCGCTGGTGATTTGCGACCTGGGCATGCCGCGCGACGTCGATCCGGCGGTGTCCGGGCTGCCCGGCGTCTGGGTGGTCGACATGGAACGTGTGCAGCGCGAGCCGTCGGCCCGAGCCGCCGCAGCCGACGCCGAGGCCGCCCGTCACCTCGTCGCCACCGAAGTCGCCACCTACCTGGCTGGTCAGCGGATGGCCGAGGTCACCCCGACCGTGACCGCGCTGCGCCAGCGCGCCGCCGACGTCGTCGATGCCGAACTGCTGCGCCTGGAGAACCGGCTGCCGGGTCTGGAAGCTGCCCAGAAAGACGAGGTCGCCCGCACTGTGCGCCGCGTCGTCGACAAGTTGTTGCACGCACCCACTGTCCGGATCAAGCAACTGGCCAGTGCTCCGGGCGGTGACAGCTACGCCGAGGCATTGCGCGAATTGTTCGAGCTCGACCAGACCGCGGTCGACGCCGTCGCGAACTTGGGCGAATTACCTTCTGTCCCTACAGATTCAGCAGAGTAACCGCTTGGCCGACGTGATCCGGATAGGTACCCGTGGCAGCTTGCTGGCCACCACCCAGGCCGGCAGCATACGAGATGCATTGCTGGCCAACGGTCATCACGCCGAACTGGTGATCATCAGCACCGAGGGCGACCGGTCGTCCGAGCCGATCGCCGACATTGGTGTCGGCGTATTCACCGCCGCTCTAAGGGAAGCCATCCACGACGGACAGGTCGACATGGCCGTGCATTCCTACAAAGACCTGCCGACCGCCAACGATCCGCGGTTCGTGATCGCCGCCATCCCGCCGCGCGAAGACGCCCGCGACGCGCTGGTGGCCCGCGACGGGTTGGTGCTCGGAGAGCTGCCGAACGGCGCAATTGTGGGCACATCGTCCCCGCGACGGGCCGCGCAGCTTAGAGCACTGGGTCTCGGTTTGGAAATTCGCCCCCTACGAGGCAACCTAGACACCAGGTTGAACAGGGTAAGCAATGGCGATTTGGACGCGATCGTGGTTGCCCGGGCGGGTCTGACCCGGCTGGGACGTCTCGACGCCGTCACCGAGACGCTGGAGCCGGTGCAGATGTTGCCGGCGCCGGCTCAAGGAGCGCTCGCCATCGAGTGCCGCTCCGGGGATTCCCGGCTCGCGACACTGCTGGCAGAGCTGGACGACGCCGACTCCCGCGCGGCCGTCACCGCCGAGCGTGCCCTGCTCGCCGAACTGGAGGCGGGTTGTTCCGCGCCGGTGGGGGCGATCGCGGAAGTGGTCGAGTCCATCGACGAGGACGGCCACATCTTCGAGGAGTTGTCGCTGCGCAGTTGTGTGGCGGCGCTAGACGGATCTGACGTGATCCGCGCGTCCGGGATCGGCAGTCCGGATCGGGCACGAGAGCTCGGGCTCTCGGTGGCCGCCGAGCTGTTCGACTTGGGCGCACGGGAAGTCATGTCGAGCGCGCGGTAACCCAAGCGCGCCAACAAGGTAGGTAGGTAGGAGCGACGATGACGACGCGAGGGCGTAAGCCGAGGCCCGGCCGCATCATGTTCGTGGGTTCGGGTCCTGGCGACCCGGCTCTACTGACGACGCGGGCCGCTTCGGTACTGGCGAATGCCCCCCTGGTGTTTATTGACCCCGACGTGCCCGAGCCGGTGCTGGCGTTGATCGGCAAGGATCTGCCGCCGGTATCCGGGCCCGCGCCGGCCGAGCCGGCCGCACCGTCGGACAACGGAGCCGCTGAGGGGACTGGGACTGGCACCGACGAACAATCCGCCGTGGTGACGGTGGGACCCGACATCCGGCCCGCGTTGGGCGACCCGGCCGAGGTGGCCAAGACACTGGTCACCGAAGCCCGTACCGGGGCCGACGTGGTGCGCCTGGTGTCCGGCGACCCGCTGTCGGTGGACTCGGTGATCACCGAGGTGAACACCGTGGCCCGCAGCCACCTGCACTTCGAGATCGTGCCGGGACTGGCCGCCAGCGGCGCGGTGCCGACCTACGCCGGGCTGCCGCTCGGCTCGTCGCACACCGTCGCCGACGTGCGTGGTGACGTGGACTGGGGTGCCTTGGCCGCCGGGCCGGGCCCGCTGATCCTGCAGGCCACCTCGTCGCATGTGGCTGAAGCGGCACGCAC
>JAOPZF010000105.1 GCA_025964255.1 Solirubrobacterales bacterium | reverse complement strand
GACGGAAGCATCGGCAAGGTCGACGAGGCGACCTACGAGGAGAACGCGAACGGACTCGTCGTCGACACCGGCCCGTGGATCTTCGGCAAGAAGGTCGTCCTGCCGGCAGGTGTCGTCGATCGCGTCGACCCCGACGAGCAAAAGGTCTACGTACACCGGACCAAGGACCAGATCAAGGAATCACCGAGGTTCGGTGAGACCGGGCTCGACACCAGCGGTCGCATCGAGGTGGGCGACTACTACGGGCGCGGAGGCGCCGGACATGCGGAGTGAGCGGCCGTTGCGCCGATGACAACCAGGGCACGACTCGGAGGATGTTGCCCGATAAGAAGGAGAACGACATGACGATCGTAGGAATCATCATCTTGGTCATCTTGATACTGCTGGCGATCTATCTGTTTCAGCGGGTCCGCGGCGGCGCGACGAGGCGCTACTAGGCAACCAACACCTGCAGACTGTCGGAGTTCGTGACTCTACGGCGTTCGTGCCTGGCGAAATGCCGGGTAGTCCTAGACCATCTGGAGATTGTGGATCGGGAAGTCCTTGACCTCGGGCGGATTCGGGAATCCCTTGTCGCCGAGAGCCTGCAGGCGCGGCATCAGACGCGTGGCGACGAAATCGTCGAATGCCTCGCGCGACTCCCAGAAATCGATCACGCCCCAGCCGCCCTCGATCGGACCGGCGGAGTGGACGATCATCCCGGAGGGAGGATCAGTGTCTATCTCCATCACACCGTGGGCCGTGTCGTAGTTCTCCTGCGTGCCGCCCTCGAACTTGAGCCTGATGCCGACCGCCATCTCGATCCTCTTTCCTCGAATGTGTGAATCGACACTACACCCGCACAGCCCCACCGCGGCCCAACTGGCACCTTGCCCACGTCGACCTCGACATCGTCGGGCTGATCCTGATGATCGCGGGGGTGGCCGGACTGATCCTCGGATTCGTGCAGCAGTCGATGGCGAACCGTTCGGCCGCCCAGGGCTATCGGGAGCCGGACGATCGGCCACCCCCTGGGCACTGACGCCCGCGACAGCTCGTGACGCGCACCTAAACGAGGCGAGTCCGTGGCCAACGGGTCCCGCTGGAGGGTGAGCGCGGTTGCACTCCCCGCCTCCACCCGGATGACGAACGGGGACAGCCGGCGGCAAAGAAGCGGACTCCTCTGGGCATATGGTGGAGCGGTGTCCCCCGACGAGCCCGAGACGTGTCGGCTGCCCGAGAATGCGGTTCTGGCCGAGACGGCGGAGGCCCTGAACCGAGCGGGCTTATGGGCCTACGTCTTGGATCGCGAGTATCGGGTGGTCTACATGACCGACGAGCTACGCCGAAGCAACGGCGGCTTGATCGAGATGGTCCGCGTGCCGCTCGGCGCCCACCTTTTCGGCACGGATTTTCTCGACGCGGCGCTGGGCTGGCCCACTTGGACCCTCGACACCGCGCGCAGGATGTTCGCCGCGATGGGTCCCTGGGTGCTCGCCGACGCGCCCGGCGGAAGTGAGCAGCTGCGTGAGTCGGTGGACCCCCGACTCCTAGACATGATCGATCGTCTGGCGCCGACGGATCGCGCCGCCGCGCTGGCCTACAAGACCGACGGTTCCGCGATGCGCGGCAAGGTTCTCTATGACCTCAACGTCCTGGTGGAGCGGATCCGGGACGCGAGCGGTCGCACGGTCGGCACCAACGTGCTGTTCACGACGGCGGTGGGAATGTCGACGATTGGAGTGGCGGCCGCGATCGGGGATCTCGGCCACTTCGGACGCATGCAGTTGGTCGCCAGGGCGGAACGACGCCCTGCGGCGGTTCTCTTCGCCGACCTTGAAGGCTCGTCCGCGTTGGCGCGTCGCCTCTCGACGGCGAACTACTTCACCCTCATCCGCCGGCTCGCGCGAGCGGCCGACAAGTGTGTAATCGACGCCGGCGGCCTGGTCGGAAGGCACGCGGGTGACGGCGCGGTCGCGTTTTTCCTGGTCGAGACCGCGGGGTCTGAGTCTGCCGCCGCACGCGCCTGTATCGAGGCCTCCAGAGCATTGGGAGCATCGCTGCCCGGGGTGGCCGCCCGCAGCGGGCTCCAGGTCGAGGACGTGGTCCTGCGGTTCGGCCTGCACTGGGGCTCGAACCTCCACGTCGGCAACATCTCCACCCTGGGGCGCTCGGAGGTGACCGCGCTCGGCGATGAGGTGAACCAGGCCGCCCGCATCGAGGCCTGCGCGAGAGGTGGCCGCACTCTCGCCTCGAAGGACCTGGTGGAACGCCTGGCCACAACCGACGCCGCAGCCCTCGGCCTCGACCCGCACCAGATCACCTACACCTCACTGGGTGAGCTCGCGACGACGACCGAGAAGGCCCGCCGCGACGCCCCGACAATCCCGGTCTGCGAACTCCCGCCTCTCACGGGCTACTAGCGTGCGGTGATACCGGCGCCAGGGAGTAGTAGCTCGAGCGCCCCTCGGCGCTTGGCAGTCTCGGCGACCTCGAGTACACCGGCCTTTCGCAGCGCCGAGGCGTGGTAACTGAGGTTCACGGAGCGACCGCAGGAAGGCGATGCGGAGCGGATGGCTCAGGGCTTTCGCGACCTCGGCGGCCTGGTCCTCCTCCCCGGGTCGGGGGCGGGTAATCGAACGCTTTCCTGCGCGCTTGGGGGTTCCTGCGCATATGATCGCCCCGGTTCGGCCTCGACGTGCTTCCACCCTTGCGCGCCGTCCTGGGCCCGACGACCTCCCTGGGGCCTGGCGGCTTGATGGGGGTCGTCGTCGTCCGGAATCCGCCTCCTCGGCGGCGGGGCCACCGCTCGCCCGGCCGAGGATCGACTGTCGGACTCGACAAGTCGCGACAGTTGCGCCTGCCCTGAGCGAGTGGGATGCTCGCGCAGAGCCGCACAACCCGAAGGAGGTTGTCATGCACGGCCGTCGCTCTTGCCGTGAACACAGCGGGCGGCGCGACGGTCAAGTCGGTCCAATTGCCGAAGCCCGAGGAGGTTGACGCCGCCGCGAAGCGCTCCGCCGGCTATCGGCCGCCGGGTGCCTGAGCGCCACCATCTCCGCGATTGCGAAGTCCCCCAATGAAAGGCGGTGCCATGAATGAATCCAGGTTCTCCTCAAAGCGCCTGATCCTCGCCGCACTCGCCGGCGCCGCAGTGCTGGCCGCAACGATGGCGGTGGCCTCAGCTTCCTTGGCCGCGGGTCCACAGCCTCTCGCGGCACCCGTCAACCCACCCTGCAAAACCTCGGGGCTGGTGATCTGGTCTAACAACGGAGCCGGCGGTGGAACGGCGGGAAGCGTCTTCTACATGCTCAGGTTCAGCAACCTCTCCGGGCACATCTGCACCCTCATGGGCTTTCCGAAGGTGACCGCGGTGAACCTCGCCGGCAAACGGATCGGCAGCGCCGCACAGCACGAAGTCGGCCAAAAACCAAAACCGAAGAAACTGGCGAACGGGGCCACCGCGACCGCGCCCCTGCGGGTCGTCGACCCAGGCAACTTCTCACCCTCCGCCTGCCATGAAGTGATGGCCGCCGGCCTGCGGGTCACTCCCCCCGGCCAGAGCCATTCGAAGCTCATCCCGATTCCCTTCGCCACCTGCTCGCTGGGCAGCCAGAAAACCCTGTCGGTAGGCGTCGTCAGATAAGGCGCCATCCCTAATCGGGGAGACAGAATTTGAAGCTGCGACCGCTCGGCCCCCAGCCGGCTTACCCGACCGCCATATGCGTCCGACCGCGCCCCGCCGTCCCCCTGCCCGGTCAGCTTTGGGGAGTCACCTTCTCCCCTGACGGAGCGGTCGCCTACGTGGCCGGCCGGGTCACAGACACCGTCTCGATGATCGACACGAGCTCGCTGCCCCTGGCCCTCTTTCGCGGCTCCCGGCGAGCAACTCGGTGTCCCGTCGCACGCCTATTCGAACTCCGGGACATTCCCGGTCGATCGCCGGGCGGGCGTCGATGAATCGCGGATCGCCGTGGAGGCGATGATTTCGGGCGCGCCTCTAGGCCAGTAGGGGTATCTCCGCCCTCGCTTCCGGTCGGCCCGACCAAGGTCTCGGGCGCACCGGTATTGCTGCGGCCGTCCGCCGGCGAGACAGTGTTCGCATGACCCGTCGAGCTGACCACAAGCATCGCGACGGGAAGGAAAGCGTGAACGGAGGCGCCCGCGGACGAGGACGTCAGCGCCGTGATCGCAGAGACCTGGAGAGGAGGTGAACTGATGCAGCACAGCAGCGATCAGACGTACACGCTGTGGCAGATCGAGTCGTGGGCGCGCAAGACCGGGCAGATCACCGAGGCCCGGGCCGCGGCGAGACATCGACGTCGGCGATATCCGCGCCGCCTGAAGCAAACGGCGGCGTGAGCACGCGGTCAACCCTCACCACCGTGCCTTGTGATGGAACGGCGTGGCGCTGATTGAAGACAGCTTCATCTCGGTAGACGCCGCCTACCCGCAGAACCACTCCGAGAACATCTACCCCGGGGGTGGCCAGACGGCGGTCGTCAAGCATTCGACCCTCTTCAACGAACACGGTGAGACGAGCCTGATCTTCGGAGACGGCTCCGGCAACACCTGTGTCGTCGAAGACAGCCTCCTGGCAGGCGGTGGCTACGCGATGGGCTGCAACGCGAAGTCAGGCGGGAAAGCCGGCTCCGAAACCATCGTCGAAAACCACTTCGCCCGCAGCCCTGACGGCTTCTTCAAATGCGTGGGCGGCTACGGGATGTCCTACGAACGGGGCAAGACCGACAACTGGAGCAGGAACGTCTACGACGACAACGGAGCCGAAGCGCCTCAGTTCCCCAACTGCTGACCGGAGGGACCGATGGCGCTCGAACAGGTCCAGACCGTCTCCAAAGGGTCGGCTGCGGCGGTCGTCAGCCAGGAAGTCACTGTCGTCAAATGCTCGCCTCGGTCAGCGACTCCATCGTCATCGAGATCACCGAGTGGAAATCCAGCACCGGCGGCACGATCAAACTCGACAAGACGGCCGGCGCCAACGGCACAGGGACCACCTGTACCTCCGGGCGCGGGCTGCCCGGCCGCAGCGCGGGTCCGCTCAGGTGGAGGGACTTCCGCAGCGCATCGACCTCCGAGCCGGGTGCCGGAGCCTCATCGCCGACGCGGTATGGCCGGACGAAGATCCGGCGGCGAGCGCGACACCGACTGCGAGGCCGATCGTGAGGATCGCGAGGCCGAGCGGGTTCAGATGCGACGCCCTTTGCCCATCGTGGTGTGGCCACCCGGAAAACGACTGCGCATTCAGCCAAAGCCTTTCACCGGCCGCTGTCGTGGCAGAACCGAATCGAGCTTCTCAAGGAGCGGGCGGGTCGGTACGAAGATTAGATTTCCGCCTGCGTCCCGGACGTAGGCGCAGTTCGATCCGACGTCGCGGATCTCGATGAAGACGGGTGCCCCTCGAGCGTAGGTGAAGGCGACGAGGTACCGCAGGGAGTACCCGGCTTCCGTGCAGGTGTATTCGCCCTTCGGGGGCTTGGGAAGGGAGGCGAGGAGGCGGCTGATCGTCTCGACCATCCGCGGATCGGACACGCGATGTTCGTCGAGGTGGCCTTCTGCGGTCTTGCCGTGGACCACCCTGTCGCCCCGGAGGTACCGGCATACCAACGCGGACGCTGCACCTGGGGGAACCAGTTCGGTCGCGGCTCTCGCGTCTTCGGTGACCACGCTTCCGCTCTTCCCGGTCGGGCAGGACCGAAGGGGTCGGCTCCTACCTTGGGGCTTGAGACCTCCCGATTCCGTCGCTGGGCCGCTCGACCCACATGCGACCAGCAGCAGGCTCCCGGCAATCGCCACGACGCAGAGGATCGCCCGCATCTGCCGCGGACCCCCCGTTCTGGTCATCTCGCGACCACACCCATCGGAGAGACTACGACGACAAGCGCCTCTCGTCACAACGAGGGCTGTCGAGCTTCAATCGTGCGGCCTGCTCCGCGGGTCGCCTTCCCACCCCGGGGCTCACCCAACGCCATCTGCCACGGATGCCGTTCGCCGCCTTCGTGCATCACGCCTTCGGCTTTGCCATCAGGGCTCGTGCCGTCACTCCCGATCCAAGTAAGCGGCCCGGCCTTCCCAGGTCGAGAGGCCGAGCCGCCGAGGCGTTAGACGCCCTTGGCTACCGAAGCAGTCGGCGCCGCCTTCGAGACGTTGACGAGAGTCACTGTTCCCCACCCCCTTCCCTGCTCGGATGTCCCTAACGTCGAGCTGGACCAGCAAGGACGATTGAATAGCCGCGACCGGACGAATTCTGTCGGGCAAACTCTCCCAAGAAGGGTAAAAAGTGTGGTTAGGATGAAACCCTTCTATTGCTCTAAGGAAGGGGACCGGTGTGGGTGCTGTAAAGCAGCAGGGGGGTCAGGTGGACAAGACGTTGCTCGCAGTGGTCGGGCACCCGGTGCGAGCCCGCGCCTTCATGGTCTTGGCGGAACGGACGGCGAGCCCGAGCGAAATCGCCGGGATCTTGAAGGTCGAACTGAACGATGTCGCCTACCACGTACGCCGGCTGAGAGAGCTGAAAGTCATCGAGCTCGTCCGAACGCAGCCGGTCCGCGGCGCCCTGGAGCACTTCTACCGCGCGATCGAGAAACCCTTGGTCTGGGCCGAGGAACATGCGCGGGCTCCCCAGAACGAGCGCAACGACTTCGCCCGCGAGGTCGCCCAGGTGCTCTTCGCCGACGTCACCGCCGCGATCGGCTCGGAAGACTTCTCCTCCCGGTCCGACAACTGCGTCGCGCGTGTCCCGATGGTGGTGGACGAGGAGGGTTGGTCGGAGATCTCAAAGATCATGGAACGGACCCTAAAAGAAGTGATGGAGGCGCAGGCCCGAAGCGAGGAGCGCGGTCTCGAAGCTGGGGCCGACGGAATCCGTGCCGAGGTAGGCCTCCTGCTGTTCGAAAGAGAGACGAACAAATAAGCCCCTGATCCGGACTACGTCAACCGCCACGTCGCCCACGTCGACCGGCGCGGGTCGAAGAATGAACCCGCGAAGTCTCTTGGTACCAAAGTTGGTACCACAAGCCGCCGTCAACCCCCGCCCGACAGGTTCCAAGCCAGACGCGGTACCACGAGGCAAACGAGACCAACCATGCCCATCCCAACGAGCACAGACCGGGACTCCGGGGGCGGCGACTACCATTTTTTGACCCAGCCTGAGTTGGCGGCGGATCGAACCAGACGAGCCCGCCGGCACTGTCGGCCCTGAAGATTGAAACGGGATTGGCGGGCGTTTGTCAGGACCTATCTCGTCCGATTTGTTTACCCGGGGGTCGGCTTCGTGACAGCGTTTGAGTCGCTTCAAGGAGGGGTAAATATCGACCGGGACTCGGCGGCGCGCGCGACACGAAGCCAGCCGGGGCCCAGCCCTAGAGACGCTGCCATTTGTCGGACGCACGAACGGGGAGACGGAAGCGCTCAAATGACAAGTCGAAGGAGCACAGCATGGAGGCACAATCAGCAGGACGAGTTGCCGCCGCACCGGCAAGCCGCCAGACGCAGTCGAGGGTCAGGCGGCTCTCTACCGAGACCAAGTCAGCGCTGAAGACGACTGAGTTCTGGGTCATGGTTGCCGTAGTTGCGGCGATCCTGGTCAGCGCCCAGTCGATCAGCGGCGGTGACACTGCACCGGGAACCGACTCGTTCGTCGCCAAGCAGGCCTGGCTGTACGTGGCGATCGTCGCGGTCGGCTATATGGTCAGCCGCGGCCTCGCGAAGTCGGGCTCACGCGAGCCCTACGACGTGGATCGGGACGACGACCGGTCCTAGTAGACGCTTGGGTGGTTCGGCGACCCTTCGGGGTCGTCGGACCGCTTCGGTGACACCGACCGCCGTATCAGAGAAATGAACGTCGTCGGATACTTGCTCGTGCTCGCCGTAGGCGGGCTCTTCGTCGGCGCTCTGGCGCGGCTTTTGCTCCCTGGGCGTGATCCCACGAGCATCCTCGAAACGATGCTCGTGGGAATCGCCGGTTCGCTGATCGCGGGCCTCATGGCCTACTACGCCTTCGACCGCAGGCACAGCGCTGGTCTGCTGCTCTCCTTGATCTGCACGATCGTCCTCGTCTACGCGGTGCGAAAGTTCCGGCAACGAGCCGGACCGAGTTCGACCGCGCCGGCCTTCGGCGGCCGCAACGTCCACACCGAGGTCCACTTCCTCCCCGGGTGCCTGATCTATTCGATCGTGGCGTCGATCGTGCTCACCATCGTGCTGAACCTCCTCCTGCGGGCTTTCTAGTCCTGCTGAGCCGGGAGCCGCTCGTGCAGGAGCGATTAGGAGCGGCTGGCAAACTGTGGAACCGTTCGTTTGGTTCTAAACCCCTTCTGCCCCGCGCGCGGTCTCATTTCAGAAGGGGAGTCAGCAGGAACCTCATGGATTACCAGCCTCTGGCTGAGTCGGCGGAGACCGCCGACTATCAGCGTTCCGTCCTCGCCGAGATATCTCGGGAGATGGTCCGTATCTACAAAGAACAGTTTGGTCGTGGACCCACCAAGGCGAAGACGAACTTCGCCGAACCCGACGTGATTATCTCCACCTTGGAGGACAGCTTTACCCCGGCCGAGCGAAAGCTCGCCGAGATGGGCGAGCATCAGCGGCTGCGCGATACCCGCCTCTATTTCCAACACGCGACCGAAGATGACTTCCGCTCGGTCATCGAGCGAGTACTTGGACGGAAGGTGCGCGCCTTCAACAGCGGCACCGACACTGAGACCGACGTCTCGGTCGAGGTCTTCCACCTCGTACCCACCGCGCAGGTCGAGGCAACGCCTCACCGCTAGGTGACAGCGGTCTGCTCGCCCCGTCCCTTTCAGGCGGACTCTTCTGAATCGGGGAGACAGGTGAGATTCCGCTTTTCAGAGCAGAAGGCGGGGTATCGACATCACGGCCTCATCACATTCGAGAGAAGCGATCCGCCAGCTGTCCAGCCATCGGTCGAAGATCGTCTCCTTGAAGGCGAACGGCCGCCCGGTCCGGGGGTCGGCCACCCGGCTTTGGCGCGCAGCCGGGAAAGGTCCCGGTCGCGGAGGATCGCCTGGTCGATGTCGTGGTTGGCGTCGGCGTCCTCCAGCATCCGCAGGGCGCTCCCGGTGATCCACTCCACCGCCTCGGGTCGGTGGTTGGCGGGCAGCGGGCTCACGGCGCCAGCCTAGAAGTCACCCCGGCGAAGAGGACGGGGCTCGGGGCGCCGCCTGCTCCTGGCCAAGAGTGGCGACTCACGAGGAGCACTAGAGGAGGCGGGCACGGCAGATGTAGGAGAAGGCATCGGCCGGCGGGGTCGGGGTCGGGGCCACCGTGGAGCCGAAGCCCGCGACGGAAATGAGCGCCCCGAGCGGATCTCTATTCGCGACCGCCCAGGCGCCGCCGCCGATCCCGAGGGCGAGCCCGGCAGGGCGCTGCCAGTGCTTCTGCGATTTCGCCGGGCCGGTGGGTAAGGACGATTACCTGCGTCTTAGCGGCGAGCTCCGCCAGGGATTCGAAGATCTTCTCCGAGCGATCGTCGTCGGACTCGAGGAACGCGTCGTCGAGGATCACCGGCGCAGGGACCGTGGTCTCGACGAATCGTTCGATCACGGCGATTCGCAGCGAGAGGAAGAGTTGCTCGCGCGTCCCGCGGCTCATCTGGTCAACACGCTTGATCTTGCGGTCACGCTGACGTCCGAGCAGCACCGGTCCCGCCTGATCGTCCTGGTCGACGAAGAGCTCGACGAAGTCCCCGAGGGTGATCCGGGCGAACAACTCGTTCGCCCGCTTGAGAAGTGGGTTCTCGTGTTCGCGCCGGTAGCGCTCCGCCTCGAGAGCTGCAGCTTGATCTGGGCGGTCGGGCTCGGCTGTGGCCTTGCTCGCCGTCGGGCTCAGGGTTCGAGGTGGTCACCGTGCCGCTTTGCGTGCTCACCGCCGCCGGTAGGCGGCGGTGAGCACGCCGGTCTCGGTGGTGGAACTGCTGAGCAGCTGCAGCTCGGCGGCCTCGACCGGATGCTCGAACAGGCGCCGGCCGGAGCCGAGGAGTAGGGGGTGGACGAACAGCAGGAATTCGTCGATCAGGCCGTGGGGGAGGAGCGAGCGGATCAGCTCGCCGCTGCCCATCACCACCAGGTTGCCGCCCGGGCTCGCCTTGAGCCCCGCGACGGCGGCGGCGACGTCGCCGCTGACGAGGGTCGAGTTGGGCCACGGGAGGTGGAGCTCGGGGTCGCTCGAGACGACGTACTTGTGGGCCGCGTTCAGACCCTCCTTGAAAGGGCCGCCGCGCTCGTTCCAGGTGGCGAGCATGTCCTCGTAGCTGCGGCGGCCGAGCAGCATGCCGCCGCCGGGCGTCCCCATCCGCTCGCCGACCGCCCGCGTCACCGCCTCGTCGCTGCGGGCGTTGGCCCAGCCGCCGTGGGCGAAGCCGCCGCGGGTGTCCTCATCGGCCCGCCCCGGACTCTGCATCACCCCGTCGAGGGTGATGTGGTTGACGACGACGATCCGCATCGGCGGGGATCCTAGTAACCGTTTTACCAGCAGTGCGGGGCGGGGTGCATCTTGACCGCCGCGGCGGTGTTCCCGACGGGCTGCGAGTCCGTTTCATGTCCTCCGCCGGGTAAGGACCACGTTCTTGACCACCCGGGTCCTCCTAAAGCTCTGAATGGTTGACGCCGATACTGCATGCGGGATGGTGGACCTCGACCCAGAGCGGGAGCGCTCCCCGCGAGCTCTGCTTGGCTCAGCGCTCGCCGATTGCGCCGCGGAGGTCGCCGAGGGAGTGCTCGCCAGGCTCCGTGACAAGGGACTGCTCGGCGACTGGCAGGGCGACCGCGAGCTGGCCGAAACGATCGCCCGCGCCGACGTCGAGGCCACGCAGGTGATCGGGCGCTGGATCGAAACCGGCCAGGGGGCGAGCAGACAGGAGATGAATCGCCTCAAGGCGCTCGGCGCGCTCATCGACCAGCTCTCGCTCTCCTGTCTCCTTCAGGCATACCTGACCTGGCGTGACGTGACGATCGCGGTGTTGGAGCGGGAGGCGGCCGCGATCGGCGCCGGTGAGGCGCTCGGCGCGGAGGTACGGTCGATGGTCGCGCGCAGTTGCGACGTCGCCCTGGTGCGGATGGCGGGGGAATTCGACAGCGAGCGCAAGCGCCTGCGGCTCCGGCTCGCCGCCGAACAGCAGAAGCTCGCCCATCTCGCGCTTCACGACCCGCTGAGCGGATTGGCGAACCGCCGCCACCTCGCGCAACGGCTCGAAGAAGTGTTGGGCCACGGCGAGCAGGTCGGTCTCCCCGTCTACTTCATCGATCTCGACGGCTTCAAGGCGGTGAACGACGTGCTCGGGCACGAGAGCGGCGATCGACTGCTGCGCGCGCTCGCCAGCCGCCTCGGCGGGATCGTCGACCCCCCCGGCCTCGCCGCGCGCGTGGGCGGTGACGAGTTCGTCGTCCTCGGCTCCGACGCCGACGCCGACGACGATGAGGTCGATGGCTTCGCCGAGCAGTTGCTGGCGGAGGTGCGCAGGCCCTTCCAGTTCGGGGGCAGGGAGATCCTCGTCTCGGCCAGCCTCGGCATCACCCGCGCCTCGTCGCAGCAGCGCTCGCAGGAGCTGCTCGCCGAGGCGGACAAGGCGATGTATCTGGCAAAGCAACGAGGTGGCTCGCGCTGCGAGCGCTTCGAGCCCGAGATCGGGCGGTTCGTTTCCCGCGGTGCCCGCCTCGGTCAGGATCTCCGTGCCGCGATCGAGCGTGGGGAGCTGGCCGTCGTTTACCAGCCGATCGCCTCGCTCGCGGCAGGGGGACCGTTGACGATGGCCAACGTCGGCAGCCTCGAGGCGCTGGCGCGCTGGCACCATCCGCGCCTGGGACCGGTCCCGCCCTCGGAGTTCATCCCGATGGCCGAGCGGAGCGGCCTGATCCCGGAGATCGATAACTGGATGTTGAACGCCGCGACCCGCCAGGCAGCGAGTTGGCGGGAGCAAGGTTGGCTGGTCGGGGTCGCCGTCAACTTCTCTCTCGGCCGGGTCGAGGAGTGCGATCTCGAGCGCAGCGTCCGCGGCGCCTTGGCGGACTCCGGACTGCCCGGCGAGGCACTGACGCTCGAGATCACCGAGAGTCGCCTGATCGAGGATCTCGACGCCGCACTGGCCTCGCTGCTGGCGCTGACCGAGATCGGGGTCCGGGTGGCGATCGACGACTTCGGCGTCGGCTACTCCTCGCTCTCCTATCTGGAGGCGCTGCCGATCGGCTCAATCAAGGTCGATCGCAGCTTCATCCACGGACTGAGCCCGCGCTCGCAGAAGTTCGAGGTCCTTGGCGCAATCGTCGACCTTGCCCATACCCTCGACCTGAGCGTCGTCGCCGAGGGAGTCGAGACCGAGGCCGAGCTGCATCTCGTGCAGCACCTCCGTTGCGACGAAATGCAAGGGCACCTCCTCTCCCCCGCCGTGCCGCGGGAGCGCATCGAAGAGCTCCATGCCGGATCCTCGACCGGCGGCCCGGTCCTCTCGGTCGGCTAGGCCGCCAAGACCGGGTCGGCGAGGGCACTCGTGATTCAGCCGATCTATCTCGGTTCGCCGAGGTCCGGCCGGCCCGGGCGCCGGGCGCCGACGTAGATTCGCGGGTGCCCGTCGCAGACGGAAACCTGACCGTCGCCCTCGTCGCAGCGGCCGCCGCGATCTTCTCTGCTGGCGGTTTCTCCGCGGGGCCGAGTGGACGGTACAGGCCGCGGGGACAACAGTGGTCCTCCATCCCGTCGACTTCGTCGGAGGACCGCACGGCCGCGGGGGTCAGCCGCCAGAGGCGGGACGCACGGTGACCGATCGGATCTGTGCCGATCCACCGACGAGGGCGACGTTCAGGCGGACGGGGAGGCGGCCGAGTTCGCGCAGCAGTCGGCGCCCCGGCCTGTCAAGTGGCACCACGACGGTCCGTTGGTCTCCGCCCAGGAGGGTCAGACGGCGACGGGCCACCGTGAGACTCCTTGGGGAAGACTTCCGGGAGACCGTACCGGTGAGGGTCACTTCACAGGGGGAGCCGGCGCCGCACGCGAGTTTCACCAGGATGGCCAGGCTCGCGCCCGTCGGTGAGCCCAGGATCTCGAGTGAGGGCCGCCGCGGGGCCGGTCGGGGCGCTTCCCCGCTCGGGTCCGATGAGTGCGATTCGCCTGACGGTCCCGACGGGGCAGTTCCACCGGTCGGTCCGGACGAGCGCGTTTCGCCGGTCGGCTGCGACGATGGTTCAGACGGGGATGGCACGGTGAAGGAGACCGCCGCGCTGCGGCCTTCGTTGCCCGCGCGGTCCAGCTGGGCGGCGACGGCCATGTAGGTGCCGGGCGCGAGCGTCGAGGCCTGGGCGCCGAACCCGCCCCCCGCGCCGGCGGTGGTCGACAACGTCTGGATCGGTTCGCCCGCCGCCACCGAGCCCGGGTAGACATCGACCATGACCCCCGGCAGGTCGCCGGTCGCGGTCGCGGCGGTCCCGGCGAGGGTCGGGGTCGCGGTGCCGCCACCCGGGGGGCTCAGGCTGATCGACGGCGGCGTCGTATCGACGGTGAACTGGGCATCGGCGATACCTTCGCCGTGCCCGTCGTCGGTCTGTCGGGCGATGATTTCGTAGGTGCCGTCGGGAAGGGATTCGACGAACGGGACGGAGAACTGGCCCTCCGGCCCTCTCGTCGCCTCGTACGATCGCAGGGGTCGCGTACCCGACGGGGTGACGGAATCGAGCGTGAGGAAAACCGACGGTTCGTCCTTTTCTTCGGTGCCGGCGATGCCGGAGAATCCGGTGGGCGGGGCCGGGGCGTAGGAGCCGTTCGGGGGCGAGGTGAGTGAGATCGCCGGCGGTTCCGCATCGACGGTGAAGGCGACGAGGAGGCTCGCGCTTTCGTTCCCCCCGCCGATCAGCGATTGCACCACCCGGGCCTGGTATCTGCCGGTCGGCAGGTCGGTCGGGCTCGTCACCGTGAAGGCGCCGTCCTCCGCGGCGACGCCGGAGGCTTCGACGCTGACGGGTGCCCCGCCTTTGGGGTCGCTGGTCTGCTGTTCGATCTTCACCGTGAAGTGCAGGTCGTCGTCGGCTTCGTGGCTGAGGACACCGGTGAAGGTCGGCTGCCTACCGACCTGCACGTTCTTCGGGCTCTCGAGGTGGGGAGTCGGATAGTTCGAGTCTTCGAAGCTGATCAGGACTTTGGCGGGGGCGCCGCTGATCGACGTTTCGCTGCCGTATGCGGTCACCGTAGGGATCGCCGAGAGGTAGTCGGTGAGCTCCGGGTTGTTGGCGAAACTCGCGCCCCCGCCGCCCCCGCCGCCCGCCGTGTAGCCGTCCCCGCCGGCGCCCCCGCATCCGCCGAAGTACCCGCCACCGCCCCCACCGCCGCGGTTGTACCCTTCGCCACCGGTGCCGCCGACCCCCTCCGCCTCGCCCTGCGTGCCGGCGGTGCCGCCGCCTCCGGCTTCTGGCTGCCCGGGTTGGCACGTTTGCGTCAGGCTCGCGCCGCCGCCCCCGCCCGCCATGTAGGACGCCCCGGCTCCTCCGGCCGCCCCGAGCAGGCCGCCGTTGCCGCCCGGGTTGTTCGCGCCGATCCCGATCAGGGGAAGTTCTCCTGCCGCGCCGCCCCCGGCCGCCACCAGTGGCTCGGTCAGGTACCAGGGAAGGCCCGAGTATCCGGCGCAGTGTTCGGTGCCCTGGGGACAGAGGGCGACCGCGGTGTAGCCGCCGCCCCCGGGTTCACCGCCGCCGACGTCGACCTCGGGGTAGAGCGTCTCGCCGGGCTGGACCTGAAGGGTTCCGTAGACCAGGGCTCCGTGCCCGGGGTGGGCGACCCGGTGCCCGCCGCCCGTGCCCGGGGCGCCGGCCACCGAGATTTCCACGCTGGTGACGTTCTGCGGCACGACGAAGGTCGACTGTCCCTGGGCCGTGAACGACCGTTGCACCGGGGTGGTGATGTCGGTCGAGGTGATCGCGGCGACTGCGTGGGTGGCGCCGGTGAGGATCACGGCGAGCGTCGCGGCGATGCACAGCGCGACCGCCCTTGGCCGCGTTGCGAAGGAGAGCGGACGCGGCCTCAGGAGCAGGACGGCGACGAGCAGGACCAGGAGCCCGGTCGCGGCAAGCGCCGCCGAGAGTCCAAGGAGGGCGACCAGCGGTCCGGCGACGAGCGAGCCGGCGACTATGCCCGCCACGGCCGCGGGCAGGAGCAGCCCGTATGCGCGGGCGAGCACCTCCTCCCCGAGCAGGCTCGGCAACGCCGTCTCGGAGAGGACCTCGGCGACCACCATGCCGACGCCGAGCAGCAGCGCGAGCGCCAGCGCGGCGGCCATGTCCGGGGCGGAGCCCAGCAGTGCCAGCCCGATCCCGACGATGCCGAGGCCGACCGCCAGGGTGCGGCGCCAGTCGTGGGCCGCGGCCAGCCGGCCGACGGCGGTCGCGCCCACGGTCCCGCCGACGCCGCATGCCGCGAGCAGCAACCCGTAGCCTCCGCCGCCGGCGCCGATCCGGCGGGCGAGCATGACCAGGGTGACGGTGAGGACCCCGTAGACGCCGCTGCAGACGACATCGGCAGCGACCAGCCGGATGGCGACCGGCGAGCCGCGGAGCGCCCGGGCGCCGACGACGACGTCGCCGAGGAGGCCGGGGCGCTCGTCCCCTGGCCCGTGGGTGGGCACGAAGGCTGGACCGGCCGGGATCGCCGCGATCGCCGCGAAGGAGACGAGGAAGGTGAGCGCGTCGATACCGATCGCCGTGGCGGGACCGGCCAGCGCCAGCAGGATCGCGCCGAGCGCCGGGCCGACGACGATCGCCGCCTGGCCGATCGCGGCGCGCAGGCCATTGGCGGCCTGACGTTCCGGGGCGGGAACGAAGCGGGCGGTGCACGCCGCCACGCACGGCGGCGTCGCGATCCCAGCGGCGGTCGCGAGCGCGGCCAGCAGCGGTGCCGCCGCGGGCGGACCGTCGAGCGCGACGATCACCGCCAGTCCACCGATCAGCCCCGCCCGCGCCAGGTCGGAGCCGAGCATCAGCCGGCGGCGGTCCCAACGGTCGGCGAGGGCGCCGCCGAACGGGCCCAGGAGGAGCATCGGTAGGACCCGCGCGGCCGTCGTCACCGCGACCCAGGTTGGCGAGCCGGTCCGCTCGTACACGAAGGCGAGCAGGGCGACGTTGTAGAGCCAGTCGCCGCAGGAGGAGACTGCGAGACTCACGAGGAGGAGCCCGAACGGGCGGTTGGAACGGAAGAGACGGCGGAATTCGGCTGGGGCGATCATGCCCTCAAGCCTGAACCTGAGCCGGCTGCCTCACATCGGCCAATCGCCCGATCTTTGCCGTCCCGCCTACCTCAGATCCGGCCGGTCCCCTACCTCAGACGCCTCGATGTCGACCAAGCCGCGCCGGTGGGCCAGGGCCCGGCCGAACACGCTGAGCTTGCCGAGGATGTTCGAGACGTGGACACTCGCGGTCTTGCGCGAGATCACGAGGCGCTCGGCGATCTCCCCGTTGGAGAGGCCGTCGGCTACGAGCAGGAGGACCTCGCGCTCACGCGGTCAGGCCCCCAATCGGCGTCCGGCGGACGAGTCGCGTCGGCATCGTCGCCGGACCCCTCCTCACCGGCGGCCCGCCCAGGGGCGTCTCCTTCCAGCGGCAGCCGCGCCCGGCGCGCCAGCGCCGCCGCCTCCTGGGCTAGCGGCACGGCTTCGACCCGACGCGCCAGCGCCGAGCCCTCGGCGAGCCGCGCCGCCGCGTCCTTACGTCGCCCCGCGGCGGCGAGCGCCTCAGCCTCCCCGATCAACGCGTAGGCGAGCAGTAGGGGCTCCGCTGTCGCCCGGCAGGCCGCGGTCGCCTCCCCCCACGCCGCGCACTCCCCGATCCCGGCGAAACGCGCGGCCTCCCCGCGCGCGAGCACCAGGTGGGCCCGCCCGGCGGGCGTCGTGGGCGACCGGCCGGATGTCGGTGCGACGATCTCCTCGATCCGGCGTGCCGACGTGGGCGGGGCTCGGCACCGTGGTCGCGGGCGGCGAGCGCCGCCTCCGCCTCGACCCGCGCGCCGAGCCACAGAAGCGGTGAGCGGTAGCGGTGCTCGTCCTCTCCGTCCCCTCCGGCCAACCCCGGCGCCAGGAGCTCCCGGGCGCGCTCGAAGTCCCCTGCCGCGCGCGCCAGTTCGGCTTCCATTGCCGCCAGCGGCAGCTCCCATTGCGGCCCCGACTCGCCACCGAGATGCCGGCGCGCCTCCCACACCTCGCGGGCGGCGACGCCAAGGTTGCCGCGCTGCAGCTCGGCTTCCGCGCGCGGAAACACCAGCGTCGCGGCGAAGATCCCGGCTGCCTCCGCTCCCGGCGCCGCCGCCGCAAGGGCCTCCTCGGGCCGGCCCAGCCGTCGTCGCAGGCATGCCGAATCTACCGGCATTCGAAGCCTGGCCAACCTCGGAGTCCATGCAAGCTGGCTACCCCGGCCCACCACGAGCGGCCGACGGGCGCCAGCGCTATTGCCTTCCTCTGTTGATCGGCTCGCAGGTCCAGGACCAGCACCTGGACCTAAGCCCGTCAGGTAAAGAGTCCTCGCCAATAAAGCCGCCCTGCTGCGTGCCCGGCGGACATGCAAACAAGGCGCTGGCGTTATGCAGCGTGTGGCGATTCAAAGCGTCTGACGACGCGAGACGCCGTTGGATAGGGACGAACCGGCGGCCCGGGTCGCGCTGGAAACAGATGAAAAAGAGACCGGCATCGAGTTGACCGGAACCTGGCGCAGGAGCTTCCGAGTACGAATAGCCGCGGCGCAGGATGCGCTGGCCAGTGTTTTCATCAGGACTGGCGAGACGAACGTGGGCATCCGCCGGGATGACGGGGGCGCCGTCGCGTCTGGCCTGTAGGTCCATCGGGTCATACTCCTGCCGCTCACCCAGCGGAGCGCCGCTCAGCTTGCGCGCCGGCGATCTCGACCTGACCCGGGGGAGCGCAAAACCGCCTCGGGGGGCGGTTTTTCGGCTCTGGCCTGAGATAGCGGGGGCAGGATTCGAGCCTGCGACCAATCATCGGGCCATTGGGCCACTCCTCGGCCCGAACACAGCCCAACACAGCCGAACGTAGCCCGACCCCAAGACGACGAAATCCCGCTCGAGAGTGGGATTTCGGCGAAGCGGCTGAAGGGATTCGAACCCTCGACCTTCTGCATGGCAAGCAGAAGGTCGAGCACTCTCACGGCGCGCTACCAACGAATCGACGCCCAGGCTAGACGCCCTGGATGAGTCATCACACTTTGGGTGCCCGCGTCATCACGCTGTCATCACACCTCGCTCCGCATCGCCCCGCAAACCTCCGAACGACGTGAACCCTTCGGCTCTGCTGCGCGCCCGTGCGGGGCGGTGCGGATCCAGACAACCAATCGGGGAGACAGGATTTGAACCTGCGACCGCTCGGCCCCCAGCCGGCTGACCTGGCTGCCCTCTGTGTCCGGACGCGTCCCCGCCGTCACCCGCGTCCCCGCTCCGAACTTGGAGACGCAACGGACGATATGTTCGGTACTAAAGCTGGTACTGCGACCAAACCTCCCCGGCGGCCGGGACCGATCGTCTCGCGCACGGCCTCGTGATGTCGTGGTCAGTCTCCGGTCTGCAGGACAGGGTTGAGGTCATCCGAAAATGCGGTGAGCTTGGTCTCCGGAGTGACCTCGAAGACCTCCAGGCCCGGAGCCGCAAGGAGGGCCTCGACAAGCGCCCGGCTACCACCAAGAACGGTTGAATCGAAGTCGACCTCGCTCGCCACGAACCATGAGCGATCGGCGGGCCAGATCAGGCTCGGCGATTCGCGCCAGAACGGATCGGTCGGGTCGGGCTCAGGGCGCCCGGGGGGCTCCTCGCCTGGTCCAGTCGCTCGAACGAAGACCATCAGGCCGGGCGGATCGGTGTCGCCGATCTGGACTGCCGCCGCCAGCGGGCCAAAGAGAACGAGGTGGTCGCGTCCGACCGGCAGCTTCAGCCTCGACCTGGGACCTTGCTCGGCCACGGTTTTGTCGACGAGCGGATGATGGTTGATCTCGCAGAGCCCGAAGTAGCAATGCGCAGGGTCGGCAGTGTGCTCGGCGAGGACCATGCATAGGCGGTCGAGGGTCTCGGCGGGCATTTCGCCCAGGTCCGGGATGTCCCCCGACCAGTTCGATCCCTCGATTCCGAAGGTGTCCGTCGTCCCCACGATCTGGTGCCACTGCATCCCTGGGTGCGCGATGCGACCGAGCCGCCGCGCGACCTCCGCCCAGGAGACATCGTTTCCCTCGTCATCGGAGGCCGGGTGGAAGACCCGGGCGTAGGCCTCGAAGAGCTTCGGCACCTGGTCTCCGACAGCGCCGGATTCACCCAGCGCGGGTTCTATCCAAGCTCCTACAGTGGTGCCGTCTACCGCCCTGAGGTCGTCGCCCAGCATCGACCAAAGATTGCAGAGGTCAGTCCGTCACGGCGTCAGTCGTTGCCGACGACAATAAGAGCGGTCGATCTTCACGCGATCAGCGATCCGCTCGACGGCTCTCTGAAGTATCGGGGAGACAGGATCTGAACCTGCGACCGCTCGGCCCCCAGCCGCCCGAGCCGACTGCTCGATGCTTCGGCCGCGTCCCAGGCGCTCTCTCGTCCCCGCTGACGGAGCGATGGAACGTACCGGACCGAGCATCCGATACTACGAGCGGTACCAGGGCAGCCACACGGACTCCAATGAAGCGCCCGTGTCCGAAAGGAAACCGGCGGATAGCTGACGTTCGACAGGGCAGGCGCACCTATCGCGACCTAAGCAGGGCAGGAGAGGCGGAGGATGTGTTCCCCGATACCCAGGCTTTGAACCGGGCCCCACTCAAGAGTTTGAAAGGTGACGTGACGGCCGCACCGTCGATAGCGGAGCAAAGTAACCCGAACCCGCTTGTCGGTCCCTGATTTGAGGAGCGTCGCGTTCGCGTGTGCCGTCGCGCCTCGATTGACCCGCCAGGTTTGCCAGGCTCCGATTTCGACGAACGTCACTGGACCCGAAGACGCCTCGACGGTCAGCGAACGCGGTTCCGTGGCCCAGGCGCCCCCTGCGTCGAGGATCGCAGGGATCTCGCCCAACTTGGCGCCCCCGAGTGGACAACTGGGCAGTCGCAGATCGAGTTGGACTTGAGCCGGCATCTGGACCATCGCTCCATTCCCGCAGTGCCCCCCGTGCGTGAAGTCGTAATAGCGCATCGACCACCTGCTCGGTTCGTGCTCGAAGATCGCGAGGCCGTTGCCTTCCACTACGCCTTCCCTGTTCGAGAGGATGAGGCGCGCGGCAGCCCAGTGCTCGTCCACCGTCGAGACTCGCAGCTCGCTCAATTTCATCCCCGTGGTGCGACCGTGGGCCCCAAGGCCGAAGCTCGCTGCCCGCAAGAACTGCATTTCTTCAGATTCGGACGCCGGACGGGCAGCAGTCGCGGCAGCGGTGACGACGAGGTGCGAGAACACCGCGGCGATCAGGGCAAGCGAGATGCAGGCTGGGCCGGCACGAAGAAAGAACCGACGACGAAGACGTCCCATGTCCCTCGTTCAACCTGCCGCGATTGCGGTCGACGCGGCGCTCTGTTCAACCACCGCGATCTTCATCGAGCGATGGACTACCCAGTGCCTCATGTCTGCAATCCGAGTCACGACCGCTCGTACAGACAAGGTTCCAATCGCTCCAGAAGCCCGGGGCCGATGCTGAGTACGACATGCGCTCCCCCACCCGGCGGCGACCTTCGAGCCCGGCCTGAAACCGCGGTCGCTAGCGAACTACTACCGGAGCGACGCCGATGCTTAAACGCAAAGAACAAAGCGGCGACGGTCGAGCACAACTCTCGGAGTCCGCGCCCCAGAAGTTCAGCAGCGTGGAGCCGGGACCACGAGAGTTCTTCCCGCACCTTCATCCTCGTCCGAAAGTGCGCCGCGAAAGATGGCCAGGCAGGTGCTGACCGACCTTCTCCAGTAAGACGGCCGTACTGAGTCGCTGTAATCGCAGCCGCAGCGGATGCTGGCGATCGGCCCGATCGGCTCGGGTCAGCCGTCAACCACGGTCCGGCGCTCTCTTACCAGGGGCGGTAGCAAGCGCCCGTGCTTGATTCGTTGTGCGAATCAAGAGGCGCTACGAGCCCGCTCCCAGGCGGGCACCTGAATGATCGGGGAGACAGGATTTGAACCTGCGACCGCTCGGCCCCCAGCCGAGTGCGCTACCAGACTGCGCCACTCCCCGAGGAGTGCCAGGGCATTCTGACGGATCGGGGGAATGATGGGTACGCTCCCCCTGCGCGCGGCGGTAGCTCAATGGTAGAGCCTTAGCCTTCCAAGCTAATGACGCGGGTTCGACTCCCGTCCGCCGCTCTCTAGGCCGGGTCGAGGAGGAACGCGAAGGCGGCGTCCTTGGCCGCCTGGTCGCTGACCACGCCGTGGTCGAGGCCGGGATGGACGTTGATCTCGACGGTCGCGGAGGCCGGCGGATCGAGCGCGGCGAGGGCGTCGACGAAGGCCCGCGCGTTCGCCTCCGGGATGTGGCGGTCCTCGGCGCCGAGCTCGAAGTCGATCGCGAGCTCGCGGCGGAAGCGGTCGAGGTGGCGCATCGGGTCGAGCTGGGCGGCGAACCATTCGGCGTAGGCGTCGGCCTCACCCTGATCGAGAGGGCTCGCGGGTTTCCCGAGTTCGTGCATCCCCGGTCGCGACCAGTCCGGGGTCGAGCCGATCGCGGCGACGCGGCGGACCCGCTGGTCGATCCCGGCGAGCGCGATGGCGGCGTCTCCGCCCATCGAGAAGCCGCCGACGAGGAAGCCTTCGCTCGCATCCATCTCCCCGCCGAGCCAGTCGAGCACCCGCAGCGCCTCCAGCGTGGTCCGGCCGAGCAGCGGCCACATCCGTTTCCGGAAGGCGGCCAGGACGTGGCGCGCGAACTCCTGGCGATCCCCACTTCCGCGGGCGCCGTGGCCGGGTGCGCCGAAGCTGGCGGCCGGGTGACCGGCGGCGGCGAAGCGCTCGAGCATCGGCAGGTTCCGCTCCCCGTAGCCGCCGAGGTAGGACATCCACAGGACCGGGGCGCCGCGCTGCTCGTCCGGCTCGACCCGTCACCGGGATCCCCTCGACGATCTCCTCCCGCTGCCTCACGGGTCGTGCGCGATGCGGGCGACGTCCATGTCGATGCGCTCGCCGTTGAAGGGGACGCCCTCGGCCATCAGGTGTTCGCGCTGCCTCTGCCCCACCGCAAGGCTGCCGTCGGCGCGGACCACTCGCCACCAGGGGACGTCGTCGGGATGCTGCTCGGTCGAGAGGAGGCGGGCCGAGAGACGCGGGGCGCCGGGCGAGACGTCGCCATAGGTCCGCACGAAGCCCTCCGGGATCTCCCGTATCGCCTCGATGATCTTGGCGTGGCGCTCGTCGTCGATTCCGAAGTTCTATACCGCCGCGCCCGGCGGCGGACCTTCTCGGAAATTGCCATGACCCCATTCAGCGGAGGGGGCGAACTCGATCCGGCCAGAGCTTGTCTCCGACATGGAGCGACGATTCCGCCAAGCGCCGGAGCAAGGCGGCCGAACCCAGTCGACTTACTATCGCGACCCGCGCGGCGTGGAACCGGTCGATCGATTCATCAAAGGGCGGCCCTTGAAGCATGCGACGAAGACCAATCAACAGATCGCGTGCATCTCAACGGGCGCCCGGCCGATGCGCCGCCGCCAGAGTTTCCGATCACCTCGCAGATCGAGGGGGAGCTACGCGAGTTGAGGATCCGATTTGCAGGCACGCGATATCGGCTCCTCTATCAGCGTTCCGAGAACTTGATCGTCCTTCTCCATGCATTTGAGAAGAACACCGGGCCAGTGCCTCCGTCGGAGATGGCGATCGCGAGATGGAGGATGGCGGACTTCAAGAGGCGGATGAACGCCAAGCCGAGAAGGCCTCCACGCGCCGCCGGGCGTGACGCGCCTCGGCCGCCCAGATCGAGGCCGTGACCTGTTTATTGATTTCGATAAGCTGCCCTCATGGCGAAAGACATTGGCAACTGGATCAGCCCCATTGGCCGTACGGTCACCGAGGTCGCGGAGGAACGTGCGAGACAGAGCCCTGAGTACCGGGAAGCGCGGGCGGAGTATGCCGCGATCAGCGAGCTCCGCAAGCGGAACTGGATCGCGGCTCACATCCGCGAACGGCGGTACGAGCTCGAGCTGACGCAGAAGGAGGTCGCCGTGCGGGCGGGGACCTCCCACTCGTTCATCTCCAAGGTCGAGGGCGGCGACCACATGCCGACGATCGTCGTCTTGAAGCGGATCCTCGCCGTGTTGGACGAGGAGTTGCTGATCGGCATCGAAAGCCGCGGCCCTGACGTGGAACGCGAGCTGGCGCTCGTTCCCGAGATCGCCGCTGCACTCTGAGGCGCGTCTAGCGGTCGAGGCCCTTGGCGGAGCCGAGCAGCTCCTGGAGGTCGGCGACGACCATGTCGGCGCCGGCTTGGCGGAGGTCCTCGGGCGTTCCGAGGTTGCGGGCGACGCCGATCAGGAGGTCGAAGCCCGCCTCGCGGCCTGCCTGGATGCCGGCGGCGGCGACGTCGACGAGGAGCGCGTCGTCGGGCTCGACGCCTAGCTCCGAGGTCGCTTCGGCGAGCGTGCCGGGATTGCGGGGACCGGTGACGATCGCGTCGAAGAGGTCCGCCACGCCAGCCAGCTCGAGCGCCGCGCGGGCTCGTTCGCCGCTCGCCGCGAGGCCGACCTTCTTCCCCGCCCCGCGCAGTTCGCGAATCCAGGCGACCGCTCCGGGCAGCGGCCGCACGTCGCCGTAACCGAGGTCGGCGACGACGGCCTCGAGCGAGAGGACGGCGGCGTCGAAGCGCTCGGCGTCGATCCGCGCCCGCAGCCCGTCGAGGACGGTCGCGATCGGCCGCGGCCGGCCGCTGTCGAAGGGGCTGTCGGGGGTCATCGCGGCGATCCTCTCACTGGGTCATCGCCCAGATTCCCAGCACCACCGCCGCGACGAGGACAGCGCCGCAGCCGATCGTCACCAGGCTCCAGGAAGCGAAGCTCGTCTCGTGGTCGGCGGCGCCGCGCTGGTCGGCGGCGCGCAGCGAGGCGCTGACGCCGATCCCGGCGACGACGACCACGACCAGGCCGAAGACGACCGAGGTCCAGATCGCTTCCAGCAGCGGCGCGAATTCCATGAGCTCGGCGAACGGGGTCATGCGGCGACCGGCTGCTCTTCGGCGCGTCTCTTGGCCTCGGGGCCGAAGACGGGGTTATCGGAGATCGAGTCCTCCGGGTCGGAGGGCTGACGACGGTTGGCCTGCCAGAGAAGCAAGCAGCCGATCGCGAGGATGGCGACGGCGACGATCGCGCCGAAGGCTCCACCGCCGAGCAGTTCGATGATCGCGAAGACGAGCGCCGAGGTCGCCGCCGCGGCGGGCAGGGTTAGGCACCAGCCGGCGACGATGTTGCGGATCACCTTCCAGTTGACCTGAGCGCCCGGCCGACCGACGCCCGCGCCCGTGACCGCGCCGGAGACGACCTGCGTGGTCGAGAGCGGGTAGCCGACGTGTGAGGAGGCGAGGATCACGGTCGCGGCGATCGCCTCCGAGCCGAAGCCCTGCGGCGGCCGCACCTCGACCACTTTGGTGCCGAGCGTCTTGATGATCCGCCAGCCGCCCGAGTAGGTCCCCGCGGCGATCGCGGTCGCGCAGATGACCACCACCCACGTCGGCACGGTGAAGTTGGCGCCGCCTTGAAGCGAGCCGTTGGCGATCAGCGCCAGCGAGATCACGCCCATCGTCTTCTGCGCGTCGTTGGTCCCATGGGCGAGCGCCACCATCGATGACGAGGCGACCTGTAACCAGCGGAACTCGCGTTCGGCCTTCTCCTCCTTGAAGGCGCGGATCAGCAGGTAGATGATCGCGACGCCGATCGCGGCGAGCAGCCCGGCGAGGATCGGCGAGATCGCGGCGGGGATGATCACCTTGGAGATGATCCCTTCGATCTCGATCGCGCCCGAGCCCGCGCCGACCAGGGTCGCGCCGACCACGCCGCCGATCAGCGCGTGCGAGGAAGAAGATGGGATCCCGAACCACCAGGTCGCGAGGTTCCAGCTGATCGCCCCGATCAGTCCGCCGAGGATGATGACCGGCGTCACCGCGGCGGATTCGACGATCCCTTCGGCGATGGTGGCAGCGACCGAGAGCGAGATGAAGGCGCCGACGAAGTTGAGCACCGCGGCGATCGAGACGGCGACCCTGGGCGGCAGCGCCCCGGTCGCGATCGTCGTCGCCATCGCGTTGGCGGTGTCGTGGAACCCGTTGGTGAAGTCGAAGCTGACGCCTGCGACGACGACCAACCCGACGATGATGTCTCCGGCGTCCACGGCCGGTATTCGAGCGCGCCGGAACAGGCGAAATGTGAAAAAGGTGTGAGAACCAACCAGCTGTCGGGGGTGGGTGTATTCGCCGCCCCCGGCGGGTATCGGGCCCGGTTCGCTAGTTCTTCTGCTCGGTCGGCCGCACGAGGATCTCGTTGATCGCGACGTGGCGCGGCCGGGTGACGATGTAGGAGATCGCGTCGGCGATGTCGTCGGCTTCGAGCCGTTCGATCTCGCCGAATCGGCCTTTGAGTTCCTCGAGCACCTCGGGCCGGTTGTGGCTCGAGAGCTCGGTGATCACGGCGCCCGGCTCGACCAGCGAAACGCGGACGTGCTGCTCGGTGACTTCTTGGCGGAGCGCCTCGGAGAAGGCGCCGACGCCGAACTTGGTCGCGTTGTAGACGGCGCTGCCCTCGCGCGCACGGCGCCCGGCGACGGAGGAGATGTTGACCATGTCGGTAACCAGCCGCGGCCCGTCGTCGGCGGACTTGATCAGGTGCGGAAGCGCCGCCTTGGCGACGTAGAGGAGCCCTTTGACGTTGAGGTCGACCATCCGCTCCCACTCCTCGATCGGCGCCTCGAGCGCCGGGCCGAGCAGCATCACCCCGGCGTTGTTGACGACGGTGTCGAGGCGACCGAGCTCTTTCACCGTGCGCTCGACCAACGCCTCGGCGGCCGCGCGGTCGGTGACGTCGGCCTCGATCGCCAGCGCCTTACCGCCGGCGTTGTCGATCTCCTCGACGAGGCGCTCGAGCCGGTCGAGGCGACGGGCCGCGACGGCGACCGCCGCGCCGTCGGCGGCGAGCCGTTTTGCGGTTGCCTCGCCGATGCCGCTGGAAGCGCCGGTTACGAGGGCTACGGTGCCTGAAAGAACTGCGTCGGTGGCCATTCCCGGAGCCTACGACAACGGAGGTTTGGGCTCGTCTGGGAGGCTAGACGCGATGCCGCCCTCCGAGTCACAACGTAAGCAGCACGCTCTCGAGATGTTCGAGCAGCTTCCCGCTCACTACGACGAGCTCGGCGCCGCGCTCAGCTTCTTCCAGGATCCGCGCTGGCGGCGGGCGGCGGTCGAGGCCGTCGCGGCGCGCCCCGAGGACCGCGTCCTCGATGTCGCCTGCGGCACCGGGCTGGTCAGCAAGGCGCTGGTCGAACGCTGGGGATGCCGCGTCGTCGGGCTCGACCAGAGCGCCGCGATGCTCGGCCGGGCGCGGGAGAAGGTCGCCGCCTCGACGCGGCTCGCCGGGCGGATCGAGCTGGTCGAAGGCGAGGCCGAGTCGCTGCCCTTCGCCGACGCCGAGTTCGACCACCTCACCTTCACCTACCTGCTCCGCTACGTCGACGACCCGGCCGCGACCCTGCGCGAGCTGGCCCGAGTCGTGAAGCCCGGCGGGCGCGTCTCCAGCCTCGAGTTCTGCCTGCCGCGGGGAATCTGGCTGCCGCTCTGGCGCCTCTACACCCGGGTCGGCCTGCCGGCGCTGGGACGGATCGACTCGCGCGGCTGGTTCGAGGCGGGGCGCTTCCTCGGACCGAGCATCGAAGGCTTCTACCGCTCCTATCCGCTGGCGCGGCAGGTCGAGCTGTGGCGCGCGGCGGGGTTCGGCGACGTCAAGGTGAGGCGGATGAGCCTCGGCGGCGGGGTCGTGATCTGGGGCACGGTTGGCGGCTGAGCGGACGCCCCGTCCGGCCTTCTACGCGCTGGCGCCCGGCGGCGCCCGCGACATCGTCAACGTCCTGCACCCGCCCTACACCGTCTGGCACGTCGCCAACGTGGCGCTCGGCGCCGCCGTCGCCGCCCACGTCTACCCGGTCCGCGTCGCCGCCGCGATCGCCGCATTCTTCCTCGCGGTCGGCGTCGGCGCCCACGCCCTCGACGAGCTGAACGGCAGGCCGCTGGGGACGCGACTGTCGAAGCGGGCGCTGATCGCGATGGCGGTCGGCGGCCTCGGCGGCGCGCTGGCGATCGGCATCGTCGGCGTCTTCGTCGTCTCCCCCACGCTGATCCCGCTGATCCTCTTCGGCGCCTTCATCGCCCCCGCCTACAACCTCGAGCTGTTCGGCGGCCGCTTCCACACCGACTTCTGGCTCGCCGCCTCCTGGGGTGGGTTCTCGGCGCTGACCGGATGGTGGGTCAACGCGCTCGGCGTCCACTCGGTGCGGGAAGGGTTCGCGGCGGCCGCGGTGGTCGTCGCCTGTTACGGGTTGTGCCGGGTCCAACGGCACCTCTCGACCCCGGTCCGCGACCTGCGCCGGCGCACCGAGTCGGTCACCGGGGAGCAGCACATGGCCGACGGCAGCGTCCGCGCGCTGGACCGCGCCTCGCTCACCGCGCCGCTTGACGCCGGGCTGCGCGGGCTCTCGATCGCGGTCCCGCTGCTGGCGGTCGCGGCGCTCCTGCTCCGTCTATAAGACGATGGAATTGATCTCCGGCACCGGGGATTCGGAGGCGGAACGGCGATGAGCCTGGTGCTACTCGCCGCGGCCGGCGTCTTCTCCTTGGCCGCTTACGTGGTGACGCGGATGAAGTCGCTGGGTACCGCCTCGTGACCGGCGCGGTGAACGGCTCGGCCGGCCACGGCGCGATTGTCGTCGGCGGCGGCCACAACGGGCTCGTCGCCGCCTTCTACCTGGCCAAGGCGGGAATGCGCCCGCTGGTGCTCGAGCGGCGCGACATCGTCGGCGGCGCCTGCGTCACCGAGGAGTTCGCCCCCGGCTTCGTCGCCCGAGAGGTATTGAGCCCCCTCGACTTCGAGCGCCGCTTCAACATGACCGGCGGCCACCCCCTGCACGGTGAGATGGGCTTCGACCAGCTCTTCAACCTCCGTCCCACCCGCGGCTACGCCGACTACCGCACCCCCGTGGAGAACCTCTACCTCTGCGGCGCCGGCACCCATCCGGGCGGCGGAGTCACCGGAGCCAACGGCCGCAACGCCGCCCAACAAGTCCTCCGCGACCACCCCACCACCAGCCGCCTGGCCGCCCTCCGCGCCCGCGTCACCTCCGACTGAGCTGACACCCGCAGACGACAGCGACCCGCCCGCTCTCCAGCTGTTCCTTATGCCGGTATGCCGGCATAAGGAACAGCTGGACGTCTTCGGCGCGGCGGCTAAATGCCGACGGCGAGCACGATCAGGTCGTTGACGTTGGTGCCGGTGGCGCCGGTCTCTACGAGGTCGCCGAGGGCGGTGAGGGGCTCGGCGGAGCGGTGGGAGAGGAGGGCTTGGCGGAGGTCGAGGCCGAGCTCGCGGGCTCGGGCGACGGTGGTGCCGTCGGCTACGGCGCCGGCCCACTCGGTGCCGCCATCGCTGCCGTCGGTGTCGATCATCACCGTCGCCACCGGGGCGCCGTCGAGCTCGAGAGCGGCAGCGATCGCGGCGTCCTGGTTGGGGCCTCCGGTGCCGAAGGCGGCGCCGTCGCGGAGGGTCACGCCGGACTCGCCGCCGCAGCCGACCAAGATCACCGGGGCTCCGAAGGGGGCGCCTTCGCGGGCGCTTTCGCGGGCCAGGTTGGCGACCAGGCGGCCGAGCTCACGCGCCTCGCCCTCGAGGCTGGTCGATAGCTGGATCGCGGGCCAGCCCGCCGCGCCGGCCGCGGCGATCATCGCCTCGCAGGCGCCGTGGCCGGTGACCAGCAGTTCGGTGGTGACGAGGTCGGGGTCGAGGCGGGGCGATTCGGCGGCGTCGGATTCGAGGTGGGCGCGAACCGAGGCGGGGACGCGGCCCCAGAGGTCGTAGGCGGCGAGTACCGAGCGAGCGTCGGCGGCGGTCGAGGTGTCCTGGACCGACGGGTCGGTGAGCAGGTCGAGGACGTCGCCGGCGACGTCGGAGACGGTCAGGTTGACCACCCGCGCCGGCGCCGCGAGGGCGGCGAGCCGACCACCCTTGAAGTTGGAGACGTGCTTGCGCACGGTGTTGATCGCCGAGATCGGCATTCCCGACGCCAGCAGCAGCTCGTGCAGGTCGCGCTTCTCGGCAACCGTGACGCCGGCCGGCGGCAGGCTGGCGAGGGCGCTCGAGCCGCCGGTGAAGCAGGCGAGGACGAGGTCCTCGGCGCCGAGCGGCTCGACCATCGCCAGCAGGCG
>JAOPZF010000095.1 GCA_025964255.1 Solirubrobacterales bacterium | reverse complement strand
GTACGGAATCGCCAGCGCCCCGGCGACGGTCACCGTGGCGGTCGCCGATGCCAAGATCCTGCTCGGCCATGAAACGGCCGTCTTCCAGGTGACGACCACCGAACCGACCGAAGCAGCGATCCTCACCGCCCTCGCCCCGGTCATGCCGCCAGACACCACCGGGCACCCGACGGTCAGCGGCTACACCGCCGCGGACTTCGAAGCGCCCGGCTCGTTCCAGGTGACGGTCTCCGACAGCAACGGCGCCGAGGAAATCGAATCGACGACCGCGGAGATCGAGATCGTCGCCGTGCCGGTGATCACCGACACCGCCTCGACGGTCTACTTCAACATCGCCGAACCGCCGACCGCGGCAGAGGTCATCGCCGCCGCCGGCGCCCAGGTGACCGCCCAAGGTCTCCCGGCTCCCGGCTCGACGCTCGAAGCGACGCTGCCGACGGGATGCGGCACGACGGCGGGAAGCTGCAAGGCGACGCTGGTCGGCACCGATTCCTACGGCTTCACCACCGCTCCGGTCGAAGTGACTGTGGAAGTGTCGGCCGCGACGGTCTCGGTCGCGCACGCGACGACGTTCTTCGGCGCCTCGACCTCCGAACCCTCGCAGGCGATGCTCGTCAGCAACCTCGGCGCGACCGTGAACGCCAGCGCCAACGGTGGCCAGCCCGTGGTCGACACCTCGGGTGTGCACTGGGACATCGCCGGGACCTACGCCGTGACGGTCGGCGACAGCGCGGCGCACGATGCCGCGCCGACGGTGCAGGCGTCGATCGAAATCGTCCCGCTGCCGGTGGTGACGGTGCCGACGACGACGATCTACCTGCCGATGAGCAGCGCCGACCCACTCTCGGAAGCCGCGCTGCTCGCCAACGCGGGCGCCGAACTGACCGACGGTTCCGGCAATGCGGTGGCCGGCACTATCACCGCCGACGCCTCGGCCGTGAACGGGACCGTCGCCGGCACGTACACGGCAACGATCGAGGGCACGGACGATTTCGGGATCGAATCGGCGCCGCTGACGATCACCGTCGTTATTTACTCGGAAGTCGCAAACTCGACCGAAGAAACGGCGCTGGAAGAAGAAGCCCAGCACGCGACCGAAGCCAAGCAGCAGGCCGAAGAAGCCCTGCACGCCGCCGAAGCGAAGTTGGCCGAAGAAGCCCGGCACGGCACCGAAGCCAACCAGCGCGCCGAAGCCGCCGAGAAGGCAGCCGAAGCGGCCAAGCACGCGGCCGAAGAAGCCGAAAAGCGGGCGGCGACGGCGACGGCCAGCACCCCGGGTGGCGGACAGCCTGCCAAGCCGGAACTCTCGGACATCAGCGCGACCACGGGTCAGATCCAAGGCCAGATCAAGGTCCCGAGTAAGGGCACGCTGACCGCGACCGCCACCTCCGGCGGGTTGAAGGTCGGCTCGTTCCAGGCGAAGGTCACCAAGGGCGGGACGGTCCACCTGAAGCTCGCTCTGTCGAAGGCCGCGAAAGCGCAGCTGGCGCAGCACAGCCTGAAGATCACGCTGAAGGTGACCTTCAAGAACGCCGCGGGCCAGACCTCGACCGTCACCAAGACGGTGACGGTCGATCGCACCCCCGCCTGAGGGCCGGCCCCGGCCGATGAGGGCGGCGCCGTCGCTGATCGCGGCGCCGCCGCCCTCCCGAACGCGGTAGATATGTAGTCATGTCCAAAGGGAACTCTTGGCGATCGGCGCGGCCCCTGCGGCGGCTGCGGAACGCTACGGGCGCGATCGTGGTCGTCGCGGTGCTCGCCGCCGGCGTGGCCGGTTGCGGCAACAGCGGCAGGACCGAAAACACCGGCGAACCCGGCATCCCCGCTCCGACGGCGCGGGAAGAAGCGGAAGTCGGCATCGAAAACGCCGTGGGTGGCGTCGCGGGACGCAAGCAGGAAGCCGCGGAACTTCTCCAACAGACGAAGGAAAAGGCGAACCAGGTCGTCGAAGAAGCCGAGCAACAGGCCTTCGCAAGAGTCAAGGAAGCCAAGGCCGACCCGTCTCTGAGCAAGAGCGCGCTGAAGGAAGCCAAGGAAGAGGCGAACGAAGCGCTCCACGAGGCCAAGGAATCGGCAAAGATGGCCCTTGAAGGGGCGAAGGCGAAAGCCGAAGAAATCGGCGGCTGACCGTCGAGTTGTTGCTCGGGGGACGGGCGCAGGCGGTAGATATGTGGTCGTGTCCCGAAAATCTCGTCGAGCTGATCCGCCGTCACCACTCGCTCGGCGAGCGCAGCGCGGCCAGTCGGCCGACGTGAATACCTCGTGCCCCGAGTACAAGGTGATCGCAGTCGACGTCCGCCCGATCGGCGAGCAGCCGCCTTCACCCCGATTGTCCCCGACCTCGGTTACCGCGTTCGCACTCTCCCGCGCATACCGCGGGTTTCTGCGAACTCGCTGCTTGCGACCTCGGCCTCGACCTCGGCGTCGATCAGGCCGGCGCTCGCCAGCTCGGCGTCCTCGCGGGCGATCTCGCGGAGCTCCTCCTCGGCCGGCGTCGTCGGCCCGGCGGAGCGCGCCGTGTCGCCCGGGGCGAGGATCACGGCGACGACCGCCGCCACGAGGCTCGCCACGGCGCCGACCCAGAGGGCCGTGATGTAGCCGGACTGTGCCGGGAAGGCGGAGCCGGCGATCTCGTGGCTCGCCAGGATCGAGGCGACGAGGGCGGATCCGGCGCTGAAGCCGATCGAGCGGACCACTTGGTAGAAGCCCATCGCGCTGCCGATCTCCCCGGCCGGGACGGCGCTGGTGATCAGGCCCGGGATCGCGGCGAAGGTGAAGCCGAAGCCGATCCCGAGGAGCCCCATCATCACGCAGGTCTGCCAGATGGCGGTGTGGACGAGGGCGAAGAAGACGCCCGCCGCGGTGATCGCGAGGCCGCCGGTGCCGAGCGCAGCGCGGGTGCCGAAGCGGCTCACCATCAGGCCCATCAGGCGCGTGCCGAGGAGGCTGCAGATCGAGAAGGGGACGAGGCAGAGGCCGGCGACCAGGGTCGAGGCGCCGAAGCCGAAGCCCTCCGCCGACGGCGTCTGGACGAACTCGGTGATCACGGTGAGGAACATGTAGAGGGCGACGCCGAGGAGCAGCGCGGCGACGTCGGCGCCGAGCACGGCGCGGTGGCGGAGTTGGCGGAGGTCGACGAGCGGCGCGGTGCCGCGCAGCTGCAGCCGCACCCAGAGCGCCAGGGTGCCGATCGCGACGACGAGGCAGCCGAGGGTGGCGGGGGAGACCCATCCCCATTCGTGGCCCTGGCCGATCGCGATCATCAGGGCGACGACGCCGATCCCGCCGAGCACCGCGCCCTTGATGTCGAGCGAGGCATCGGCGCCACTCCTGCTCGAGGGGATGGCGAAGAAGGCGGCGACGAGCGCGACGGCGCTGAGGACCGCGCCGAAGTAGAAGGCGTCGTGGACGTTGGTCTGTTCGGCGATCAGGCCGCTGATCGGGTAGCCGGCGCCGAGGCCGGTGGCGCCGCTGACCGAGAGGATCGCGATCGTCTTGCGGGCGCGGTCGGCGCCGAGGTGGTCGCGCGCGGCGGCCATCGCGATCGGCGCCAGGCCGAGCCCGATCCCCTGCATGAAGCGCCCGGCGACCAGCACCGGCAGGCTGCCCGCGGCGCCCGCGACGATGCCGCCGGCGGAGACGATGACGAGCGCGCCGAGCATCGCCCGACGCCGGTGCCGCCCGTCCCCGAGACGCCCGAGGACCGGCGCCGAGAGCGCCCCCGCGATCAGCGCCGCGGTCAGCGACCACTGGGCGCTCGGCAGCGAGATCTTGAGGTCAGCGGCGACGTCGGGCAGAAGCGGCGCGCCGAGGCTGCTGATGATCGAGACGACAAGGGTGATGCCGACCAGCACCGGCACAAAGGAGGCGCCGACGGAATCGGGACGGGACGAGCGGTCCATTTATATAGGTTAACAATGTTTCTCTTCGACCGACGGCCGAACGGCGCCGCAAGATTCTGGCCGAGAGTCCAAAGGCCGGCCGCGGCTGCCGATCTACCGTGAAAGGTCCCCGCACCCCAGCTTCGAAGTCGAAGGAGAACAAATGCTCGGCAGCATCGGCCCACTCGAGATAGGCATCGTCCTCGTCGTCGCCCTACTGGTCTTCGGTCCCAAACGCCTCCCCGAGCTCGGCAGCTCGCTCGGCCAGTCGATGCGCGGCTTCGGCAAAGGCCTGAAAGGCGAGGAGGACGAGGCGAAGCCCGAGGTGACCGAGGGCTAGACCCGCCCGCGGGCGTCCCAGAGGAACCAGTGCTCTGGCTGCAGCCAGGCGGTGACCCTGGGACGGTCGCGGACTGGATATTCGCGGCCCATGTAGCGGTGGGCGAGGCGGTCGACCGTGACCAGGCCCTCGTCGGGCTCCAGCGAGATCGGGCCGCGGACGGTCAGCTGGCGCAGCCAGTTCTCCCCGTCGAGGATCGTGATCGAGGCGGCCGGGTTGGCTTCGACGTACCGCAGTCGCTTGCGATTGACGTCCATGTTGAGCAGGACCCGGTCTTCGACCCAGTCGAACCAGACGGCGACGGTGTGGGGGGACCCGTCGTCCCTGACCGTCGCGAGGACCGCCGGGTTCGCCGCCAGCATGAGCTCCATGGCATCGGTTGACAGCGGCGGCCGGGGCATCCTCCGAGGCTACGGCGGCCCGGTGCCACCGCCCACTGTCCCTTCGGACAGGGCATCGATCACAGGAATTTTCCCGCTGTTTGGCCCGGCAGCGGTCGCATTGGACGGTTGGCTGGGAAGTCCTGCCCAGCGGAAGGCACCCACAAGGAATAGCGCCTAGTCTTTGGAACCCTCCTGGGGAACGCCTGATGAGCATCCTTGACGACGCAATCCGTGAGCACCTCGAACTCAAGCGCGCCCATGGCGCCGACGAGGGGGAGCTGAAGAAGCTGGAGGACGACGCGTTCGGCCCGCCGCAGCGGCCGGATGAGATCGACCCCTTCGCCGAGGCGCCGACCGAATTTCTGACCTCGCCCGGGGAGGGCGCAGCGGACGCCCCCGCGATCTTCGACGAGGAGGAGCGCGGCGGCCGCCGTCCCAACATCACCGACCTGCAGGAGGCGCCGCCGGCGAGCGACGCGGTGACCGAGGCGCCGGTCCCCGAGGACGCGCCGCCGCCGTCCTTCGAGGACGCCGCGCCGCAAAGCGCGACGCCGTTCCAAGACGAACTCGCGCCCCCTCCGGCCGACGCCCCGCCGCCGAGCCCCGCCGACGCCGCCGACATTCCGCTGCCCCCGCCGCCGGGCGAGGCGGCCACGGACCTCGCCCCGCCGGCCGACCTGGCCGCGCCGATCGAGGAGTCCCAGCAGCCCGTCGCCGAGGAGCCCCCGGCCGGCGAGGAGTCGATCGCCCCGGACGCCGGTCCCGGCACCGAGGAGCGCCACGCGATCGCCGAGCAGCCGACGCAGATGTTCGATGTGCAGGCGCACGTCGACGCCGAGGCCGCCGCCGTGGCGCCCGAGGTTCCGGTCGAGCAGGCGAGCCCGAGCGACGAGGAGCTGGTCGACGCCGCCCAGGACGAACCGCACGCCGCGCCGCCCGCGCCGGAGGAGCCCGGCACTCCCGCGCCCGCACCGGTCGACCTCGGGGTCCAGGAGCCGCTCGACACCCGCGGCCCCGACGCCGAGGTTGCCGGCCACCCGCCGACCGAGGAAGAGTCGGCCGAATACGACTTCTTCAACGAACAGCGCCTTTCCGATGAGCTCGATCAGGCGCTCGACGCGCCGACCGGCGGCGAGCGGGCGATGCCGGAGTACGAGGAGGGCGTGGGCGCGCAGGGCGCGATCTTCGACTTCGAGAGCCAGAGCTACGAGGAGGACCCGTCCGAAGAAGTGCTGCGCCGCGCGGACGAGCGCGCCGCCGCGGAGGAGGCGCCATCGGAGGAGTACCCGCGCGCCGGCGAGCCGCCGTCGGGGGAAGCGCCGCTCGACGCGACGGTCGAACAGCCGCGCCCGAACTTCGATCCCCCTTCCGAGGAAGCTCCTCAGGCCCCGGCGCAGTCCGCCTCCGAGGACAAGGACGAGGGCGAGTACGACCCCGCCACCGGCCACGAGGACGTGCTCGAAGACACGCCCCGCTTCCTCGAAGACGCGCCCGAGGACGACGACCTCTGGTTCGAGCAGAAGCCGCCGAAGGACTTCGACCTCGACTGACTTGGCTCCGCTGTTCTTTATGCCGGAATGCCGGCGATAAGGAACAGCTGCGCGCGCCGACTCGCCCGTTAGGTTGGGCGAATGTCCGCTGATTGCGCAATCGAAGCCGAGGGGCTGGTCAAGGCTTACGGGATGGTCCGGGCGCTCGACGGAGTCGACCTGAGCGCGCCGACCGGCACGGTGCTCGGGCTGCTCGGGCCGAACGGGGCGGGGAAGACGACCGCGGTGCGGATCCTCACCACGCTGCTGCCGGCCGACGGCGGCACCGCCCGGGTCGCGGGCGTCGACGTGGCGCGCGAAGCGCCGCTGCTGCGGCGGAAGATCGGCCTCGCCGGCCAGTACGCGGCGGTTGACGAAAACCTGACCGGGACCGAGAACCTGCAGATGGTCGGCCAGCTCTACCACCTGCCGAAGGGCCAGCCGAAAGTGCGCGCCGCCGAGCTGCTGGAGAGCTTCGACCTCGCCGAAGCGGGCGGGCGGCTGGTCCGCACCTACTCGGGCGGGATGCGGCGGCGCCTCGACCTCGCCGCGGCGCTGGTCGCGCGGCCGCCGGTGATCTTCCTCGACGAGCCGACCACCGGGCTCGACCCGCGCAGCCGGATCGGGCTGTGGGAGACGATCGAAGGGCGGGTCGCCGAGGGGACGACGGTGCTGCTGACGACGCAGTACCTCGACGAGGCCGATCGGCTCGCCGACCGGATCTCGGTGATCGACCACGGCCGGGTGATCGCCGAGGGCACCTCCGATGAGCTGAAGGACCAGGTCGGCGGCGAGGCGCTCGAGGTGACGCTCGAGTCGGCCGACCAGATGGACGCCGCGATCGCGGCGCTGGAGGGTTTCCCCTCGGCACCGCCCGAATGCGACGGCGTCGTCCTCCGCGTCCCGGTCGCCCAGCGCCAGGGGACGATCGCCGCCGCGGTCCAGCGGCTGAACGACGCGGGCGTCGGCATCGATGACATCGCGATGCGGCGGCCGACCCTCGATGACGTCTTCCTCACCCTCACCGGCCACGCCGCCGAAGAGGACGAGGAGGCGGCGGTGGCCGCGGGGGAGGGGACGCGATGAGCGCCGCGCGGCTCGCACTCTCCGACACCCTGGTGCTCGCCAAGCGCAACTTCCTGCGGATCTCGCGGGCGCCCGACCTGCTGCTCGCCTTCACCGTGCAGCCGATCATGTTCGTGCTGCTGTTCGCCTACGTCTTCGGCGGCGCGATCCCGACTCCGGGCCACTCCTACATCGACTTCCTGATCCCCGGCATCCTCGTCCAGACGATGGCCTTCGGCGGCTTCGTGACCGCGATGGGGATCGCCGAGGACCTGCGCAAAGGCCTGGTCGACCGCTTCCGCTCGCTGCCGATGTCGCGCGGCGCGGTGCTCGCCGGCCGCACCCTCTCCGACATCGCGACGAACGGCATCTCGATCACGGTGATGCTGGTGGTCGGCGTGATCATCGGCTTCGGCTTCGAAAGCCCCTTCCTCCACGTCGTCTTCGGGATCCTCCTGCTGCTGCTGTTCGGCTACGCCTTCTCCTGGGTCTTCGCCTTCATCGGCCTCACCTCGTCCTCGCCGGAGGCGGCCCAGAGCCTCGGCTTCATCCTGATCTTCCCGCTCACCTTCGTCTCCTCGGCCTTCGTCCCGCCGGAAACCATGCCCGCCGCCCTCCAGTGGTTCGCCGAATGGAACCCCTTCTCGGTCACCGTCAACGCGATCCGCGCCCTCTTCATCGGCGACCCCGCCGGCAACTCCGTCTGGGGCGCGGTCGCCTGGTCGGTAGGCATCGCCACCGTCTTCGCCTTCCTCGCCGTGACGAAATACAAACGCGCCGTCGTCCGCTGAACATTCTGGAAATCTGTTCCTAATCCGGTAGGGTCCCTGCGGGATGCGCAGGGCGATCGGACTCTTGACGGTGGTGTGCATGCTCGCCCTCGCGGCGAGCGCGGTGGCGGCGAAACCGAGCCTCAAGATCGGCAATCTCAAGCTGAGCGAAGGCGGCCTCAAGGTGACGCTGTCCTGCAAGAGCGGAACCTGCAGGGGCGGCCTGCGCCTCACGGAGATCCCTGCCTCCAAGAAGAGTCCCGGGATCGTGCTCGCGAAGGGTCCCTACAAGGTCGCGGCGGGCCACCAGAAAACCGTCACCGCCAAGCTCACCACCCAGGGCCAAGCCCTTCTCACCTCGCTCCTCAAAGGCAAGGGAAAGCCGGTGCCGGCCAAGCTCACCGCGACGGTCACCGGCGGCGCGACGCAAAGCCAGACCCTTAACTTCCCCTAGCGCCAGGGCCGTCCCAGAGAATTTGCAAACGGCACAGTTGTGCCCACCACACGCGCGCATTTTCTCCCTAGGTTCGGAGGATGGCCTCCCACAAGAAGAAAGGTGACCGTGCCGAGTTGGAGGTTGCCGCCGATCTAGTCGCGCGTGGATGCGAACTCTCGATCCCGTTTGGCGAGGACTCGAGCTACGACCTCGTCGCGGACTACGAGGGTCGATTGCATCGGGTGCAGGTCAAATATGCGATGTCGGACGGCAGGGTGGTCATCGTGCGCTGTCGCTCTCACTCGCTCACGAAAGGCAAGATAAGACGGACCAAGATCTATACCGCTGCAATGGTTGACTGGATCGCTGTCTTCGACGCCACCACCGAACGCTGCTACTACGTTCCGTCTTGGATGCTGGGCGCGGAGGGACGCAGCACGTTTTACCTCCGCCTGGCCTCCAGCCTCAACGGGCAATCTCGCCTCATCCGTCGGGCCGAGGACTACGTCGATCCCGACTTCAGCCGGGATCCGTCAGTGGAGCCAGCCGGATTCGAACCGGCGGCCTCAACCTTGCAAAGGTCGCGCTCTGCCAACTGAGCTATGGCCCCGTTTCCCGATTGTAGGCCGATCTCTCTAGGTTTTGAGCCCGGTGTCCTTTGAAGGCTCATACCTGTGGCGGCTGCGGCAGAAGGTCGGGCATGACCTCGTCCTCCAGCCGGGGGCGGCGGTCGCGGCGCAACGGGAGGACGGGAAGGTGCTGTTCATCCGCCGCGGCGACAACGGCGTCTGGGCGCTGCCGGGTGGGGCGGCGGAGGAGGGCGGCAGCTTCGCCCGCACCGCTGTCGACGAGCTGCGCGAGGAGACGGGCCTCGTCGTCGAGGCCGCTGATCTGATCCCGATCGCCTGCTTCTCCGACGCCGAGCGACACACGCTCCACTATCCGAACGGCGACGTCGCCCACTACTTCTCGATGTGCTTTCTGGTGCGGCGCTGGGAGGGCGAGCCGATCCCCGACGGCGAGGAGTCGCTCGAGCTGGCTTTCGGCGACCCGGCCGATCCGCCGCAGCCGTTCGAGGACTCGACCGCCCGCGTCCTCGAGCTCCTGCTCGCCTACCTGCGCACCGGCGAGTTCCAGGTCGGTTGAAGGTGGTTGATTGAGAATGCCCTTCGAAGGCTCATACCTCTGGCGCCTCCGGCAGAAGGTCGGCTCGACGACCGTCCTCCACCCCGGCGCGATGGTTTTCCTCGAGCGCGAGGACGGCACGGTCCTCTTCACCCGCCGTGTCGACAACGGCCTCTGGTGCCTGCCCGCGGGCGGCGCCGAGGAGGGCTCAAGCTTTGGCGACACCGCGGTCACCGAGGTGCGCGAGGAGACCGGCGTCGTCATCGACCCCGCCGACCTCGTCGCCTTCGCCTGCCTCTCGGAGGCAGCCCTGCACACGATCACCTACCCCAACGGCGACGTCACCCACTGCTTCGCGATGCTCTTCCTCGCCCGCCGCTGGAGCGGTGACCCGCGCCCCGACGAGGTCGAGACGAGCGAGATGCTCTGGGCCGACCCGACCGCCCCGCCGTCCCCACTCGAACCCCCGGCCGTCCACGCCCTCGACCTCTACCGCGCCTACTTCCGCGACGGCTGTTTCCAGGTGCGGTGAGGGCCCGCATCGCCGGCTCCCTCGGGCGGGTCCCAGGCGCCGGTCGGCAGTTGCTCCACCCACACCGCCCGCGCCTCGGCATCGCCGCGGTTCTCCCACATCAGCGCGGTCTGCGCCTCGAGCACGATCGCATCGCCCGGCCCGAGGTCGTGCTCGTCGCTCTCCAGGGAGAAGTGGAGCTCACCGTCCAGCATCAGCGCGAACGTCTCGCCGGGGCGTTCGTAGGAGCCGCCGCTGCCCTGACCGGGGGGGACGATCAGGATCGCCGGCTCGATCGAGTGCCCAGGGAGGACGAGCTCCTCCCAGGTCACGCCGCCGTCGAGGACGCCGCGCGCGCGTTCGTCGGCGCGCACGACCCGCGGCCCCGTCGCCCGGAATTCGGCCAGGCCGCTCATCGGCGTCAGGTAGGCGTCGGCGATCCGCGCGATCAGCCGGCTCGACGGCTTGCTCTCGTCGCGCTCCAGGGCGGAGAGGTGGGCGGGCGAGACCCCGATCCGACTTGCCGCCTCCTTCAGCGACAGGTTGCGTTGACGGCGCGCCCGCCGGAAGCGGTTCCCGGTCCACTCGTGCGCCCCGTTTTTCGCCTTGCCGGTCGCCAGCGAGGTGCGGATCGCCGCCGTGTTCCAGCCGTAGCGCCGGCGCATCTCGAGGATCTGCCTGGCCCGCTCCAGATGGTCCGGGGAGTAGCGCCGCTGGCCGCCCGTGGTGCGGTCGGGCTCGAGCAGCCCCTGCGCCTCCCAGACCCGGAGCGTCTGCGCGCTGACGCCGACCGCCTCCGCCACGGCGCCGATCGTCAGAAACGGGGACTCGTCGGGTTGCTCCATCTGCGTCCCCAGTCTAAAGCGGGCACCGCATTGCGAGCCTACGCCTCAGAGCTACAAGTTCCTTTGAAGAACGTGTTGACAAAACCTACAAGTCATGAGTAGGCTCGCGCCGGGTTACCGACGAAGGAGAGGACCATGAACACTTCCCACGCCGCGGCGGCGGGCAGCAGTCAACCGGCCACGGAGGCAGGCAACGAGCTCTGGCGGATCGAGCAGAACGGGATCGAGCCGATCCCCGACGACGAACGCAAGGGCGACGCGCGCGAACTCTTCTGGGTCTGGCTCGGCGGCAACGTCAGCATCACCTACGTCATCATCGGCGCCGTCCTGGTCGGCCTCGGCCTCGGCTTCTGGGCCGCTCTCGGGGCGATCGTCCTCGGCAACCTCTTCTACATCGTGGTCGGCCTCGGCGGCATCGCCGGACCCCGCACGGGCACCGCGACGATGGTCGTCTCCCGTGCCTCCTTCGGCCAACGCGGCAACCTGTTGCCGACCCTGCTCGGCTGGCTGACCGTGGTCGGCTGGCAGGCGGTCTTCCTCGTGCTCAGCGCCTTCGCCGCCTTCTCCCTGGTCGAACAGGTGGGGATCGGCGTCTCGACCCCGGTCAAAGCTGTCCTCCTCGCCGTCCTCGTCGCGATCACCTACGGCGCCGCCGTCCTCGGCCACGCGACGATCCTCTTCCTGCAGAAGATCTTCAGCTACCTGCTCGGCGCGATCATCATCGGCGTCGCGATCCAGGTCATCGCCAAGAGCAGCATCCACTACGGGGCCGGCGAAATGGCCGCCTCGACCAAGCTCGCGACCTTCTGCCTCGGCACGATGATCGTCGCCGCCCTGCCGCTCTCCTTCTCCAACTATCCAGCCGACTACAGCCGCTACCTGCCGCGCGACACCAGCCCCCGCGCGATCGTCGCCTGGACCATGCTCGGCAACATGATCCCGGCGATCGGCATCACCCTGATCGGCGTCCTCGCCGGCTCCGTCGCCGACCTCAGCGATCCGGTCGGCGGCCTCAAGCCGCTGCTCGCCTCCTGGTACTTCACCCCGTTCCTGATCGTCGTCATCGGCGGCTCGGTCACCAACAACTTCCTCAACACCTACACCTCCGGGCTCACCTTGCTGGCGCTCGGCGTGCGGCTCCCCCGCTACAAGACGATCATCATCGACTGCTTCATCGCCACCGCGCTGTCGGTCTACGCGATCTTCTTCCAGGACTTCCTCACCGCCTTCGAAGGCTTCCTGGCCCTGGCCCTGGTCTGGCTCGCCCCCTGGTGCGCGGTCTTCCTGGTCGACGCGCTGATGCGCCGCTTCGAATACTCGACGCCAGACCTGATGCGCACCGACGGCGGTCGCTACTGGTTCAGCGGCGGGGTCAACTACACCGCGATCGTCAGCTTCCTGCTCGGCGCCGTGGCGACCTTCTTCACCACCAACGCGGCGAAGTGGCAGAGCCCCGTCTGCACCCACCTGCTCGGTGGCGCCGACATCAGCATCCCGGTCGGGATGCTCGTCGCCGGGACCAGCTACTTCCTCCTGCAGCGCCGCCGCGCGACCGAGCCCGAGTCACCGCTGGTCGCCGAGCGGGTCGGCGTATGAGCTGGTTCCACACCCGCGAGGTACACCCGGGCGTCTGGCTGGTCGCCGAGCCGAGCCACGTCAACTCCTGGCTGGTCGCCGGGACCGAGCGCGCCGTCCTGCTCGACACCGGGCTCGGGATCGCGCCGATCCGCCCGGTCGTCGAGGCGCTCACCGACCTCCCGATCAGCGTCCTCAACACCCACTCGCACTTCGACCACATCGGCGGAAACCACGAATTCGAGGAGATCGTCATCCACGAGCTCGGCGCCGGGCCGCTCGAAGCGGACATCGCCGGTGACCTCCTCACCGACTACATGGAGTACACGCACCGCCTGCTCGCCGCCGCCGCGGAGTACCGTCGCGCCGACGCCGATCTGCTCCACCTGCTGACCGGCGACAGTGACCCGCGCCCACTGCCCGCCGACTTCGACCCGGCCGCCTGGCGGATCCCGGCGAGCCGCGCCACCGGCACCCTTGCCGACGGCGACCGCGTCGACCTCGGCGGCCGCACCCTCGAGGTGCTCCACACCCCCGGCCACTCGGTCGACAGCATCTGCCTGTTGGACGCCGACGCCGGCCTCCTCTTCGGTGCCGACACGATCAACACCGGGCCGATCTACGCTCAGTTGCCGGAATCGGACCTCGGCGACTTCGCCGCCTCGACCGAGCGCCTGGCCAACCTGGCGCCGCAGCTGCGCTCGGTCCTCGTCCACCACTTCGGCCGGGTCGAGGTCGCCCCCTCCTTCCTCGCCCCAGTGGCGGAGGCGTTCGCGGCGATGAGCGCCGGCGGCGTCCCGACGACCCCGGCCCTCGACTGCCTAGGCCGCCCCGTCCGCGAGGCCCACTTCGAGGACTTCTCGATCCTGATCGAGTCCTAGGGCGGCCGATTGGTCAGTCAACCCGGGCCGCTCGAGCACCCACCGGGTGATCGACTGCGGGAAGTTGAGCATGCTCGGCTGCATCTCCTTGGTGAAGACGTAGCGGAAGCCCGCCCGCTGCAAGGCCCGGTTCGGCGCGACGTTGAAGGCGTTCGGCTGGCAGTAGAGCCGCCGCAGCTCGAGTGCGCGGAAGTACTCCGCCGCAGAAAGGCGAACCAGTTCCGTTCCGAGGCCGCGCCGCCGCTCGGGCTCGCCGAGGATGTGGAGGTGCATGAAGGCCTCCTCGCCGAGGTCGATGTGGTCGACCGAGCTGAAGCCGATCGGGCGACCGTCGATTTCCCAGATGAGGTTGTAGGTCTCGCGCTCGGCGAGCGGCCGGGCGAAGTCGTCCGCGTAGTAGGCGCGCCAGGCATCGCGATCCGGCATCCGCGCGCGGTCGACCCCCAGATGCGCCAGATACTCGTCGGAGGCGTCGTGGAAGTAGTCGATGCGGATGCCGACCTCCTCCAGCTCCATCGGCCTGACGACCACGAGCGGGCTCGTCTCCTCCGACCTCGTCATCGGTGCCGCCGTCGCTAGGACGCCAGCAGGCTCTCGGCGCGCTTGCCCTCGGGAAGGTTCTGGTCGGCGTGGTAGCTCGACCGCACCAGGGGGCCCGCGGCGACCGACTCGAAGCCGAGGTCGTAGGCGGCCTTCTCGAGCGCCGCGAACTCGTCGGGGTGCCAGTAGCGCACCACCGGCAGGTGGTTCTCGGTCGGGCGGAGGTACTGGCCGACGGTGAGGACCTGGACGCGGTGCTCGCGCAGGAGGCCGAAGGTCTCGACCATCTCCTCGAAGGACTCGCCGAGGCCGACCATGAGGCCCGACTTGGTCACGACATCGTCGCCGCCCATCTCCTTCGCCATCTTGAGGACGCGGGCGGAGCGGGCGAACTGCGAGCCGCGGCGGGCGATGGGGTAGAGGCGGGGGACCGTCTCGACGTTGTGGTTGAAGACGTCAGGCTTCTCGTGGATGACCTTGGCGAGGGGCATCTCCTGGCCGCGGAAGTCGGGCGTCAGGATCTCGATCTTGCAATCGGGCGCCAGCATCCGGATCGAGCGGACGACGCCGACGAAGGCGCTCGCCCCGTAATCGGGGAGGTCGTCGCGGTCGACCGAGGTGACGACGGCGTGGCGCAACCCCATCGCTTTCACCTGGTTGGCGACGCGCAGCGGCTCGAGCGGGTCGTTCCAGCTCGGCTTGCCGGTCTGCACGTTGCAGAAGCCGCAGCGGCGGGTGCAGACGTCGCCGAGGATCATGAAGGTCGCCGTGCCGCGCTCCCAGCACTCGCCGACGTTGGGGCAGTTGGCCTCCTCGCAGACGGTGTGGAGGTTGTCGCTGCCGATCTTCTCCTTCAGCCGGCGGTAATTCGGGCCGCCCGGTGCCGGCACTTTCAGCCACGGCGGCTTGCGCTTGCGCTTGAAGGGGATCGCGCCGTCGGTCTGCGCGGTGCCGCCGGGATTGGCCCGCGAGCGGGTGACGTGGACGCGCTCGGTCGGCGCGGCGCTCGCGCCGGAGGTCTGGGTGGCGCCGTCGCGCTCGTTGGGGGTGACGATCTCGCTCATCGCTCGCCACCAACCGTAGCGGGCGAGGCCTCCAGGCCGACATCGTCGAGACCGACAGTGCGCGCCTCGCGCCCGAACTCGGCGGCGAAGTTCCGCGCCACCGTCGCCCCGAAGGCGGCGACCGTCGCGTCGCTGCCGCCCTCGCGGGCGATCGAGGTCATCGTCACACCCTGGATCCCGCACGGCACGACCCATTCGAACGGCTGCAGGTCGTTGTCGACGTTGACCGCCAGCCCGTGCGTGGTGATCCCCTTGCTGACGTGGATGCCGATCGAGCCGATCTTCTTCGCCGCGCCCGCGACCGCGGGCCCCGGCGGCGGCCCCTGGGTCCAGACCCCGGTCAGCCCTTCGATCGTCTGCGCGCCGACCCCGTGCTCGGCAAGCGAGCCGATCATCACCCGCTCCAGCCCGCGCACGTACTCGTGGACGTCGCCGCCCAGCGGCGCCAGGTCGACGATCGGGTAGGCGACCAGCTGGCCCGGCCCGTGGTAGGTGACGAGGCCGCCACGGTCGGTGTCGAGGATTTCGATCCCCCGCTCTTCGTACCAGGCCTCGCCCATCGGCAGCTCCTCGGCTTTGGCGCGCCGCCCGCGGGTATAGACCGGCGAGTGCTGAAGCAGCATCAGGACGTCCGGGATCGCGCCCTCGGAGCGCCGCTCGGCGAGTCGCAGCTGCACCTCCCAGGCGTCCTTGTAAGGGAGCGTGCCGCAGTCGAGGAGAAGGAGCTCGGTGCCCATCGGAAGAATTGTCTCAGGATGCGCCCATATGCTGTGAGTCCCCGCATGGTCCAGTCGAAGGCGTATCGCCCCGAATGGCTGCCCGCGGTCGCTCTGAGCGCGGCTTTGGCGGCTCTGATGCTGATTTGGGATCCGCAGGTCGGCGATCTGGCGGCCCAGGTGTTCCACACCGAGGTCTTCGAGCACACCGGGCTGGCGATCTGGAACGGCAGCTGGTACGCGGGCCACTACACGCTCAACTACAGCCTGCTGTTCCCGCCCGCGGCGGCGCTGCTCGGGCCGCAATGGGTGGGACTGATCGCGGTCGTCGCCTCCTCCTACCTGTTCGACCGCATCGTCCAGGAGCACTGGGGGACGGAGGCGCGCTGGGCGACGCTCTGGTTCGCCGCCGGGGTCGTGACCCTGCTCGCCGACGGCCAGCTGACCTTCGCCCTCGGGGTCGCTTTCGGCCTGGCGGCGCTGCGCGAGCTGCAGGCCGGGCGTGGATGGCTGGCGGTCCTCGCCGCCGCGGCCTGCCCGCTGGCCAGCCCGGTCGCCGGGGCGTTCCTCGCGGGCGCGATCGCCGCCGGGCTCTGGGAACGCGGCGAACGCGTCAACCGCGCCGCGATCGCCGCGGCCGCCATCGCGGTGATCCTCACCGTCGCGCCCAACCTCGCCTTCCCCGAACCGGGTCGCTTCCCCTTCGTCTGGTCGTCCTACATCGCCATCCCGCTCTGGTGCGCGGGCGCGCTCTTCCTGCTCTGGAACGCACGGGGCGAGGGACGGGTGCGCCGCGTGATCGTCGGCTACGGCCTCGCCTCGACCCTGATCTTCCTCACCCCGAACGCGCTCGGCGGCAACGCGGTGCGGCTCGGCGCGCTGTTCGGCGGGCCGGTGCTGGCGGCGGCGCTGCTCGCCCATCGGCCGCTGCCGGTCGGCGTCGGTGGCGCGCCCGCGCTCGGCTCGGGCCTGGCCCCGCCGCTCCGCTGGATCCCGCGCTGGTTCTACACCGCGGTCCTCGTCGTCACCCTCGCCGGCAGCCTCTACTGGCAGTTCACCGCGAGCGTCACCCAGATCGCCCGCTCGGTCGGCGACCCATCGACCAACGCCTCCTACTTCCAGCCCGCCGCCCACTGGCTGATGACGCACGGCGCGCGCGGCACCCGGATCGAGGTCCCGCCGACCGCCAACCACTGGGAGTCGGCCTACCTCGCGCCGAAGTTCGAGCTCGCCCGCGGCTGGCTGCGCCAGCTCGACACCGCTCGCGACGGCATCTTCTACAAGGAAGGCGCGCTCTCCGACGCGTCCTACGAACGCTGGCTGCGCAACAACGCGATCACCTACGTCGCCCTGCCGCTCGGCGCGCCGCTCGACTACTCCTCGATCGAAGAGCGCCACCTGATCCTCTCCCACCCCTCCTACCTGAAGGAACGCTTCCACGACGCCGACTGGCGGATCTACGAAGTCGTCGACCCGCGTCCCCTCGTCGCCCCCCTCGGCGGCGGCGCCGCCAGCGCGATCCAGGTCGGCCGCCAAGGCTTCACCCTCGACGTCACCCGCCCTGGCCGCTTCCTCGTCCGCCTCAACTTCACCCCCTACTGGTCGATCGGCGAGGGCTCCGGCTGCCTCCTGCGCAAAGGCGACTGGACGATCGCCCGCGTCGCCCACCCCGGCACCTTCAGCGTCGATGCCGACTTCTCCCTCGACGGCGCCTGGAACGCGATGACCGGGGCGAAGAAGACCTGCTGAGCAGGTGCCCTTCGTCGCTTCCCCCTCACACGAGGGGGAAATAGCGAAGGCCCTCAGGCGTAGGTCGCCAGGCGGATCGTGTTGAAGGAGAGGACGTCGTTCGATGCCTGGCCCTCGGTGTGGGCGATCACGGTGACCTTGGCCGCGGTCAATCCTTGCTGGAGCATCGCGGTGAGGGCGTCGGTGACGGTGACGATCCGCGTCGCCGGTTCGAGCTGATGCGGCGGGCGGAGGTCGAACTCGTCGCGCGCGGTCGGGATGTTGCAGTGGCCGACATCGCCGAAGCAGCCGCCGTGGCCGAGGATGAAGAAGGAGCCGACGTAGCCGCGGTGGTCGCGGTCGGGCTCCCCGCCGATGCCCCGCGCCCCCATGAAGACCTGCGCTTCGTAGGAGGCGCCCGAGTGGTCGAGCCCGTAGAAGAGGAGGTCGGCGCGCACGAAGTCGCGCTCGGGCGGGGGCAACTCGAGCGCGTCGCTGACGAAGCGGTCGACCATCACGGCCCTCCGACGGCGGCGGTCGAGGCGGCGTAGTCGTAGCCGAGGTGGCTGATCTCGAGCGTGTCGCGGACGGTCATCGGGAACGGCGCGAGCGCCCGGTCGAGCAGCCCGTGCGGCACTCCCGGTCCATGGCGAAGCTGCCACAGGTACCAGACCCGGTCGATCATGCAGTGGTGCGCCCAGAACAGTGGGTCGTAGGCAGCGACCGGGATCTGGCCCATCGTGCCCCCGGTCCAGACGTGGATGCCGTCGTGGATGCTCTCGAGCTCGGTCTGGAAGGTGGCGAAGTCGCGCTCTTCGAGGAGCGTGGCGATCATCGTCGGCGTCGGCAGTTCGCCGGGCCGCCCCGGCGCCCGCGTGGTCCGCGTCTGGCTCGCCCGTTCGCGGCCGCTTTTCTGGATCGGCGAGTCGAAGAGTGGGTTCTTCCGCCCGTCGACTTTGCGGCGGGTGTAGGCGGCCGGGATCCCTTCGGCATGCTCGGCCGTCCAGTCCCACCACGGCAGGGTCGCCCCGGGAACGAGGTCCTGCAGCGACTTCTCGAAGAGGTAGAGGTAGGCCCGGTGCCAGGGGAGGAAGAGCTCGACGTGGTGCTTGCAGGAGATCGGCAGCGGCAGGCCGTGGATGCCGGCCCAGCTCTGATAGCCGCGGTCGTCGTCGATTCCCTGGGAGGCCGTGAACGCATTCCGCAGCAGCTCCGCCTGCCCGGCAGTCAGTCGCCGGACGCTGCGTCGGTGCCGCAGCGCTTTCGGGGCGAGTGGCGCGGCCGGCGGAGTCGCGGTGGGACTCATCGCCCTAGCCATACCGCGCCCGCAACGTCCCTGAGCGTTTATCCGCGGGGAAACCGCGGAAAGAGCGAGAACGCGCCAGTGGGCGCCGCCGCGCTCAGAGCGCGAGCGAGAGGGGCTCTTCGAGCAGCGAGCGGAGCCGGGCGAGGAACTCGGCGGCGGGGGCGCCGTAGAGGATCCGGTGATCACAGGCGAGGGTGACGCCGAGGAGGTGCGCGGTGGTGATCAGACCGTCGCGGACGACGGGCTTCTCGGTGATCGCCCCGACCGCGAGGATCGCCGCCTGGGGTGAGTTGATCACCGCGGAGAAGTTCGAGACGCCGTACATCCCGAGGTTCGAGACGGTGAAGGTGCCACCGGAGAGCTCCGGCGGCGTGATCGAGCCGTCCCTCACTTTGCCGGCCAACCTCCGGGCGTCGGACGCGATCTCCCGCAGCCCCTTCTTGTCGGCGTCGAAGACGGTGGGCACCACGAGCGCGTCCTGCGCCGCGACCGCGACGCCCACGTTGACCCGCGAGTACAGCTCGAAGCGCCCGTCCTTGTAGGCGCCGTTTGCGAGCGGGAACTTGCGGAGCGCCAGCGCGCAGGCCTTGACGATCATGTCGTTGAACGAAGGGACGACCTCACCTTCGGCCGTCAGCCCTTTCAGCCGCGCCCGCGCCTCGACCGCGGCGCTCATGTCGATCTCGGCCTGGAGGTAGAAGTGCGGCGCCGTCGCCTTCGACTCCGACATCCGCCGCGAAACGACCTGCTGCA
>JAOPZF010000092.1 GCA_025964255.1 Solirubrobacterales bacterium | reverse complement strand
GTAGAGGCCGCCGACGTCGGTGACCAGGTGCTCGTTATATGGGGGCAGCCGCTCGACCCAGTGGGCGAGGAAGGGGAAGTCGTCGAAGAAGACGTGGGGGACGACGGTCGCGGTGAGGCCGAGGAAGAGGCAGTAGGCGGTGAGGGCCAGTAGGGCGGCCCGGGCGATCTCCGGGCGGCGCATCGTCTCTGTCGCGGCGGGCCGCGCCGGCGGCTCGGCGGGGATCGACGCGCTCATCAGCTCGCCCCGTCCAGCCCGCGCAGCTTGTCCGGGTTGCGGACGATGTCGACGGCGACGATCCGCCCGGCGTCGATCGTCAGCGAGACGACGCTGGCCCCGTCCGCTTCGACGATCACCACGCCGGGGGCGCCGTTGACCCGCGCCAGCCGTCCCGCCCTCACCTGTCCACGCCGCAGCGCCGCGCGGCGCAGGCCGAGCAGCGCGCGGGCGATCCGGTCGGCGCCGAGGAGCGGCTTGCCCGCCGCGTTGGCCTTGCCGCCGCCGTCGGCGCGCAGGACCGCTTCGGGGTCGAGGACGTCGAGCAGCGCCTCGTGGTCGCCCTCCTGCCAGGCGAGCGCGAAGGCGATCACGATCCGCTGCTCCTCCTCGGCGTCGGCGGGGAAGCGCGGCTTGCCTTCCTCGACGTGGGCGCGCGCCCGCGCGGCGAGCTGGCGCACCGCGGCAGGGGAGCGGCCGACGACCTCGCCGACTTTGTCGAAGGGCAGCTCGAAGACGTCGTGGAGGAGGAAGGCGGTGCGCTCGGCGGGGGAGAGGCGCTCGAGCACGACCAGCAGCGCGGTCGAGACCGCCTCGTCGAGGGTCGGGTTGTCTTCCTCGTACTCCTCGACCAGCGGCTCGGGCAGCCACTCGCCGACGTAGCTCTCGCGGCGGGCGCGGGCGCTGCCGAGTGCGTCGAGCGCGAGCCTCCCGACCACCGTGGTGAGCCAGGCGCGCAGGTCCTCGATCGCGGCGCGGTCGGCACGGCCCAGGCGCAACCAGGCCTCCTGGACGATGTCTTCGGCTTCGGCGAGGCTGCCGAGCATCCCGTAGGCGACCCGGGTCAGCTGCGGGCGGAGCGCCTCGAATTCGGCGGCGAGGGCGGCGCCGGGCGAGGGCGTGGAGTTGTCGGCGCGTGGCTCAGCGATGCCGCAGCCATTCCTCGAAGTCCTTGCCGCCCGCGGCGCCGTCGGGGGCGCAGAGCTCGCCCGCGGCGATCGCCTTGCCGGCCTTGCCGATCGACGGGATCCGGAGCGGCAGGCGACGGCGGCGACGCGCGATCGCCCACGCGTCGCTCAGCTCGGAGATCGTCGTGATCCGCGGCCCGGCGATGTCGGGCAGGCGGCCGGCGGGCTCGGCGAGGGCGGCGTCGGCGAGTCGCTCAGCCGCGACGAGGGGATCCATCGGCTGCAGCATGCCCGCCCCGGTCGGCCGCAGCCCGACCCGCGCGGCGAAGCCGAAGGCCATGTCGAGCAGCTGGTGGAACTGGGTGGCGCGGAGGATCGACCACGGCACCGGGCCGGCTTCGACCGCCCGCTCCTGGGCGATCTTGTGGCGGTAGTAGGAGGACGGGATGTGCTCGACGCCGACGATCGAGATCGTCACGTGGTGGCCGACCCCGGCCGCGGCGCCCGCCTCGAGCAGCCGCCCGGTGCCCTCGACCAAGGTCTTCTTCGGCCTGCGGGTCGAGTTGACCGCGTCGACCACCGCGTCGGCACCTGCCAGCGCCTCGGCGATACCCTCGCCGGAGATGAGGTCGACGCGGCGGTGCTCGGCGCCGGCGGGGACGTTCGCGCGGTTGCGGGTGAGGACGCGGACGGTGGCGTCGCGGGCGAGCAGCGCGGCGGCGACCGGCGCGCCGACCGTGCCGGTGCCGCCGACGACCGCGACCGTCAGGCCGCTGCCCACCGCGCGGTCGCCCGCGTTGCTCATCAGGCCTTCGCGCCGACCGACTCTGGTGCCCGTTCGAAGTCACCCGGCTGGTAGTGCCCCGGCTCGGCCTTGGTCGTGATCTGCAGCCGGTTCCAGGCGTTGATCGAGGCGATCACGACCACCAGGTGGCCGAGCTCCTCCTCGTCGAAGCGCGCCGCCGCCTCGTCCCAGATCGCGTCGGGCACACCGCCGCGCTCGAGCACCGTCATCGATTCGGTAAGCGCCAGTGCTGCCCGCTCGCGCTCGTTATAGACGGGGCTCTCACGCCAGGCGGCGAGCAGGTGGAGGCGCGCCTCGTCCTCGCCCGCGGCGCGCGCGTCCTTGGAGTGCATGTCGAGACAGAAGGCGCAGCCGTTCATCTGCGAGGCGCGCATCTCGACCAGGTGGGTGATCGTCGGGTCGAGCCCGGTGGCGCCGAAGCGCTGCAGCGCGCCGAGCTGCCTGGGCGCGACGGCCCCGAGCTGCATTCGATCGGCTGGATATTCCTGGGCCATGATTTCTCCCTTCGTAGGTTCTCTACAAAAGAGACGAAATCAAGCCCCCTTGTGTGACATCACCCGGCGCGGGGCTCGACGACGATCTGCTCGGAGTGCGCGAGGACCTTGCCGTCGGCGTCGAGGATCGCCGTCGCCGAGGAGCCTTTGCGACCGGATCGCTCGAGCGCGATCCCGACCACGACGTACTCGACGCCGACCCGTAGCGGGGCGATGATCGTCGACTGCTGACGAGCGAGGAAGGCAAGCGATCCGTCGCGGCCGTGAAGGGCGAAGTAGCCGGGGCAGTCGAGCACCGCCCAGACGAACTCGGGGAGGACCGCGCCGTCGTCGTCGGCCGCCCACTTCGGCGGCGTCCAAGTCGACGCGACGAAGTCGCCGCCGACGGCCCGACCCGGAAAAACGCAAAAGCCGTCATGGCGCTCGCGACCGCAGACGAAGCAGTGGTCGAAGAAGCCGCTCGCGGGCGAGACGAAACGAGACGTTGCGTCTCGTGCGGCGTCGAGGTCGACCGTCGGGCCCGGCCACGGAGCGAGCTCCGGGGCCGCGACCGCTTCGGCGATCAGCTCACCGTCGGCGGTGACGCGGAGCACCTCGGAATCGTCGGCATCGCCCGCAATCCCACCTCCCAAGCCATTTGCTGGCTCCACGTCGAGCGGACGGTCGAGCGGAACCGGGCGCCGCAGCGACACCGCGCAGGCCCCGTCGAAGAGCGCCGCAACGATCCCACAGGAGTAGCCGCCGTTGCCGCTGGCGGGCGGGCCGTTGAAGCGGGAAGGGACTTTGAGCGTCGACAAGGCCGGTCGATCCTATGGGTAGCGACGTCTTTCAGCGGCGGGCGAATCACTCCAAAGTGGCTCGGGGAGCCAATTCCGCCGATGGAGAGGGTACGGTGCGCTCGCCCCCGGAGACTCGAAGGAGCGAGGTATGCCAAAAGTAACGAAAGCGACCCGTAAACCCGCAGCGAAAAAAGCTGCGGCGACCCGGTCGAAAAAAGACGCAAAAGCCAGTGCCAAAACGGCGAAAAAAACCGTCAAAGCCAGCGCTAAAAAAGCCACGAAAGCCGTGAAAAAAGCGGCCAAAACGACGGCTAAAGCGAGCGCCAAAACGGCCAAAGCCACGAAAAAAGCGGTCAAAAAAACCGCCAAAGCCGGCAAAGCCACGGGCAAAGCTAAAACTGCGTCGAAAGCCAAACCAAAAGCAAAAGCCAAAGCGAAACCAAAAGCCGCGGCCAAAGCTAAACCGGCGAAAGCGAAAGCTAAACCGAAAGCCGCCGCTAAAAAACCGGCCGCTAAAAAAGCCAAAGCGAAAAAAAGCGCCAAAAAATAAGGCAACACCCGCTGCACTCGTAGTGAGTGCAGCGACTGAGAGGGAGGCGCTCTCGCTCCAGGCGAGGTGACCCGTCCCCGCGCCGCGTCAGCTGAGCGCGGGGGCGCGGTCCTCCTCAAGGCGAGCGGCCGCCGCTTCCATCCGCGCGGCGTTGGCTTTCGCCCGACGCCGTCCCCATTCGCCGGTGGTCAGCCCGCCGACGCTCACCATCGCGAGGCCGCAGGCGGCGATGATCGCCCAGCTGATCCGTGCCGCCGAGGTGAACTCGGGGCCCGCGGAGACGGTGGTGACGTGGTCGGCGATGACCGAGCCGATGATCGCGACGCCGAGCGCCGAGCCGAGCTGCCGCGTCGTCGACGCGACGCCGGCGGCGACTCCCGCCTGATCGCGCGGCATCCCCGAGACGGCGGTGTTGGTGATCGCCGCGTTCGCCCAGCCGAGCCCGGTGCCGAGCAGCGCGTAGCCGAGGAAGAGGCGGACGTCGTTCGGTTCGCCCGCGGGAATCGCCGAGATGAGCCCGGCGGCCAGCGTCGCGAGGCCGCCGACCACCAGCGAGAACCGCGGGCCGCGGATCCCGACCACCCGCCCCGAGAGCGGTGAGAAGACCATCATCAGTGCCGCCATCGGCAGTAACGCGACGCCCGCGTGCAGCGGCGAGTAGCCGCGGACGTCCTGCAGGTAGAGCGTGTTGAGGAAGAGGAACCCGCCGAGGGAAAGGAAGGCGCAGATCGAGACGACCGCGGCCCCGCTGAACGGCGGCGAGCGGAAGAAGCGCAGGTCGATCAGCGGTTCCGGGTGGCGTACCTCGAAGTAGACGAGCAGCGCGCCACAGATCGCGGCGCCGGCGAGGCAGCCGACGATCAGCGTCGAGTCCCAGCCGTGGTTCGGCGCCTCGATGATCCCGAAGACGAGCAGCCCCAGGGTGAGGATCATCAGCACCTGGCCGATCGGGTCGAGCCGGCGCGGATGCGGCGCCTTCGATTCGGGGACGAACTTCTGCGTGAGGAGCATCGCCGCGATCCCGACCGGGATGTTGACCCAGAAGATCGCGCGCCAGTCGATCGCCTGCACCAGGATGCCGCCGATCAGTGGCCCGGCGGCGATGCTGATCCCGGCGACGCCGCCCCACCAGCCGATCGCCCGCGCCCGGTCTTTCGGCTCGGTGTAGACGTTGGTGACGATCGACATCGCGACCGGGTTGAGCATGCTGCCGCCGACCGCCTGGACCATGCGGAAGGCGATCAGCGCACCGAGGCTGGGGGCGACGCTGCAGAGCCCGGAGCCGATCGTGAAGATCAGCAGGCCGAGCTGGAAGGTGCGGCGCCGGCCGAGGCGGTCGCCGGTCGATCCCGACAGCATCAGCAGGCAGGCGATCACCAGCGTGTAGGCGTCGATCGTCCACTGCGCGCCGGAGACCGAGGCGTGGAAGTCGTGCTGGATCGAGGGCAGCGCGACGTTCAGGATGGTCACGTCGAGGCCGACGATGAGGATGCTCATGCAGCAGATCGCGAGGACGACCTCGCGGCGCACGTTTCCAGAATTTGACATCGCGTCCCATCCTTTCAAGGCGGGTCCGCCGGCCACTCGACACTCCTCATCCACTCGAAGGTCGAGGCTGGATAGATGTCGAATCCCCCGGTGCCGATCTTTGGACAGCGGGCCAGTTGGGCGGGTTCGCGGGGCGGGGAGGTGAGAGGGACCGTTCCGCGATCCCAAGGCAAGGAGCCCGATGTCCAGCCCCCTCGTTCGAGCCGTCCTCAGTGCCGTCGCCGTTTTCCTCTTCGCGGTTCCCGCCGCCGCGCTGGCCCACGGTGACCATGGCCATAAGCCGCAACCGGGTCACGGACGGGGGCACGACCGCGGTCACCACCCGAGGCCGCCCCACCACCACCCGACCCCGCCGCCGTCCCACGAATCACTCGACCTGGAGTCGGTGACGACAGCGCAGATCGTCGCCGACTTCGACGCGGGGAAGCTCAGCTGCACGGCGCTGATCGAAGGGGAGCTCGAACGGGTCGCGGCCTACGACCACGCCGGCCCCGAACTGAACGCGGTCATCACCGTCAACCCGCACGCGCTCGAAGACGCCGCTGCCGAGGACGCGAAGCGCGCCCGCGGCATCGACGTCGGCCCGGCCGCCTGCGTGCCGGTCGTGGTCAAGGACAACATCGAGACCGAAGAGGTCCGCACGACCTTCGGCTCGCCGCTCTTTTCCGAATACGTCCCAGCCCACGACGCGCCGGTCGTCGCCCAGATGCGCGCCGAGGGCGCGATCGTCCTCGCCAAGGGGAACCTCGACGACTTCGCCGCCTCGGTCTTCGGCTACTCGACGATCGCCGGCTTCATCAAGAACCCCTACGACCCGACCCGCACCGTCGGTGGCTCGAGTGGCGGGCCCTCGGCGAGCGTCGCCGCGGGATACGCGCCACTGGCGATCGGGACCGACACCGGCGGTTCGCTGCGGATCCCCGCCGCCTTCGACTCCGACGTCGCGATCCGCCCGACGATGGGCCTCGTCTCGCAGGAAGGCGAGTCGCCGCGGGCGCTGACGCAGGACACGGTCGGGCCGATCGCGCGCACCGTCGCCGACGCCGCGGCGGGCCTCGAAATGATCGTCGAACGCTCGCACGCGAACCGCCCCCACATTCCCCTGCAGGGCTACGCGGCCTTCGCCAAGGCGGGCAGCCTGGTGGGCGTGAAGATCGGCGTGATCCGCGAAGGCATCCCGCTCTGGGGTGGGATCGAATCGGGTGTGCTGACTCTGGAGGACGAAGCGATCGCGGAGTTGGAAGCGCTCGGCGCCGAAGTCGTCGACGTGCCGCAGGGCAAGGTGAATGAACTCGACGAAGGGTTCTCCTGCAACGACTGCCTGCTCGACTCGGGCGTGATCACCTACGAGTCGCGCCGCGACCTCACCCACTTCCTCGAAAACCTCGAACCGGAAGCCCCGGTGAAGTCGTTTGACGAACTGTACGACGGCGGCGCGAACGAAGGGCGCTACTCGATCTACGCCAAAGAAGCGTTCGATCGTGAGGCGGTGATTGACCTGACCGACCCCGAAGACAAGGCCGAATACGAAACGCTGCTGGCCCGTCAGGAAGAACTGCGGCAGTTCACCCTGTCGCTGATGGGGAGCGAAGGCTACGCGGCGGTGATGTACCCGTCGTCGACCTGGTTCCCGGACAAGATCGGGGTCGAACAGTCGGGCGTCTTCACCCGCTGGAGCGAGCAGACCGGCTTCCCCGCGATCGGCGTGCCGATGGGCTACGGGATCCCGACCGAAGACCCGGGCGAAAAGCCGCTGCCGGCGAGCTTCGAGCTGCTCGGTCGTCCGTACGCGGAGCCGACGCTGATCAAGATCGCGGCGGCCTACGAAGCCGGGGCCGACGTGCACGAGGCACCGCCGACGACGCCGACCAGCAGCGTGCCGCTGGAGAGTGACGGCCACGGCCGCCGATAGGCGACGGAAGAGAGGCGGGGCCACCGACCTGGCTAGGCTGGATCGGTGGCCACCGCCGACCTAACCGTGATCGGGCTCGGGCGCCCGGACCCGAGCGCCGGCGCCTACATCGCCGCGATCCAGCGCAAGCTCGCCGAGCAGGACAAGGTCGGGTACCGCATGCACGCGATGGGCACGTCACTCGAAGGATCGACCGAGGACATCCTCGCCGTCGTCGGCGAGCTGCACGCGGTGCCTTTCGAGCTCGGGCTGCCGCGCGTCTACACGGTGCTGAAGCTCGACGAGCGCCGCGACCGTCCCGGGCAGACCCTCGACGACAAGGTCGACTCGGTCGAGCGGCGATTGGCCGAAGGCGACGCGGACGCCCCGGGCGACGGAGCGGACGCGTGAGCGCCGCGGGCGCCGGGGTGCGACGCGCCGCCGCGCTCGGCACGGTCACCGGCGCGCGCACGTTCCTCGCCCCGGCGGCGCTGGCGCTGCGCGGACGGCTCGGCAAGGTCGCGAAGTTCGCGGTGCCGCCGCTCGCGCTCGGCGAGATCGTCGGCGACAAGTTGCCGATGGCCCCGCCGCGGGTCGAAGGGCCCGGCCTCGTCGGCCGCGTCGTCTCCGGCGCTATCTCCGGTCGGGTCAGCGGCGGCTCGCCCGGCCTGCGCGCCGGTGCCGCCTTCGCCCTCGCAGCGACCTACCCCTCGCAGGCCCTCCGCGCCGGCATCGTCAAACACACCCCGATCCCCGACATCGCCTGCGCCGTCCCCGAGGACCTGATCGGTGCCACCGTCGCCTTCTTCGCCTCGACCGAGCCCCGCCCCGACCCAGTCCCTCCCGACCCCGATGTCGATGGGCCGAAAACTAGACATACAGGCGAGTTTTCGGCCCATCAACATGGGGACCGTCGCGGGATTGTGTCGGCGGCGGGGTGTGGGCTGGCGGCGGCGGCTGTCGGGACTGCGGCGATGACCTCGGCGCAGGTCTGGCTTTATGGGATCACCGGGGGCCAGGAATCGGAAGCGCCGGCGACGGTGGGGGAGAAGATCCTCGGCGCGCTCGGGGTCAAGGTGCGCAAGGAGCAGCGTCCCGCACTCAACACCGCGATGCACGCCTTATATGGGACCAGCTGGGGACTTCCGTTCGGCGTCTTCTTCGGTCGCGGCGGCCCGACCGGTCCGGCCAAGGGCCTCGTCTTCGGCCTCAACGTCTGGCTCGCGAGCCTGGTCGAGCTCCCAGCCCTCGGCGTCGCCCCGCCGCCTTGGAAGCAGCCTCCCGGCGCGCTCGCCCAGGACCTCGCCTTCCACCTCGTCTACGGCACCGCCACCGCTGCGGCCTACGAGGCCTTCACCGCCTGACCATCGACCCGGAGGGGGCGGCTATTTCAGCGTCCAGCCGCCGTCGGCGGCCAGATTGACGCCGTTCACGGCGCCGTTCTCGAGCAGGAAGAGGGCGGCCTCGGAGAGCTCGCGCATGGTGACGAGGCGGCCGATCGGGGTGCGCTCGGCGATCGGGTCGAGGACGCCTTCGGGCTTCTCCGCCCAGTAGGGGCTGTCGCCGATCACGCCGGGGTGGATGCCGTTGACGCGGACCGGGGCGGCCTCGACCGCGAGGGTGCGGACCATCCCGAGCACGCCGCCGTTGACCGTCGACACCGTGGTTGAGCCGGGATAGGGGCGGGCCTGGGCCTGGCCTCCGTAGATGACGACCGAGCCGTCGCCCGACATGCGCGGCAGCAGCTGGTGGACGACCTCGGTGTAGCCGACGAGCTTCAAGGTGGTGAGTCGGATCGCGTCCTCGATCGAGTAGTCGCGGACGGTGTTCTCGTCGCGCTCGATCGCGACCAGGGCGACGTGGCGAACGTCGTCGATGCCCGTCAGGGCGCCCGCGATCGACCGGGGATCGGAGAGGTCGAGCGCGACGTGCTCGCACTCGGGATGGAGCCCGGCGGCGATGTCGGCGCAGCGCGTCTCGTCGCGTCCGGCGATCACCACTCGGTGCCCCTTCTCGAGGCAGAGTGCGGCGAGGTCCCGGCCCAATCCGGCCGTGCCTCCGATGATTACCGTCGCGGCTCCCTCCATACCCGGCGCGTACAGTACCGCTTTACAAAAGGGGCGACAACGTTGCGTTAGAGCGGACCATGTGTTTAGTATCGGCCAACAGGGAGCGGCCGCCCACGCGCGCGACCGCCGCCGAGCTACGCACGAAGGAGGAGCCAGGTGGAGAGTTCGCAGAACACGGGCGCCGCGGGTACGCCGGGCCGCCTGAACGGGAAGGTCGCGCTGGTCAGCGGCGCCGCGCAGGGGATCGGCCAGGCGCTGGCGATCCGGCTCGCGCAGGACGGCGCCGACGTCGTCATCGCCGCCCACAAGCAGCCGCCGGACGACACCGAGGCAGCGGTCAAGGCCGCCGGGGTCGAGTCGCTCGTCCACCACGTCGACGTCTCGCTCGAACAGGACGTCGCCGATCTCAAGACCGCCGTCGACGAGCGCTTCGGTCGCGTCGACATCCTCGTCAACAACGCGGGCGCCTACCCGATGCAGAACTTCCTCGAGATGACCTTCGAGCAATGGCGCGAGACCTTCGCGGTCAACATCGACTCGGTCTTCCACATGTGCCGCGCCTTCGTCCCCGGCATGGTTGAGCGCCGCTCCGGCCGCGTGATCAACGTCTCCTCGACCTCCTATATGGAGGGCATGCACAACTACACGCACTACAACGCGGCGAAGGCGGCGGTCGTCGGCTTCACCCGCTCGCTGGCGCTCGAGGTCGGGCCGGCCGAGGTGACCGCCAACGTGCTGGCGCCGGGCCTGGTCCGCACCCCGACCACCGACTCCGGCCCGCAGGCCGAGGGCATGTTCGAGGGCTTCCTCGCCGAACAGGCGCTGAAGCGGACCGAGACCCCGGAGGACCTCGCCGGCGCGGTCTCCTGGCTTGCCTCCGAGGACGCCTCGTTCGTGACCGGCCAGACGGTCGTCGTCGACGGCGGCTGGCACTTCAACTGATGCCGACCGACACCCGCCACCTCGGCTACCGCCGGCTGACAGTCGACGACGCCCCCGAGCCGACCACCCCGGCGGCCTTCGCCGCCCACTCGACCGGCTTCGCCCGCACCCAGCTGCTCGGCGGCCGGCACGGCGCGATCCACACCTCGACCGGCCTCTGCGACATCGCCCCCGGCGGGAAGATCGACCCGCACGTGCACTCATACGAGGAGAGCTTCTACGTGCTCTCCGGCAACCCGACCCTCGATGTCGGCGGCCAGAGCATCGAGCTCGCCTCCGACCGCTGCGGGGTCCTCCCGGTCGGCACCCCGCACGCCTGGCGCAACGCCACCGGCGAGCCGGTCCGCTTCTTTGAGATGCAGGCGCCGCGCGCCCGCGAGGACGACGACCCGGCCCCGCCCGACACCTTCTTCGTCCCCGAGGACCCGGGCGGTGAGGTCGCCGCGGTCGACCTCCGCGACCCGCGCAACCAGAACTTCTTCCGACTTGACATGTCGCAGATGGAGGTCGACAACCTCAAACTCGGCAGCCAGGTGGGGGAACCGCAAGTGTCGGCGAGCATGGCGACCGCGCTCCTCGCCTACAGCGGTATCGCGGTGAAGATGCTGGTCGACGAGCGCCTCGGCGCCGCCCTCCACACGATGTTCATGGTCCATTACCAGCCGGGCGGCGTCGCCCATCCGCACGACCACCCGCTCGAGGAGAGCTACCTGATCATCGACGGCGAAGTCACCGCCGAAGCCGCCGGGGACCGCTTCCGCATGGGCGTCGGCGACTTCCTCTGGTGCGGCGCCGGCTGCGTCCACGCCTTCTACAACGAGACCGACACGACGGTGACCTGGCTCGAGACCTCCTCGCCGCAGCCACCGGCCCGCAACAGCTACCGCTTCAACCGCGACTGGGATTACCTCGCCGAGCGCGAGGGCGTGCAGGCCGCCGAGGGGTCGACTCAGGAGTGACAGGCCGCAAGCTGATCAAGGATGGGATCGTCCTCACCCTCGACCGCGGGATCGGCGACTTCGACCGCGCCGACGTGCTCGTCGAGGACGGGAAGATCGTCGCCGTCGGGCCCGACCTCCAGGCCCCCGAGGGCGTTGAGGTGCTCGACGCGAGCCACGCGATCGTCATGCCCGGCTTCGTCGACACCCACCGCCACACCTGGCAGGCGCAGTTGCGGACGATCGCCTGCGACTGGACCCTCGGCCAGTACATGACCGGCCTGCACTCGGGGCTCTCCGGCCACTTCCGCCCCGAGGACACCTACATCGGCAACCTGCTCGGCACGGTCGAGGCGCTCGACTCGGGGATCACGACGCTGCTCGACTGGTCCCATAACCTCGCCACACCCGAGCACGCCGACGCCGCGGTCGAGGGGCTGAAGGAGTCCGGCGCCCGCGCCGTCTTCGCCCACGGTGGCGGCGCCCCGCAGTGGGACGTCCTGCCGAACGCCGTGCCGCACCCCGACGACGCTCGCCGCGTCCGCGCCGAGCACTTCCCTACCGACGACGGGTTGGTGACGATGGCGATGGCCCTGCGCGGCCCGGAGATCGCGACCAAGGAGGTGACGGTCACCGACTACGAGCTGGCCCGCGACCTCGGCCTGCGGATGACCGTCCACGTCGGCAACGGCGAGATGGCGAAGGACCGGCCGCTGGCCTGGCTGCACTCCGAAGGCCTGATGGGCGACGACGTCACCTACGTCCACTGCAACGCGGTCGGCGACGACGAGCTGGCGATGATCGCCGACACCGGCGGCACGGCATCCTGCTCGCCCGACATCGAGCTGCAGATGGGCCACGGCTGGCCCGCCACGGGGCGCCTGCTGAAGGCGGGGATCCGGCCGACGATCTCGATCGACGTCTGCTCCTCCAACGGCGGCCACATGTTCGGCGCGATGCGCTCCTTGATCGGCACGCAGCGCGGCTTCGACCACGCCGAAGCACAGGACCGCGGCGAACCGCTCGACCACGTGCCGCTGACCTGCCGCGAGGTGGTCGAATTCGCGACGATCGACGGCGCCCGCGCCTGCGGTCTCGACGACCGCATCGGCACCCTGACCCCAGGCAAGCAGGCGGACATCATTCTTCTCAGCACGGACTCCTACGGGATGTTCCCCGCCAACAACCCTTACGGCGCCGTCGTCTACAACGCCCATCCGGGCGTCGTCGACACGATCCTCGTCGGGGGCAACGTGGTGAAGCGTGGCGGCGAGTTGCTCGGCCCCGACCGCGAGCGGGTGCGCCGGCTCGCGTTCGAGAGCCGCGACCACATCTTCGACCAGGCGCGTGCGACCCCCGCCACCGCCGACGCGGCGATCGGCGGCACCTGGATGCCGCACCACTTCTAGGCTCTGCAGATGTCCGCGCCAGACGCTGCCGCCGCGCCCGCCGGCCGTGATCCCTGGGACGTCCCCGCGGTCGCCGCCGGGATGGAGAAGTTGCTCGCGCGCCGCGCCGAGATGATCGCCGAGGGCGCGACGCCGATCGGCTGGAAGCTCGCCTTCGGCACCTCCGTGGCGATGGAGAAACTGGGGACGACCGGCCCGCTGGTCGGCTTCCTCACCGACGCGACGCTTCTCGCCGACGGGGCCGAGTGCTCGGTCGCCGGCTGGACCGCGCCGAAGCTCGAGCCGGAGATCGCGATCCACCTTGGGGCCGGGGGAGAGGGCGTCGTCGGGATCTCGGCGGCGATCGAGCTCGCCGACGCCGACCTGCCGCCGACCGAGACCGAGACGGTGCTCGCCGGCGACATCTACCACCGCGCCGTCGTCCTCGACCGCGCCGCCGCGCCGCCCGTCCCGCTGCCGCACCCGATCGCCGCCCGGATCGAGCGCGACGGCGAGGAGTGCGCGACGACCGCCGACGCCGAGGTCGAAGTGGGGCAGATCGAGGACCTCGCCGCCTGGACCGTCGACTACCTCAAACACTTCGGCGTCGAGACCGCGGCGGGCGAGGTGATCATCAGCGGCTCGGTCGTGCCGCTGCTCGACATCGCTCCGGGCCAGGAGCTGCGCAACACGATCGAGGGCGTCGGCTCGCTCTCGGTGCGGATCACCTGACGTTCTCGGGCTAACACTTAAGTCGTCACTTAAGTATCTGCTACGGTCTCGGCATGCCCACCGAAGCCGCGGTTCTCGACCAGGCCTTCCGTGCCCTCGCCGACCCCAGCCGACGCGCGATCGTCGCCCGGCTGAGCAAGGGATCGGCCTCGGTCAGTGAGCTCGCCTCGCCGCTCTCGATGTCCCTGCCGGCCGTCGTCCAACACATCGACGTCCTGCAGAAGAGCGGCCTGGTCAGCTCGGAGAAGGTCGGCCGCGTCCGCACCTGTCGGCTTGAGCCCGAGCCGATGCGCTCGGTGGAGCGCTGGATCGCCCGGCACCGCGCCGAATGGGAAACGCGGCTGGATCGGCTGGGGGATGTACTCAACAACCTCGAGGAGGAGCGATGAGCATCGTCAATGCGCAGTTCAGTATCGAACGCAACTACAACTGCAGCCCGAGCCAGGCCTTCAGGGGGTTCTCGGAGCCCGAGCTGAAGCGCCAGTGGTTCGCCAACCCGGCGGGCTGGCCCGACCCGATCTGGGAACTCGACTTCCGCGTCGGCGGTGGCGAGGTGAGCGGCAACCGCTCGCCCGACGGCATGGTGGCCCTCTTCCGCAGCACCTTCCACGACATCGTCGAGGACGAGCGGATCGTCTTCGCCTACGACCTCCTGCTCGAAGACCGCCTCACCTCGGTCTCGCTGACCACGGTCGAGTTCTTCGGCGAGGAAGGCGGCACCCGCCTGCTGTTCACCGAGCAGGGCGCCTTCTTCGACGGCCTCGACGATCCGGCCGAGCGCGAGCACGGCACCGGCTGGCTCCTCGATCGCCTCGGCAAGGCCCTCGCGGGGGAGCCGGTCGGATGACCCTGACGCTCCACGAGCACCCCTTCGCCGCCTACTGCTGGAAGCCGCTGATCGCCCTCTACGAGCGGGAAGTCCCCTTCGAGCCCCACTTCGTCGGCGGGGAAGAGGACCGCGCCGAGCTGGCGAAGCTGTGGCCGCCGGCGAGCATCCCGGTACTCCGCGACGAGAGCGCCGCGCTCACGGTTCCCGAGTCGACGACGATCGTCGAATACCTCGACGGGTTCGGCGGTGCGCCCCCGCTGGTCCCCGCCGAGCCCGCCGCGGCCCGGACCGCCCGGCTCTGGGACCGCGTGATCGACGGCCAGGTGATGACGCCGATGCAGAAGATCGTCGCCGACGCGCTGCGTCCGGAGGGAGACCGGGACCCCTTCGGCGTCGCCGAGGCCCGCGCCGGCCTCGACGCCTCCTACGACCTCCTCGACGGGCGCCTGGCGCGGGAGACCTGGCTGGCGGGTCCGACCTTCACCCTCGCCGATTGCGCCGCCGCCCCCGCACTCCACTACGCCTATGTCGTCAACCGCTGGGACGAGGCCGGCTTCCCCAACCTGACCCGCTACTTCTCATCCCTGATGACCCGCCCCTCCGTCGCCCGCGTCGTCGACGAGGCCCGCGAGTACCGCGAGCTCTTCCCCTTGGGCTGGCCCGACCACGTCGACTAGCTGCGTCCGCCAGCCTCCCCCAGTGTGTACTTTCACTTGACGGCTGTGAAGTCACGTTGTTAGAGTCGTCCGCGGAAAGGGAGGGAATTTTGGCTGAGCGACTGCTGATCGAAGCTGGAACCGTACTGACCATGGACCCGGGTCTCGGCGTGCTTGAACCGGGGCAGATCCTGGTCGAGGACGGCAAGATCGTCGATGTCGGGACCGATCTGGGCGTCACCGACGCGGAGCGGATCGAGATGCTCGATTCGATCGCGATGCCCGGCTTCGTCGACACCCACAGGCACACCTGGCAGGCGCCGCTGCGGCTCCTCGCCTCCGATTGGACCCTCGGTCATTACCTGATGGGGATCCACTCGGGCTTCTCCAAGCACTTCCGCCCCGAGGACACCTACATCGGCAACCTCCTCGGCACTTCCGAGGCGCTCGATTCGGGGATCACGACGCTGCTCGACTGGTCCCACAACCTCGCCACGCCGGCTCACGCTGACGCCGCGATCGAGGGCCTCAAAGACTCCGGTGCCCGCGCCGTCTTCGCCCACGGCTCGGGCAATGAGCAGTGGTCGAACCTGCCGAGCCCGATCCCGCATTCCGACGACGTCAAGCGCCTGCGCGACGAGTACTTCTCCAGCGAGGATCAGCTGGTGACCTTGGCGATGGCGCTGCGCGGGCCGCAGTTCGCGACCAAAGAGGCGACGCTCGCCGACTACGCGCTGGCCAGGGAGGTCGGCACGCGGATCTCGGTCCACGTCGGCGACGGCGAGTGGGGTCGTTCGCGGCCGATCGAGTGGCTGCAGCAGAACGATCTCCTCTCCGACCAGGTCACCTACGTCCACTGCAACGAACTCGCCGACGACGAGCTGATGATGATCGCCGACACCGGCGGCACCGCCTCGGTCGCGGCCACGGTCGAGATGCAGATGGGCCACGGCTGGCCCGCCACCGGGCGCCTGCTCGATGCCGGCATCCGGCCGAGCCTCTCGGTCGACGTCTGCTCCTCGATCGGCGGCGACATGTTCGGCCTGATGCAGACCGCGATCTCCTCGCAGCGCGCGCTCGATCACGCCAAGGGCGTCGAGGAGGGCACCGGGCTCTCCGACGAGCTGCGACTCAGCTGCAAGGACATGGTCGAGTTCGCGACCCTCCAGGGCGCGATCGCCTGCGGCCTCGACGACAAGGTCGGCAGCCTCACCCCGGGCAAGGAGGCGGACCTGATCATGATCAAGACCGACACCCTCGCCCTCACCCCGATGAACAACCCGTGGGGCGCGGTCGTCTACGCCGCCCACGCGGGCAACGTCGACACCGTGTTGGTCAAAGGCCGCGTCGTCAAACGCGACGGCGAGCTGACCGATGTCGACGTCGATCGCGTCAGGCGCCTGGCGCTCGAGACGCGCGACTACCTCCTTGCCGAGGCGCCCGCGGATCCGACCATCGCCGATGCCGGTACCGGCGGCGACTGGATCCCCGAGCAGGTCCGCGCCTAACCACTCCCGCCGCACCCAGGAGCCCCGGCCGACCGCCCTCGTGGCGGCCGGCCGGGGCTCCCTGTGTGTATTCCAGTGCAAACGCGCCTGAACAAAAAAGGGAGTAGATGTTTGCTTGGCCTTGACGGGGTGTTTAACGACGTGGTACAAATTCCGTCTGCGGCGTAAACAGGGTGTCGCATCTGGGTTGGAGAGAGAAGCTTGAACGCACTTAAAAGCAGAGTCGCGTCCCCGTTCGCTGCGATCTGGGTCGCCACCTTCCTACTGTTCGTGGTGAGCCCCTTCGTTGCTTCGGGGAGCCTCAGTCACGCCGCCCTGCAGGGCATGCTGCCGTTCGCCGGGATCCTCGCGGTCGCCGCGATCGGCCAGACCCTGGTGATCCAGCAGGGTGGCCTCGACCTCTCCGTCCCCGGCATCTTCTCGATGGGCGCGGTGCTGATCGTGACCATTCCCGGCGGCAACGAGGGCGACCTGATCCCGGCGCTGATCATCGTCGCCCTGGTCGGCCTCGCGGGTGGCCTGGTGAACGGCATCGCCGTGACCCGCTTCGGGATCACCCCGCTGGTGGCGACGCTCGGCTCCAACGCGATCTTCATCGGCGTCGTGCTCCAGGCGACCGGCGGCTCGATCGCCTTCAAGGCGACCAAGAACTGGCAGACCTTCACCGCCGACAAGGTTCTGGGAATCCCGATCCTCGCCGTGATCGCGGTGGTCCTCACCGTCCTCGTTGCGCTCTTCATCTCGCGGACGATCTGGGGCCGACGATTCGTCCTCGTCGGCTCGAGCCCGCTCGCCGCCCGCGCCGCCGGCCTCTCGGTCGAGCGCTACCAGCTCGGCGCCTACGCCGGCGCCGGTCTCGCCTACGCCCTCGCGGGCGCGCTGCTCTCCGGCTACCTGCAGTCGCCTCCGCTGCTCCCCGGCAACGAATACCTGCTGCCGACGATCGCCGCGGTCGTGCTCGGCGGCACCGCCCTCGGTGGCGGCCGCGGCAGCGTGATCGGCACCGCGGTCGGCGTGCTCTTCCTCTCCCAGCTTGAACAGGTGATCTCGGCGCTCGGGGCCAAAACCTCGGTCGAGTACCTGATCCAGGGAGCGATCGTCGCGCTCGGCATGGGCCTGCGCAATGTTCCGTGGAACCAGATCCTGCCCGGCCGCAGGGGCGATGTTGACGCGGCCGACACGACTTCCCACGACCCAGCGAACGGCAATGGCCGCGCGCTTCTCAGTGAACACAAGGAGGAGGACTCAATCGATGTCAGCAAGACCTGAACGCTCGCGGGTGAAGGGAGCGGCGCTACTGGTGTTGGTCGCCCTGCTCGCCGCGCTCGTGCTCTCAGCATGTGGCGGTGGCAGCAGCTCGTCCAGCAGCAGCTCGTCGGAAAGCGCCACCGAAACCGAAACCGAACCGGAAAGCTCCGGCGGCGCCGCCGAAAACGAAGGCGAAACCGAAACCGCCGCATCGGGCGAAAACGCCTACTGCGGCCCGGAAGGCATCACCCTGGGCATCCAGGACGGTGGCGGCCTGAACTCCTGGTCCAAGGAATCCCTTGAACAGGTGCAGATCGCCTCGAAAGCGTGTCCGTCGGTCGAAAAGGAAATCATCGTCGATGCCGATTTCGAACCGCAGAAGGCCGTCTCGGGGATCCAGAGCATGATCTCCCAGGGCGCCAACGCGATCGTCCTGATCCCGGACTCGGGCAACTGCGCCGAGGTCCCGGCGATGCGCCAGGCAGTGCAGCACGACATCGTCGTCGTCCCCTGGGCCGCCAACCCGTGCGGTACCGAAGGCACCGACTGGACCAAGTACATCGATTGGGACACCAAGGCAGCCGGTCGCGAATGGGCCGAATGGGTCATCGAACAGATGGGTGGCAAAGGCAAGCTCCTCTACGAGGGTGGCCCCGCCGGTAACACCGTCAGCTCGAACGCCGCCGAAGCGATCGCCGAAGTGGTGGAAGAAAACCCGGGCGTCGAACTGGTCGAACCGATCAGCGGCGAAGAATGGCCGGTCACCAACTGGGACCCGGCGGAAACCAAAAAGCTGACCTCCGCGATCCTCGCCAAGCATCCTGAAATCAACGGCCTGATCAACGACTACGGCGCTTCGGTCGAGGCCGAGGTCCAGGCGTTCCAGGCAGCCGGCAAGGAAATCCCGGCGATCGGCACCGCCGAGTCCAACGCGCTGGCCTGTAGCTGGAAAGAAGAAAAAGAAAACGGGCATGAATTCCCGCTGATGACGATCTCGTCGCGGAACTGGCTCGGCCAGTACGCCGCTCAGTACGCGATCGCCGAAGCCTCCGGTGGCACGCCGCCGGCGCTGAAGAACAACGGGATCGTGAACCTCGGCCAGTGGGAGAACTCGGTCTCCGGCAAAGAACCGAAATGTGATCCGTCAGCTGGTCCGGAAACCTCGTTCTCGAACCAGATGTCGAAAGCCGAAATGAACAAGATCGCGCTCGAAGGCTGAGCCAAAGGTACCAACGAACACAGTAAGGAAAGCCATGGAGTCGACTTCCCAAACCGATCACGCCATCGCCCTGCGGCTCACCGAGGTGCGCAAATCCTTCGGCGCGGTACGCGCGCTGAAGGGCGTCACGCTCGAGGTCCGCGCCGGTGAGGTGCACGCCCTGCTGGGCGAGAACGGGGCCGGGAAGTCGACTCTGATGGCGGTCGCCGCCGGATCTCTGCAGCCCGACGAGGGCACCGTGGAGATCGCCGGCGGCACCCTGAAGACCGCCAGTCCCGGCGCCGCCCAGGCGCTGGGACTCGGCGTCGTCTACCAACACCCGGCCTTGGCCGAGGACCTCACGGTGGTCGAGAACATGCTGCTCTCGATGCCGCGCAGGCGGCGCCCGTCCTACTCGAAGGCGCCCGCCTGGGCGCGCGAGGCGCTGGCGAGGATCGGGGCGGAGAAGATCGACGTCGGCTCGCGCATCTCCGAGCTCACCGCCGCCGAGACGCA
>JAOPZF010000087.1 GCA_025964255.1 Solirubrobacterales bacterium | reverse complement strand
GGAGGAGCATCGCGATCGTCATCGGGCCGACGCCCCCGGGGACCGGCGAGATCGCCGAGGCGACCTCGGCCGCGGCGTCGTAGTCGACGTCGCCGAAGAGGCCCTCCTCGGTGCGGTTGACGCCGACGTCGATCACGACCGCGCCGGGCTTGATCGCCGCCGCGCCGAGCAGTTTCGGCACCCCGACCGCGGCGACGAGGATGTCGGCGCGGGCGCAGGTCGCATCGAGGTCGCGGGTGCGTGAGTGGGCCATCGTCACCGTCGCGTTGGCGAGCAGCAGCAGACGCGCGACCGGCACGCCGACCAGCTTCGAGCGCCCGACCACGACCGCCTCCATCCCCGCCGGGTCGACGCCCTCGTGGGCGAGCAGTTCCATCACGCCGGAGGGCGTGCAGGGCGTCAGCCCGGGCGTCCCGTGGGCGAGGAGCCCGGCATTGACCGGCGTCAGCCCGTCGACATCCTTCAACGGATCGATCCTCTGCACGATCCGGTCGGAGTCGAGGTGGTCGGGCAGCGGCAGCTGGACGAGGATGCCGTCGACCGCGTCGTCGGCATTCAGCTCCTCGACCAGGGCCTCGAGCTCCTCCTGGCGGATCGCGGCGGGCGGCTGCTGATGAATCGAGTTGATCCCGACCTCGGCGCAGGCTTTGACCTTCATCCCCACGTAGATCTCCGAGGCCGGGTCCTCGCCGACCAGCACCGTCGCAAGCCCCGGCGTGCGCCCCGACTCCTCCTCGTAGGCGGCGAGGTCGACCTTGACGCGCTCTTTGACCGCCGCCGCGACGGCTTTGCCGTCGATCCTCCGGGCAGCCATCGTCACCGCTTCTTGATCGGGGCGTAGTCGGCCATCAGCTTGCGCTCTTTGCCGTCGGTGAAGCGGATGACGACCACGCCGCCCGGTTCGGTCCCGGTGACGACTCCGTCGCCGAAGCTGGCGTGGACGACATCGTCGCCGGCCCGCATTTCGAGCGCGCCGGTCGGGTCGAGCGACGGCGCCGGCTCCGGCGCACCGAGGGCCGAGTCGCCGAAGAGGCCGTTCGTGCTGCCGCCGGAACCGCCGGCCCCGTAGGCGGTGGAGCCCCAGGTCATGCCGGCGCTCGCCGCGGTCGAGTTCCGTTCGGTCAGCTCGACCGGGATCTCGTCGATGAAGCGCGAGGGCAGGTTGCGCTCGGAACGTCCGAAGAGCTGGCGTTCGCGCGCCCAGGTCAGATAGAGGCGCTTTTCGGCGCGGGTGATGCCGACGTAACAGAGCCGCCGCTCCTCTTCTTCGCCGCCCTCCTCGAGCGCCCGCATGTGGGGGAAGGCGCCGTCCTCCATGCCGATGACGAAGACCGTGTCGTACTCCAGACCCTTCGCGTTGTGGAGAGTCATCAACGTGACTTTTTCGCTTTCCTCGCCCTCCAGCGCGTCCTGCTCGGAGCGCAGCATGTTCGACTGCAGGTATTCCTCGAGCGGCTCGAGTTCGCTGTCGCCCTCGAACTCACGCTCGCGGTCGAACTCGGCGGCGCCCTCGACCAGCGCCTCGAGGTTCTCGGCCCGCCCTTCGGCCTCGACCGTCCGTTCCGCCGACAGCGATTCCAGGTAGCCGGTCTCGTTCAAGACCCGCTCAAGCAGTGAGTGCATCGAGGCGCCCTCGACCCGGTCTTTGAGCGCGTCCATCATCTCGTAGAAGCGACCGACCGCCTTGATCGCCGCGGCGGAGAGGCCCGGCACCTCCTCGGCCTTTTCGATCACCTCCCAGATCGTCAGCCCGGCGGTGTTCGCGTAGGCGAGCAGGCGCCCCTGCGAGGTGTCGCCGATGCCGCGCCGGGGGCTGTTGACGATCCGCCCGAAGGAGATCACGTCGGACCCGTTGGCGAGGAAGCCGAGATAGGCGAAGGCGTCTTTGATCTCGGCCCGGTCGTAGAACTTGGTGCCGCCGATCACCTGGTAGTTGACGTCGAAGCGTTCGAGCGTCTCCTCCAGCACGCGGCTCATCGCGTTGGTCCGGTAGAAGACCGCGACCTCCGAGCGTTTGACCTCGTCCTCCTCGGCCAGCCGTTCGATCTCGCCCGCCACCCAGCGCGCCTCCTCGTGCTCGTCGCCGAGCTCGTAGAGCTGGATCGGGTCGCCGCCGGCGATGTCGGTCCAGAGCTCCTTCGGGCGGCGCTCGCGGTTGTGGGCGACGACCGCGTTGGCGGCGGAGAGGATCGTCTGGGTCGAGCGATAGTTCTGCTCGAGCTTGATCAGCGCCGCTTCCGGGAAGTCGGCCTCGAAGTCGAGGATGTTGCGGATATCGGCCGACCTGAAGCTGTAGACCGACTGGTCCTCGTCGCCGACCACCATCAGGTTGCCGTGCTCCTTGGCGAGCAGCTGCAGCATCCGGTACTGGGCGTGGTTGGTGTCTTGGTACTCGTCGACAAGGACGTGACGGAAGGTGCGGCGCCAGCGCTCGCGGACGTCCTCGAACAGCTCCAGCACGTTGACCGTGCGGACCAGCAGGTCGTCGAAGTCCATCGCGTTGGCCTCGAGCATCCGCTTCTCGTAGAGCGGGAAGACTTCGGCGACGACCTCCTCGAAGCCACCGACCATCATTTCCGTGTAGCCGCCCGGGTCGATCAGCTGGTTCTTGGCGCCGGAGATTTTCGACTGGACGGCGCGCGGCGGGTACCGTTTCGGATCGACGCCGAGCTCGGCCAGGCACCGTTTGACCATCCGCAGCGAGTCGCCTTGGTCGTAGATCGTGAAGCCCTTGGAGTAGCCGAGGCGCTCGGCGTCGACCCGCAACATCCGCGCGCAGGCCGAGTGGAAGGTGGTCACCCACATCGCCCGCACCGACCGCCCGATCAGCCCTCCGACCCGCTCCCGCATCTCGGCGGCGGCCTTGTTGGTGAAGGTGATCGCGAGGATCTCCCCCGGCCGCGCCTCGCCGGTCGCGAGCAGATACGCGACCCGGTGCGTCAGCACCCGCGTCTTCCCCGACCCGGCCCCGGCGAGCACCAACAGCGGCCCGCCACCGTGCTCGACCGCCTCGCGCTGCGGCGGGTTGAGCCCGGCGAGCAGCCGCTCGATCCGGTCCGCCCCAGGCTCGGTAGGCGCCCCCTCGGGAATGGCGTCAGGAGCGCCGAAAAGGTCTTTCTCGGCGCCCGCGGAAGACTCTCGGTCGGCCTGCAAGCTCACTTGTCGAGCATAGCCAGGGGTGCGGCGGGGCCCTCAGGGGCGGGGTCGTGGGGCCGCCCTACGCGCAGCCCTTGGCGAGTTCTTCGATCTTGGTCGACGCGCCGCTGAGGAACATTGCTTCGGCTTCGGCGGTGCTTGCTTTGCCGATGCCTTCGGCGATGCAGGTGTACTGCTTCTTGGTGAGGCCTTCGGAGGATTCTTCGAAGCGCTTCAGGAACGATTCTTCGAGTGCCTTGCCGTCGTAGTTGGCGAAGCCTTCGATCTGGTCGAGCTTCCAGTCGCCACCCTCTTCGACCAGGGCGATCGCGAGGGTCTGGGAGCCGAGCGAGCCACCGATGAATTCGGCTTCGGCAGTCGCCTTTTCGCCGTTGACAGAGACGTTGGAGACCTTGGCTTCTTCGGCTTGTTCTTCTTCCTTCGCCGATTCTTCGCAGCTCTTGATCGCGGCCTTGCCTTTTTCGCCGGTGTTCTGTTCGGTGAAGCGGAGCGTCTGCAGTTCGGTGCAGCTGCTCGGATCCTTCGTCGTCGCCGCCTGTTCGATCACTTCGGTGACTTCGTCTTCGGCGCTCGAGCCGCTCCCGCCGCAGGCGGTCACCGCCAGGGCGGCCAGGGCGAGCAACGCAAGCGGGACGAGCAGGCGCTTGATCACGCCGGGATCTTCTCAGCCCCCGGCGGACGACCTACCTGTGCGGGGCGCGATCTCGGCGCTCTCGCGCTTCTCCGCCGCCGCGGCCTCGCCCCCGTCGACCTCGGCCAGCCGCGCTTCCAGCTCGGCGATCCGCCCCGACAGTGCCTTGATCGCGTCGGCGATCGGGTCGGGCAGGTGGATCCAGTCGGCGTCGGGTCCCTCGAGCTTCCGACCTTCGACCCGCACCGGGTGGCCCGGGTTGCCGACCACCGTCGCCCCCGGCGGCACGTCCTCGACGACGACCGTGTTGGCGCCGATCTTGGCCCCGTCGCCGACCGCGATCGGCCCCAGCAGCTTCGCCCCCGAGCCGATCGTGACGTTGTTGCCAACGGTCGGATGGCGCTTGCCGCGCTGGAAGCCGGTCCCGCCCAGGGTCACCCCCTGGTAGAGCGTCACGCAATCGCCGATCTTCGCCGTCTCGCCGATCACCACGCCGGAGCCGTGGTCGATGAAGAAGCGCGAGCCGATCTCCGCCGCCGGATGGATCTCCACCCCGGTGATCGACCGGGTCAGGTAGGCGATCGTCCGCGGCAGCAGCGGGACGCCTGCCCGCCGCAGCGCGTGCGACACCCGATGCGCGAGCAGCGCCTGCACCCCGGCCCAGCTGGTCAGAATCTCGAAGGTCGAGACGCCCTGCGCGGCCGGGTCGCGATCCCGCGCCGCGGCGACGTCGGCACGGATCTCTGCGAAGGCGCCCTTGTTCATGGTGCGAAGAAGGGTAGGGACATGTAGCGCTCGCCCGAATCGCAGACGATCGTCACGACCCTCTTGCCGGCCATCTCCGGCCGCGCCGCCACTTCGAGCGCCGCGTGGATGTTGGCCCCGGCGGAGATCCCGGCGAGCACGCCCTCGCCGCTGGTGGCCCGGCGCGCCGCCTCGAGCGCGTCCTCGTCGCCGACGCCGATGATCTCGTCGATCACCGAGCGGTCGAGCACCTCCGGCACGAACCCCGCGCCGATGCCCTGGATTTTGTGCGGGCCGGCCTGGCCGCCGGAGAGGACGGGGGAACTGGCGGGCTCGACCGCGACGATCAGCGTCTCCGGCGAGCGTTCCCTCAGCATCCGCCCCACCCCGGTGATCGTGCCGCCGGTCCCGACGCCGCTGACGAACGCTCCGATCTCACCGTCGCAGTCGCGCCAGATCTCCTCCGCGGTGGTTCGCCGGTGTGCCTCGGCGTTGGCCGGGTTGGAGAACTGCATCGGCATGAATGCCTTGCGCTGGTCGCGGATCTGCTCGGCGAGCGCCACCGCCTCCTGCATCCCGCCGAGGCTCGGCGTCTCCCGCACCTTGGCGCCGTAGGCGCGCAGCAACTTGTTGCGCTCGCGGCTCATCCCTTCCGGCAGCGTCAGGATCAGCTCGTAGCCGCGTGCCGCGCAGACCATCGCCAGGGCGATCCCGGTGTTGCCGCTGGTCGGCTCGACGACGATCGAACGCCCCGGTTTGATCTCCCCCGCCTCTTCGGCCGCGTCGATCATCGCCACCCCGATCCGGTCCTTCACCGAGCCGCCGGGGTTGAAGTACTCGAGCTTCACGCAGACCTGCCCGAACAGCCCCTGGCCGAGGCGCCCGAGCCGCACCATCGGAGTGTTGCCGACGACGGCCGAGGCCTCGGACCCGATCCTCATCGGGGCGAGTCTAGCCGCGGCTCGGAGCGGAGCAACAGGTGGTCGAAACCGGCGTGCTCGACTTCCCCCGCGGGCTCCATGCCGATCTTCTCGGCGACCCGTCGCGAAGCCGCGTTGATCGGCAGGATCATCGCCACCACTTCGTCGAGCTCCAGCTCGGCGGCGAACGCGAGCGCCGCCGCTGCCGCCTCGGCGGCGAAGCCCTCGCCGTGGCGCTCCGGATCGATCGCCCACAGCGCCTCGATCCCGGCCCGGTCGCCGACGTCGGTCCAGCGCAGCCCGACCCGGCCGAGGTAGTCGCCGCTCTCCCGCTCGATCACCGCCCACGGCCCGAACCCGAAGCGCTCCCAGTGGGCTTCGTCTTCGCGCAGCCAGGCATCGCCGTCGGCGGGCTCGAACGGCTCCAGCGGCTGCGGGCGCAGCCACTCGCCGACGGTCGGGTGCATCAGCAGGGCGCGGTAGCCAGGCCCGTCGCCGGGGCCAGGGGGCCGCAGGGTCAACCGCTCGGTTGTGCGAGCTTCGCCGTCCAAGTCGAGGACTCTAGGCGGCTAATCGGCCGCCAGTCCCGAACGCTCGGGAACCGACGGCGAGGGAAAGCCGAGAATCGCGCAGGTGGAGGTGATCGGGTCCTCGCCGGAATCGCCCAGCCGCTTTTCGGCGTCGGTGCGGATCTGTTCGACTTCGCCGAACGCGGCGGACAGGGTCGTGACCATTTCCTTCCAGCCCTGTTCGTCGAGCTTCATCGCGATCCAACTGAGGTGGCGGTCCTCGCGGGTCTCGAAGGTCCTGGCCATCATCGCCTCATCGGCGCGGGCGATGAGCCCTTGGAGGATCGCCTTGCTGATCTTGATCCGCTCGTCGGGCTCCAGCGCCGCCCAGTCGGCGTCGGAGAAGTAGGCACGACCGACCGCCCGGTAGACATGTTCGATCGAGCCCCGCCGTTTGTTCTTCTCGACCATCGTCAGACAGCCGTATTCGGCCAGCTCGCGGAAGTGGTACGCGACGTGTGAGACGTCCATGGTGGAGGGCGCGAAGCCTTCGCGGCAAAACTCGATCGGGCTCATGTCGCGCTCGTTCAGCAGCGCCAGGATCCGCACCCTCAGCGGATGAGCCAACACCGCGGCGGCGGTCGACCGATCGCGTTCGGCGCGCGTCGCCTTCAACGTCGTACCTATTGGGTTAGTTCGATCACTCGATTCCATTCGCGTGAAGAAGCATAGTGACCTAAAACGCGACGTCCATCTCTCCTCCGTCCCGATAGGGGTACGGGACCGTGCATACAAATGGTTTCGGCCGTCCCCGGGGGCAACTGGACGGCCTCAGTCATCCGCATCTGGACAGGGGAAAGGGGGTGAGCATGAAGCTCTCCGACGTCGATGCGCGGATTCCGTCCGCCTCGGTCAGCAAGGCCAACTGAGTTCGGACGGGCGGCGGCACACTGGCGCCGCCGTCCGTGCCAGGACTAGGCTTACGCCGATGGCCGACTCCCCTTCGGAGCTGATCGACGCACGGATCGCCGAGCTGGGCGACTGGCGCGGCGAGACCCTCTCCCAGGTCCGGGCGATCATCAAATCCGCCGACCCCGAAGTCGAAGAGACCTGGAAATGGCGCGGCGTCCCAGTCTGGGAGCACAGCGGCATCATCTGCACCGGCGAGACCTACAAGAAAGCCGTGAAGCTGACCTTCGCCAAGGGCGCCTCCCTCGATGATCCCACCGGCCTCTTCAACTCGAGCCTCGACGGCAACGTCCGCCGCGCGATCGACATCCACGAGGGCGAGGACATCGACACCGAGGCCCTCGAAGGCCTGATCCGCACCGCGGTCGCCCTGAACGAACCGAAGTAGCTCGCCGGACCTAGTCCGCTGCCGGCGTCAGGACGGCGGGCGGATGAAGAAGAACCAGGTTCCCAGGCCGAGCGCTATCGCCGCGACGATCCAGCCGATCCAGACCAAGGCTCGCGCCGCGAGGTCCCTGGTGCGCTCCGAAGGCATGCCCATCCCCGACTGTCTAGCAGGCGAGCGGCTCTTTCACCTTCCCGACACCGATGTGGGCGTGGTCAGATGAAGTACATACCGGAGCCGGCCTCTTCGGCCTCGCGACGGGCAACTTCGGCAATCGTCGTCTGGCCGAAGACCTTGCGCAGGGCGCCGACGCCCTCGGCCCAGATGCCGCCGGCCTCGTCGGCTTCGGAGCCGATTTTGCCGTCGAGGGCCTGGACGACCTCGAGCACGGTGATCTCTTCGGGCGGCCGAGAGAGGGTGTAGCCGCCACGCATCCCTCGGTGGCTGGTGAGGAGACCGGCGCGCCGCAGGGTCGAGAACAGCTGCTCGAGGAACTGCTCGGGGATGTCCCGACGTTCGGCAAGTTCTTTGATCGGCACGGGCCGCTCCCCCGATCTGGCGAGCTCGGCAAGCGCGACGACCGCATAGCGCGACTTTGAGGTGATCGAGATCACAATGACTTTGTACCGCACCGTCCGGCCTTGGTTAGGATCGGAGCAGTAGGGCGCAGGCCTCCACCCGGGTGCCCATCAGCAAACGAGTGATCGGAACCAGTCCTGAGCGAACGCCCCCATTGTCTTGTCGTGGATGCCCACCCGTTGGTTCGGTTGGGGGTCCGGAACGTCTTGTCCAAGGATTTCGAGGTGCAGGAAGCGAGCGGGCGCGAGGAAGCGGTCGACCTCGTGCGCGACATCGGTGACTTCGACATCGCGATCCTCGACATGGGCTGGCGCCCGAACGGCAACGGCGCCTCGATCAGCGGCGCGGAGGCGATCCGCGCGATGCACCGTGCCGCGCCGGTGCTCGGGATCGTCGCCCACGGCGACCGGCCGGAGCGCTACCTCGCCAACGCCGCGCTCGGCGCCGGCGCGGCCGCCTACGTCTCGCGAACAGCGGGGCCCGAGGAGCTGCGCAAGGCGGCTGTAGCGGCGGCGGCACAGGAGCGCTTCGTCGACGGGCTGGTGCCGCCGAAAGGCTCCCGCGGGGTGATCACGACCCGCCAGCGCCAGATCCTGCAGCTGCTCGCCGACGGCGAGTCGACGACGGTCGCGGCGCGCCAACTGGGTCTCTCCGAGGAGACCGTCAAGACCCACATCAAGAGCACTCTCTCGCGACTCGAGGCGAAGAACCGCTCCCACGCGGTCGCCATCGGCCTGCGCGAATCACTGATCGTCTGACGCGTCTGGACCAAGCAGGTCAAGGACGCAGGGAGCGAGCCGAGGGGAGCGCACACCGGTGCGTGACCCGAAGGCGAGCGACCGAGGACGCCGAGATGCGCCGGGCCAGGCGCGTCAGATCCAGCCGCGGTCGCGGGCGATGAGAACAGCCTGGGCGCGGTCGACGGCGCCGATCTTGCCGTAGACGTTGTGCAGGTGGGTGCGGATCGTCGACACCGAAAGGTGCATCTCGGTCGCGATCTGCTTGTAGACCATCCCCTCCGAGAGGTGCCGGAGGACGTCGAGCTCACGCGCCGAGAGCGGGCACGGCTCGCTGATCCGGCTCGAATCAGAGGCCGACAAGGGCAGCTCGTAAAGGAGATCGCGGAGCCCGTCGGGGCCTAGCCCGATCCGCTCGGAGGCCGCGGTCAGCCGCTCGGGCGAGATCGCCTCGCCGTTCGTGTAGTGGGCGACCATGTCGGCGACGCCGATCATCGCGGCGAGCCCTTCGGCGTCCTCGGCGTGGTGGCGCTCGATCGCGACTGCGAGCCGCTGCGGCAGGTTCCAGCGTCGCGCCAGCACGCCGCCGACCAGCGAGTGGTCGATCCCGAGCTGCTCGCGTTCGTCGCGGAGCCGCTGTTCGGGGGTGCGCGAGGCGGCGTCGAAGTAGACCTTGTAGCCCGGGTGCAGGCGGGAGATGACGAGCCGGCCGATGTCGTGGAGGAGCGCCGCCGCGGCGAGCTCGTCGCGTTCGGGCCAGCCGACGGCGCGGCCGATCTGGTCGGCGGCGCGCTGGGTGGCGAGCGCGTGGACGCGGAAGCGCTCCGGCTTCAGCTCCCAGGCGCTGTTGGGCTCGAAGAAGTCGAAGCTCGGCGCGGTGCCGGCGATCGCCAGCACGCCGGAGGGCTTCAGCACGTCGACCGCGTCGGGGATGCCGGCGACACCGCCCGCGGTCATGCCGCCGCGATTGGCGAAGCGCAGCACCGAGATCGACAGGGCGACGTCGGCCTCGACCGTTTCGATCAGGTCACCTACCCGCGCCGTCTCGGCGGTCGCCGCGGCGATCACCCGCTCGCGGGACTCGATCAGGACGGGGAAGCGCTCTACCGCCTCGAAGGCCTCGGCCAGGCGACTGCCCGGCGCGGGCGCCCCGCGTGCGTTGCGCGCTGCCGCCTCGGAGGCCGCCACGCGGCCGCTGGATTGGGTGGTCGTGCTTGCCATCCCGCACACCATCGGCAGTTGGGCAGAGATGGTTTAGCCCCCACCCCCTATGTATTTGGTATGCAGGCGTCCGAAACTTGAGGGATTTCGTTCAAGCCGAGTCTGAAAGGCGCCGAGAGGCGTCCCGCAGGCGTGAAACCGTCTGCTCGCGGCCGAGGGTCGCGAGGGACTCGAATATCCCCGGCGAGATCGACGTTCCGGTGATCGCGACGCGCAGCGGCTGGTACAGACGGCCCGGTTTGACGTCGAAACGGTCGAGCAGGGGCGCCAGCGCGCCCTCGATCGCGTCCGGCGTGTAGGGCTCGAGCGCGCCCAGCACCTCGGCGGCGGCGTCGAGCATCTCCCCCGTCCCCTCTTTCATCACCTTGGCCCAGGCCTTCTCGTCGTCGACCGGCGGCTCGTAGAGGAAGCGGATCAGCGGCCAGACCTCCTCCAGCGTCTGCGCTTTGTCCTGGGTGATCGCGCAGGCGTCGCGGAGGCGCTCGTCGGCCTCGCGACCGAGGTGACGGGCCACGGCCACCGTGTATTCGTCGAGCGGCATCTCGCGCATGAAGCGCCCGTTCAGCCAGCGCAGCTTCTTCTCGTCGAAGATCGCCGCCGACCTGCCGACGTCGGCGACCTCGAAGCGGCGGATCAGCTCCTCGGTCGACATCAGCGTCGTGTCATCGTCGGTGCCCCAGCCGAGCAGCGCCAGGTAGTTGCGGACCGCGGCGGGCAGGTAGCCGGCCTCGCGCAGCTCCTGCACCGAGGCGGCGCCGTGGCGCTTGGAGAGCTTCTTGCCGTCGGGACCGTGGAGCAGCGGCAGGTGGGCGTAGCGGGGCGGCTCGTGGCCGAGCGCCTTCAGCACAAGCAATTGCTTCGGCGTGTTGGAGAGGTGGTCGTCGCCACGGACCACCTCGGTGACGCCCATCTCGGCGTCGTCGACCGCGACCGCGAAGTTGTAGAGGACCGAGCCGTCGGCGCGAGCGATGACGAAGTCGTCGTAGGAGCCGTTGGGGAAGGCGACCGGGCCGTGGATGACGTCCTCGACGATCGTCTCGCCATCGTCGGGGACGCGCAGGCGGATCGCGGCGCCGGGCTCCTCGGTCGGCGTGCCACGGTAGCCCCGGCCGGCGCCGTGCACCTTCTTCCAGGCCTCAACGTCCTTGCCGGTGGCGGCGTCGCGGTAGGCGGCGCCGGAGGCCAGCAGCTGCTCGAGCGCCGCTCCGTGGCGATCGGCGCGTCCGGCCTGGGAGATCGGCCCCTCGTCGTAGGTGAGCCCAAGCCACTCCATCGCGTCGAGGATCTGGTCGACGTTCTCGGTGGTCGAGCGCTCGCGGTCGGTGTCCTCGATCCGCAGGATCAGCCGGCCGTCGGGCGCGTGGCGCGCGGCGAGCCAGTTGTAGAGCGCGGTGCGGGCGCCGCCGATGTGGAGCGCGCCGGTCGGCGAAGGGGCGAAGCGGTAACGGTGGGCGGCGTCGGCGTCGGTCATCGGCGGTGATGTTTCCACAGCGGGGTCACCTAGGATGGCGACCATGTTTGTCGGCGCCCACGTCTCCACCGCAGGCGGCCTCGAGAAAGCCGTCGAGCGCGGTCAGGAACGTGGCTGCGAATCGATCCAGATCTTCAACCAGAGCCCGCGGATGTGGCGGCCGACGAAATACGGCGACGAGGACTTCGCCGCCTTCAAAGAGGCGATGGACGATTCCAAGGTTGAAGCCGTGATCATCCACGCCATCTACCTGATCAACTGCGCGACGACGGACAAAGACCTGCGCAAAAAGTCCCGCGACACCCTCACCAACGCGCTGCGGATCGGCGACGGGATCGGAGCCAAGGGCGTCGTCCTCCACCCGGGCTCGACCAAAGGGGAAGCGCTAGGGCCGGCATTGAAACGGGCCGGGAAAGTGATCGCCGCGTCGCTCAAGGAAACCGACGGCTGCAAGCTGCTGCTCGAGCAGACGGCCGGCCACAAGGGCCTGATCGGGCGCAACTTCGATGAGACCGCGGAGCTGATCGAGCTGTCGGGCGGTGGCGATCGGCTTGGCCTCTGTCTCGATTCCTGCCACATGTTCGTGCAGGGCTACGACGTCACCGACGAAGAGCACCTGGCGGCGGTCCTCGACGAAGCCGACGAGAAGATCGGCATCGAGCGCCTCGGCGCCGTCCACGTCAACGACGCCGCCGCCCCGCTCGGCTCCCACCTCGACCGCCACGCCAACATCGGCAAAGGCGAGATGGGCCGCAAAGGCCTCGCCGCCTTCCTCTCCGAGCCCCGCTTCGAGGGCCTCCCGGCGACGATGGAGACCCCGGGCCCGGACAAGAAAGGCACCAGCAAGGCCGAAGTGACCCTCGCCAAACGCCTGCGCCGCGAAGGCCTCAAACGCCGCGAGAAGTAACCGGCCGGGCCTGAGGCGGCGTGGGCCAGCCTCGCAAGGACGCAGGGAAGCGAGCCGAGGGGAGCGCACTCAGGTGCGTGACCCGAGGCGAGCGACCGAGGACACCGCGAGGCGCTCCCACGCCGCCTCAGGGCAGGCGACAAGGGCCGAGCCCCCCGGCTCGACCCTCGCTCTCCCGCCGTAAATTCGGAACTACTTGATGTGGACGCCGGAGATCGCGCGGGCGATGACCAGGCGCTGGATCTCGGAGGTGCCCTCGAAGATGGTGTAGATCTTGGCGTCGCGGGACATGCGCTCGACCGGGAACTCGCGGGTGTAGCCGTTGCCGCCGAGGATCTGGATCGCCCGCTCGGTCGCCCAGACGGCGACCTCGCCGGACTTCAGCTTCGACATCGAGCCCTCGGCGTTTTCGAACCTCTTGCCGGTCCGCCCCATCCAGGCGGCTCGCCAGACGAGCAGCCGGGCGGCGTCGATCTCCATCTTCATGTCGGCAAGGGTGAAGCCGATCGCCTGGTTCTCGATGATCGCGCGGCCGAACTGGCGGCGCTCTTTGGCGTACTCGAGCGCGAACTCGTAGGCCGCCCGGGCGATCCCCAGGGCCTGCGCGCCGACCACCGGCCGGCTCGACTCGAAGGTCTGCATCGCCGCCTGCGATTTCGATTTCTTGCCTTCGCGCACCCGCGCCAGGCGTTCGTCGAGCTTCTCTTTGCCGCCCAAGAGGCAGGCGCCCGGGACGCGGCAATCGTCGAGGTGGACGTCGGCGGTGTGCGAGGCGCGCAGGCCGTGCTTCTTGACCTTGGCGCCCTGCTCGCAGCCCGGCGTCCCCGGCGGGATCACGAAGGCGGCGTGGCTGCGCGAGCCGAGCTCACGGTCGACCGAGGCGATCACCACGTGGACGTTGGCGATGCCGCCATTGGTCGCCCAGGCCTTCTGGCCGTTCAGCACCCATTCGTCCTTGGCCTCGTCGTACTTGGCGGTGGTGCGGATCGCCGAGACGTCGGAGCCGGCGTCCGGCTCGGAGGCGCAGAACGCGGCAACCTTGACGTCGTCCGGCGTGCCGAAGCACTGCGGGATCCACTCCCCCATCTGCTCCGGCGTCCCCTGCCCGAAGATCGCGGCGACCGCGAGCGAGGTGCCCATGATCGCCATGCCGATCCCGGCATCCCCCCAGAAGAGCTCTTCGTTGGCGATCGGCAGCGTCAGGCCGGTCTCGTCGCCCCAGAATTGGGCTAGTCCTTCGAAGCTGTAGAGGCCGATCTTGGCGGCCTCCTGAATCACCGGCCAGGGCGTTTCCTCGCGCTCGTCCCATTCGTGGGCGGCGGGCCGGACGACACCCTCGGCGAAACCGTGCACCCAGTCGCGGATGTCCTCCTGGTCCTGGGTGAGGTCGAGCGTGAACGCCTTGCCCTCCGCGGTCGCGGGAGGCTCGCCGGCGATCCCGGCGGGTATCTCCTCGGACTCCGAATCGGGAGCCGTGGTGGTGACGTCACTCACGGCGGAGGATGTTACACAAATCCATGTCGTTGTACCGGGATTTGTGACGGAAATTCAAACAGCGTCGCGGAGGTCGAAGGCGCGCAGGCCCTCGGGACCGTCGTCGTTGCAGTCGAAGAAGCGGTGGTTGACGCAGCCGTATGACTCGCCCTCGCCGTTATAGGCCTGCTCGACCTCGAAGGGGCAATGCGGCAGCGGGGAGCCGGTCATCTTGACGCCGCCGAAGCCGCCCTTCTCCTGCACCGCCGCGAGGTCCACCTGGGCGCCGAACACTTCCTGCATGCAGCCGACGTACTGACGGCCGTCGAGCCGGTCGACGTAGCTGTAGACGAAGCGGCAGCCGATCTCGATGCAAGCGCGAGGCTCGATCATCTTGTCGCAGAAAGAGCGACATTGACGGCACTCCCCTACCTCGGTGCGAGTTACGGACATTGGGTAAGTCTAGGGAGGTGAGAACGTGAGAACCAAGCGGGACGGCGGACGCAGGGAGCGCGGTGTGCTTTGCACATAAGCGACCGAGGACTCCGTCCCGAGCAGGTTCGCGGCGTTCTCAGGCGGCGAGCGCGTCGGCGCCCAGCAACTGTCCGATCTCGTAGCGGAGGTTCGGTGACGGCTGCACCTTGAAGTCGTCACCGAAGACGATCTTCTTCGGCCCGTTCGACGTCTGCACGACGAGGTGGACGTCGGACTCGCCCTTGTGGTCCTGGAAGAGCGCCTTCAGCTCCTCACGCACGGCCGGATCGGCCGCCTTCGCGACCGACACCTCGAACTGGAACGGGCCGCCGGACATGCCGCCCCCCGACATCCCGCCCGAGCCTCTTGGGCCACCGGAGCTGCCGGCCGGCGGCGCGTTCTTGGCGGCGCGCTCGACCTCGGCGGCATCGGGTTCGAAGCGTTGCGCCTCCTGCACGACCAGCTTGGTCTCACCACGGTCCTTGTGGTCGATGCGGCCGCGGACGATGACGATGGCGTCGGGGGCGATGACCTGCGCGCTCTCGGCCTCGTCGGCCTTGAAGACGAGCATCTCGATCTGGCCCTCGACGTCGTCGAGCGTCGCGAACATCATCTGGCTGCCGCTCTTGGTGCGGATCTTTTTGCACTCGACGACGATGCCGCCGACGGTGACCCAGGAGCCGTCCTGCTTGCGGTCGAGCTCCGAGAGGCTGCAGTCGACCTTCGCCCGCAGCGCCGGCCCGACCTCGGTCAGCGGGTGCGAGGAGAGGTAGGTGCCGAGCGTCTCTTTCTCCATCGCCAGCAACTCGGTCCGCTCGAACTCGGCGGCCGAGATCGGCGGCCGCGCCTGGGCCTGGGACTGGCCACCGCCGGCCTCACCGTCACCGAGGTCGCCGAAGTCGAAGATCGAGCCCTGCCCGAGCTGCGCGTCTTCCTGCGCCTTCTGCCCCGACGCCTGCGCCGCGGGCAGCGCCTCGAGCATCCCTTTGCGAGTCGCCTCGGTCGAGTCGAGGGCGCCGCACTTGATCAGGCATTCGATCGCCCGTTTGTTGACCGCGCGCGAGTCGACCCGTTCGCAGAAGTCGTAGATCGAAGTGATCGGGCCGTCGCCGCGGGTGCGGAGGATCGCCTCGACCGCCGCGTGGCCGACGTTCTTCACCGCGTCGAGGCCGAAGCGGATCGAATTCTCGAAGACGACGAAGCTGTGGTCGGAGGTGTTGACGTCCGGCGGCAGCACGCCGATTTCCATTTCCGCGCAGCGGTTGACGAAGAAGGGCACCTTGTCTTTGGTGCTCATCACCGAGGAGATGACCGCCGCCATGTACTCGGCCGGGTAGTTGGCCTTGAGGTAGGCGGTGCGGTAGGAGATCAGCCCGTAACAGGCGGCGTGCGACTTGTTGAAGGAGTAGTCGGCGGCCGCTTCGTTCAGTTTCCAGAGGTCGGCGGCGACTTTGGGGGCGGTGTTGGATTTCGCCAGCCCTTCCATGAATTTGTCTTTCATGGTCGCCATCAGGTCGCGCTTCTTCTTGCCGATCGCCTTGCGCAGATCGTCCGCCTCGGTACCGGAGAAGCCCGCCATCGAGCGCGAGATGTCCATCAACTGCTCCTGGTAGATCACGCAGCCGTGCGTCTCCTCGGTGATCCGGCGCAGGCGCGGGTCCGGGTAGCGCACGGTCGAGGGGTCTTTCTTCCCCTTCGCGTAGGCGGGGATGTAGGCCATCGCGCCCGGGCGGTAGAGGGCGCCGAGCGCGACCAGGTCACGGAACTCGGTCGGGCCAACCCGTTTCAGCGCGTCGCGCATGCCGTCGGACTCGAACTGGAAGACGCCGGTCGAGTCGCCGCGGGCGAGCATCTTGTAGGTCTTCGCGTCGTCGAGCGGGATCGAGTCCATCGACACCTCCTCGCCGCGCGAGCGCCGGATGATGTCGATCGCGTCCTCGATCACGTCGAGGTTTCGCAGGCCGAGGAAGTCCATCTTCAGCAGGCCGAGCTCCTCGACCGGGCCCATCGAGTACTGGGTCACGATCTTGTACTGGCGCTCGGGTTTCCCCGTTTTGCCTTCGGCGTTGACCGGCGGCGGCGCGGTCTTGTCCTCGGCCAGCTGCAGCGGCACCACCTCGTGCAGCGGCACGCCGGAGATCACCACCGCGGCGGCGTGGATCGAGTTGTTGCGGATGATCCCCTCGAGACCCTGAGCGACGTCGATGATCTTTTTCGCGTCGGGCTCGGCATCGTAGGTCGATTTGAGGTCTTCGCCGGGCTTGAGGCATTCGGCGAATGACGGGCTGCGGCCCATGATCGGCTCGGGGATGAGCTTCGCCAGGCGGTCGCCGGTCCCGTAGTCGTAGCCGAGCACCCGGGCGGCGTCGCGAGTGGCGGCGCGGGGCGCCATTTTGCCGAAGGTGATGATCTGGGCGACCGACTCGCGGCCGTATTTGTCGGCGACGTAGCGGATCATCCGCTCGCGGCCGCGGACCGAGAAGTCGATGTCGATATCCGGCATCGACTTACGACCGGGGTTGAGGAAGCGCTCGAAGATCAGGCCTTCGGCGAGCGGGTCGAGGTCGGTGATGCGGAGGACGTAGGAGACGATCGAGCCGGCCGCCGAGCCACGGCCGGGGCCTACCGCGATGCCATTCTGCTTCGCCCACTTGATGAAGTCCCAGACGATCAGGAAGTAGGAGGAGAAGCCCATCTCCTCGATCACCCCGAGCTCGAAGTCGAGGCGCTCGACCGCTTCGGCGGGCGGCGGGTCGCCGTAGCGGGCGCGCAGCCCCTCGTCGGCGATCCGGCGCAGCATGTCCTTCGGCTCCTCGCCGGTGTCGGTCGGGTAAGTCGGCAGAAGGATGTTGCCCAGCTCGATGTTCAGCGAGCAACGCTCGGCGATCTCCAGCGAGTTCGGCACCGCCTCCGGCCACTCGGCGAACGCCTCGTGCATTTCCTCGGAGTTTTTTATGTAGAACTCGTTCGTGTCGAAGCTCATCTTCGGCGCGGCCAGGGTCGATTTCGTCTGCACGCAGAGGAGCGCCGCGTGGTTTTTGTAATCGTCGCGGGTCAGGTAGTGGACGTCGGCGGTGGCGACAAGCGGCCGGCCGATCTCCTTCGCGAAGCGGACGATCCCCTCGTTGGCCTTGTCCTGATCGTCGATGCCGTTCTTCTGCACCTCCATGTAGACCTGCTCGGGGCCGAAGGTCTGGATCAGGTCGTCGAGATGGGCGCGGGCGTCGTCCTCGCGCTCTTCGACCAGCCGCCGGCAGAGCCGCGAGGCGAGGCAGCCACTGAGCACGATGACGCCGTCGGAGTGGCGCTCCAACAGCTCCATGTCGACGTTCGCCTTGCCGCGGGAGAAGCCCTCGAGGAAGCCGGCCGAGGTCAGCTTCACCAGGTTGGAGAAGCCGGTGTCGTTTTCGGCCAACAGGGTGATGTGATTGCGCTCGTACCGGGTCTGTTCTTTGATCGTCTTGCGGTCGTCGACGAGGTAGGCCTCGAGTCCGACGATCGGTTTGATCCCATGCTTGTGGCAGGCCTTGTAAAGATCGATGGCGCCGTTCATCACGCCGTGGTCGGTCAGCCCGAGCGCCGGCTGCCCGAGCGCCGCCGCCCGCTCCGCCATCGCGTCGATCTTGCAGTGCCCGTCGAGCAGCGAATACTCGCTGTGGGCATGGAGGTGGACTGCGGCAGGCGAACTCACGGGTCCGCCGATCATGTCAACCGCAGGTGACGGAACCGCCTGCCTTCGTCGCTAACTCCGGACCCCTTCCCCGCTATTACCGAGCGCTTTCGCTCAGGAATGCGACAGAAGAAGCACGACGACGCCGGCAATGATGCTGCCGATGGTTCCGGCGCAGACTCTGATCATCAGTTGCTGGAGCGAATCGAACCCGGCTTTGGTGTCCGACCGCAGCTCCCGGATGTCGCCTTCCACGCGATTGAAGCGTTCCCTGGTCTCACCCTGAAAGTCGTCAATGCGCTTGTCGACCTGAGCGAAGCCGGAATCGACCCGCTTCGAGAGCTCGTCGACGCGTTTTTCGGTGCCCACCTCGGTCATGGTCTCCATGGATAAACCGGAGGGCCGAAATACGCAACGATGGTGCGCGAAAAGTTACGTTCGCCGCAACGGACTGGGAAATTTGACGCACATCCGCGGGGAAGCTGGCGCCCCGAGGTGGAAGAGACGCGGCCGTCTCGGCCACGGCCCGGGCAGGCTGTGGCCGTGGCCGAGACGGCCGGGGGTGCGGGAGGTGTTGAAGCTTCGTGTCAAGCGCCGGGAGCGTGGTGTTTCTCCACGAAGTGCGCGTGTCCCGTGACGAAGGGTCATGGAACGTCACAGAGCTTCATCGCCCGGAAACGCGCTGCATGAATTGGGGGGTCTATGGAGGCTGTCGCACAAACCTCGCTCCGTCCGCCCTGCCGGCGAGCATCGGCGCATGGCCCAGAACTTCCTCCCCTGCGAGCGTGACCAAGAGCTGCTGCTGCCGCCGAACATGCGCGACTGGCTCCCCGAGGGCCATCTCGCCTGGTTCGTGATCGAGGCGGTGGCGGAGCTGGACCTGGGCCCCTTCTACGCCTCCTACCGTGCAGACGGCCACGGCCGCTCCGCCCACGACCCGCAGATGATGGTCGCCCTGCTGCTCTACGCCTACGCCGGCGGCGAGCGCTCCTCGCGGCAGATCGAGCGCCGCTGCCGCGAGGACGTCGCCTACCGGGTGATCGCCGCGAACCTGGTCCCCGACCACGCCACGATCGCCCGCTTCCGCGCCCGCCATGAGGGTGCACTGGCGGGGCTCTTCACCGGGGTCCTCGGCCTCTGCGTGGAGGCGGGGATCGCCACCTCCGCGGTCCTCGCCGTCGACGGGACCAAGGTCGCCGCCGAGGCCTCGGGCCACGCGAACGCCGACCATGAGGAGATCGCCCGCGAGATCCTCGCCGAGGCGGGACGGATCGACGCCGCCGAGGACGAGCGATACGGCGAGCGCCGCGGCGACGAGCTGCCCGCCGGGCTCTCGACCCGCCGCGGCCGCAAGGAGTGGATCCGCGAGGCGCTGCGCCGACAGAAGGAGGAGCGCGAGGGAGACCCCGAGCCGGTCCCCCGGGACCGGGCGGGGCGCCTGGAGCTCTGCCGCCGGCGGCTCGAGGATGAGCACCGCACCGTCGTGGAGGCCCACCGCGCCTACGAGGAGGCCAAGACCGGGGGGCCCCGCCGGGGCCGCCCGCCGATGCCCGCCGAGCCGCCCGCGGGACCCGAGGGCCGGGTCAACACCACCGACCCCGACTCGCAGAGGATGCGCTCCCCCCACGGCTTCCTGCAGGGCTACAACGCCCAGGCGGTGACCAACGGCCACCAGGTGGTGATCGCCGCCGAGGTCCTGACCGAGGGCAACGACTCGCGGGCGCTCGCGCCGATGGTGGAGCTCGCGGTCGCCGAGCTTGACCGGGCCGGCGCGAGGCGGCGCCCCGGGATCGTCCTCGCCGACGCCGGCTACTGGTCGGCCGCCCAGATCGACCGGGTCCGAGAGGGACCGACGATCCCGCTCGTCGCCGTCGACGCCGACTCCCGGGCGGGGCCGCGCACCGACCGCTCAGGCGGTCCGTATGAGTTCATGCGCCGGGCGCTGCGCACGCCCACCGGGACCGACCTCTACCGCAGGCGCAAGTGGATGGTCGAGCCCGTCTTCGCCGACATCAAGGTGAACCGACGCGCCGGGCGCTTCAGACGCAGGGGGCTGGCGGCGGTGCGCTCGGAATGGCGGCTCCTGACCACCACCCACAACCTGCTGAAGCTCCACCGCCACCGTCTCGCCCTCACCGCGGGGTGAGGCGGGGCGGTGGTCGGCCCGGATCCCGGGGTCGGTGGGCCTGGAGCGGCGTGATCGCCGCGGCTTTATGCGACAGCCTCTAT
>JAOPZF010000057.1 GCA_025964255.1 Solirubrobacterales bacterium | reverse complement strand
GCCATGTTGACGATCGTGCCGCTGCTGCGGGGGCCCATGGAGCGGGCCGCGGCACGGGTGCCGTAGAAGGTCCCGTCGAGGTGGACCGAGAGCATCTGGCGCCACTCCTCGTCGCTCATCCCGGCGGTCGCCTCGAGCGCCGTCGTCACCTCTTCGCCGGCGGTGAGCTGGGCCAGCTGCTCTTCGGCGCGCGGGTTGACCCGGTCAGAGTGGGCGCCGCCGGAGATGCCGGCGTTGTTGACCCAGATGTCGAGCGGGCCGAGCTCCGCCTCGACCGTCGCCAGCGCGGCGTCGACCTGGGCGCTGTCGCTGACGTCGGCGACGACCGCCAGGCCCTCGCCGGCGAGCTTCGCGGTCAGCGCCGCGGCGCCCTCGTCGAGGTCGATCACCGCGACCCGGGCGCCGTCGGCGGCGAGCCGGATGCAGGTCGCCTCGCCGATTCCCGAGCCGCCCCCGGTGACTGCCGCGACCTTGCCGCCCAGGCCCGCCATCAGCCGAAGTTCGACTTCAGCCAGCCGGTGAGGTAGCCGTTGACCTCGTCGGGCTTCTCCATCTGCACCCAGTGGCCGGCGTCGGCGATCTCGTGCTGCTCGATCTGCGGCAGGTAGGCGTCGAGGCCGTCGTAGGACGCCTCGAAGAAGAACCAGTCGTCGGAGGCGTAGACCAGCAGCGCGGGGATGTCGACCACGTACTCCGAGCCCTGGGCCTCTTCGAAGTCCTTGCGCAGCGCCCGGTACCAGTTGAGACCGCCGGTGAAGCCGGTCTTCTCGTAGACGTCGACGTAGAAGCGCAGGTCCTCCTCGCTGCCGAGCGGCTCGCCGAACAGCTGCGGGTCGGCGACGAAGACGCCGGCCGGAACTTCCTGGATAGCTTTCGGGGCGGCGTCGAACTCGGCCCGGGTCATCCCCCGGCCGCGCATCAGCGAGCGGAAGGTGTGCTCGACGTCGTCGCCGAGGATCTTCTCGCCGACCCCCGGCTCCTGGAAGGTGCGCATATAGTGATTGGGGCCGCGCAGTTCGTCGTAGGTTTCGATCATGTCTTTGGGCGACTCCCAGGTGAAGAAGGGAGTGCAGAGGCTGCCCATGCCGAGGGTTCGCTCGGGGGCGAAGATCGCCGAGTACCAGGCGGGCATCGAGCCCCAGTCGTGGCCGACGAAGATCGCTTTGTCGATGTCGAGGGCGTCGAGCAGGCCGGTCAGGTCGGCGACCAGGTTCTTGACGCTGTAGGTGCTCGCGTCCGCGGGTGCGTCGGTGCCGGCGTAGCCGCGCTGGCTGGGGACGATCGCGCGGAAGCCCGCGCCGACCACCGCCGGGACCTGCTCGCGCCAGGAGAAGGGGTGCTCGGGGAAGCCGTGCAGGAGCACCACCGGGGTGCCCTCGCCCTCCTCGAAGTACTCCATCGTGATGCCGTTGGTCTGCGCGGTCTTCGGTGCGGTCCAGTCCATCGTGTCTCGCCTTTCAGCCGGGGCTTGTTCAGCCGGGGAGCGTGAAGCCGGCGTCGACGCAGAGCGTCTGGCCGGTGACCATGCGTGCTTCGTCGGAGAGCAGGAAGGCGACCGGAGCGCCGATCTCCTCCGGGTCGAGGGCGGCGCCGAGAGGCGCCCGCTCGGCCGCCGCGGCGGCGATCGCTTCCCACTCGGGGATTTCTTTGAAGAGGTCGGTGAGGACGACGCCGCCGCGGACGCAGTTGGCGCGGATGCCGTCGGGACCGCCCTCGACGGCGAGGTAGCGGACGAGGGTCTCGATCGCCGCCTTGGCGGTGCCGAAGGCCGCGTAGGCGTCGTAGACGCGCTGGGCGCCGAGGCTGGAGATCGCGACGATCGCGCCGCCGCCGGCCTCGCGCATCGAGGGACGGGCCGCCTGGGCGAGCGACAGCAGCGCGCGGACGTGGGTCTCCATCGTCTTGTCCCAGTCCTCCATCGCCATCTCGTGGGTGAGGCCGAAGGTGCCGTTGGCCGCGTTGGCGACGAGGTAGCGGATCGGTCCGAGCTCGGCGACGGTCGCCTCGACCGCGGCGACGTTGTCGGCGGGATCACCGACGTCGCCCTGGATCGTGATCGCGCGCCGGCCGAGGGCACGGATCTCGGCGGCGGTCGCCTCGGCGGCGTCGGCGTGGGCGACGTAGGTGATCGCGACGTCGGCCCCGCGACGGGCGGCGGCGAGGGCGCAGGCGCGGCCGATCCCGCGCGAGCCGCCGGTGACCAGCGCATTGCCCCCGAGCTCCCCGTTCGTGGCGGACGTGGCTGCCATCGGGTCGAACCTAGCCGGGGCCGTGGGACGCGCGAGGGCGTTCGCGAAAGCGGGTTTGTCGAATCCCCAGAGGCGCCGCCGGGCGCCACGCCGGCGGGTGCGCGCAGCGGCCAGGCTCGTCCCATGGCCTACTGGGACACGTCCGAGACCGACCGCGGCGTGGTAGTCGCCGCCTACACCAACGCGCCGATGAACTACTTCGTCGGCGAGGGGGTCGAGGAGCTGGCGGCGCTGATCCCGACCTGGCGCGCGCCGGAGGTCCGCGCGGTGGTGATCACCGGCGGCCCCGCCGACCGATACCTGACGCACTACAGCGTCGAGGAGCTCTCCGGCCTGGCCGCCGACCGGCCGACGATGAGCTCCCTCGGCACCGACGTCAACGACGGCTACCACGCGCTGGTCCAGGACCTGAGCGACCTCGAGAAGCCTGTCGTCGCCGGGATGAGCGGCGACACGATGGGCGGCGGGCTCGAGCTGTCGCTCGGCTGCGACATCCGGATCGCCCAGCGCGGCGACTTCTCGATCGGCTTCCCCGAGGTGTCGCTGGGGATCATCCCGGGCGGCGGCGGGACGCAGCGATTGCCGCGGATCATCGGTGCCGGGCCGGCGCTCGACTTCATCCTGCGAGGGCGGATCGTCTCCCCCGAGCAGGCGCTCGCGCTGGGGCTGGTGAGCGAGGTGGCCGACGACGCGACCGCGCGGGCGATCGAGGTGGCCGAGGAGCTGGCGGCGCGCTCCGGACCCGCGCTCGCGGCGGCGAAGCGGGCTGTCCTGCGCGGCTCTTCCCTGCCGCTGAGCGAGGGCCTGCGGGTCGAGGCCGACTGCTTCCTGGCGACGATGCTGACCGACGAGGGCGCGGCGGCGATGGCCGAATACGCGGCGACGCCTCATGAGGAGCGTCGCGCCTGGGCGCGGTCGCGGGCGACCGCGGTGCCGGGCGACCCGGCCTGAGCCGGGGGGAGAGGAGCAGCGATGCGGATCATCGACCCCTGGATGAACGCCGACATGCCCGAGTGGGGAGAAGAGCCGTGGATGATCGCGGTGGCGGAGCGTTACCTGGGATCGGGGCGCGCGGGCCTGCGGCGGCTGGAGGCGAGCGAGCTGCTCGAGGCGATGGAGGCGAACGGGGTCGAGCGGGCGATCCTCGACCTGAATCTCGACCGGCCCTCCAAGCACGCGATCAGCGTCGTCGAAGCCGCCCCCGAGCGGCTCACGTTGGCGGGCCGGGTCGACCCGCGGGGGATGATGGGCGCCGTCCATAAGCTCCGGAGTGCCGCCACCGACCTCCCCCTCGTCGCCGCCAAGATCGTCCCCTTCATGCAGGACCTGCCGCCGACCCACGCGAGCCACTACCCGGTCTACGCGGCCTGCGTCGAACTCGAGTTGCCGATCCAGATCAACAGCGGCGTCCCCGGCCCGCCCCTCCCGAGCGCCTGCCAAGACCCGATCCACCTCGACCGCGTCTGCTTCGACTTCCCCGACCTCGTCGTCGTCATGGCCCACGGCGCCGACCCCTGGTGGGACCTCGCCATCCGCCTGATGATCAAGTGGCCGAACCTCCACCTGATGACCTCCGCCTACCGCCCCCGCTACCTCCCTGACTCCCTCCTCCACTACATGCGCACCCGCGGCCCCGACAAGGTGATGTTCGCCTCCGACCACCCCCTTCTGGAGATCGACAAGTGCGTCGGGGACCTGGCCAACCTCGACCTCCCCACCCCGATCCTCGAGGCCTACGCCGCCGGCAACGCCGACCGCGTCTTCTTCAACGCCGCCGACTGACCGGCCGACGCAGCGCCAGTCACGTCCGTGCAGTTAAGCCGCCTATGACCGGCTCAACTGCACAGTCGTCATTCGGACCTCCCTAGGAACAGATTCGCGGAGCCCTGGGGTACAGATTCGCAGCCGCCCAGAGAGCAGCTTCGCGACCCGGGGCGGCACGAGCTCAGGGGACGTCGCGCCCTAGCCAGCCTTTGTAGAAGCCCTCGATGTCCGGGAGGTACTCGTGCATCACGGGGTAGGCCGGGGGGACGGCTTCGGTCTCGAGGAGGCGGCCGGAGAGGGGGCAGTAGAACTCGCGGAGCTCTTGCCAGTCGCCCTCGGGGTGGCCGAGCTCGGGGTAGACCTCGCGGTAGAGGTCGTCGGTGTCGCGGACGAACATCGGCACGTGCATCTTCCAGTTCTCGTCCCAGCGGCAGAGGTCGGCGCCGGCGTCGGTGCGGATCATCAGCTCGCCGTCGGAGGCGCGGCGGACGATGTTCATCCCCTCGCCGTAGGGGAGGACGATCGGGTCGTCGTAGTCGACGCGGGTCTGCAGCACGGCGACCCACTTGTCGAAGCGGTCGGGGTCCTTGATCGAGGACTGGATGTCCTTGACGGCGCGGCGCGAGAGCTTCTCGTCGAGCAGGTCGGCGAGGGTCTCCGCCGTCACCTCGGTGGTCACAGGCACCGCCGCCTGGCCGCCCTCGGGGAGGTAGACCTCCGACGCGGCGAGGAAGGCCGCGGTCGACTCCTCCGGCGTGACCTTGCCGGGCGCGGCCCGCTGCACCATCACGGTCGGGGTGATGACGTCGAAGTCGAAGTCCTCGGGCAGGTCCCAGAAGCCACGGAACTCGGCCGCCCAGCCCGGCTCGAGGCGCATCGACTCGGCGAACATCACCTTCACCGTCTCGATCAGGTCCTGGTCGAGGATCCGCCGGCGCTGCTCGCCCCACCACTCGCTCGCCGGGCGGGCGCGATCGAGGCGGGCGTGCATCCGGCCGTCGCGGTTCTCGAGGCCGTAGGCGCGCTCGGCCCAGTGGCGCTGGATGTGGCCGCCGGCGATGTCCTCCTCGATCTGGGTCTCGCCGCGCAGCAGCGGGTCGCCGAGGCCGCCGCCACCGCGCCCGGAGGAGAGGTAGAGGTCGCCGGTCTTGACCGCGATCATCATCGTGTAGGGGTCCTGTTCGATCTGATGACGTCCCGCGAAGGCCGACATCGCCGACTCCTCGCCGCTGACGTCGCCGACCGGGTAGGCCTTGCCCGCCGCGGCCTGCTCGAAGATGTCGGAGTCGAAGACGTTGTGGACGTAGGCGCTCGGCGCCGGGTAGCCGCCGAAGAGCCCCGGCGAGGTGAGCATCCCGCCGGCGCCGATGTTCTCGATCTCGAAGTCCTGGGTGCCGTTGACGAGGAGGAGCGTCTCGAAGGAGGAGCCGCCGCGGTGGCGGCCGATGCCGCCGGTGTTGGGCTTGATCTGGCGACCGAGGTAGATCATCGGCTTGACCAGCTCCCACATCTCGACGTCGCCCATGTCGCCCTCGGGGTTGAAGACGGCGGCGCCGTAGTCGAGCCCGTCGAGGACGTACTTCGCCCCCTGCCCCTGGGCGCCGATCTCGAAGTTCATGAAGCCGGAGATCTGCCCGTACTGGTCGATGCCACCGCCCTGGGCGACGTTGCCCGGCACGGTGTAGGTGGAGACGATCTCCTCGATGTAGCCGCGCGACTGCAGGGCCCGCGAAACCGCCCGCAGGTAGCCGGTCGAGGTGGTGAACATCGGCATCCAGGGGAACGAGGATGAGCAGGGCGCGTCGCCAAGGTTCGCCCAGCTGCCCTCGGTGAGCAGCAGCTCGGTCGCGTAGTAGGCGCCGTCGTTGATCTTGTCGTTGCAGATCAGCGTCTGCGTGAAGAGGATCCACTGCATCCCCTGCTGGCCCGAGGGAGTCGCGTTGAAGGAGTGCCAGCCCCAGGCCGAGGAGCCGCGCAGGTCGGTCGTCCAGCGGCCGTCCTGGTCGACCACGGCCTCGTAGGAGCCGTGGATGATCAGGTCGCGCTGGGCGCGCTTCGGGAGGTTCTGCTTGTTCGCGTATTTGGCCTCGGTGAAGCCGGCGGAGCGGTAGCGGCCGGGGACGAGGAGGCCGCGAACGCGTGATTTGAAGTCGCGCCGGCCGTCCTCGATCGCCTCCCGCATGAACTGCTTGAAGGGGTCGCCGCCCTCCTCGAGCACGAGGCGCTCGACCGCGTCGCGGATCATGTGGCAACCGGCAAGGCGGGTGCGCTCGTCGAGCAGGTAAAGGCCCGGCGCGCGACTCTGCATCGAGCAGCGTTTCGTGTGCCACTGGGCGATCGTGTCGCGCTCGCCGATCTTCGTGCAGTGGAGGTCGATGCCGTCGTCGAAACGGGTCGTCGGTTCGAGTGGGACGCCACCCGGCGAGGAGGCGCCGATGTCCATCACGTGGATCACGCCGCCCGCCCAGGCGAGCAGCTCGCTCGGGTCCTCGGGGTTGAAGATCGGCACGAAGGTCTGGACGTCGGCCGGGTGGACGTCGCCGATCGTCGGTTGGTTGTTGGCGAAGATGTCGCCCGGCCTGATCCCCGGGTTGTCCTCCCAGCCGCCCCGGACCATGTACTTGATGGCCTCGCTCATCGTGTGGACGTGGACGATGATCCCGGTCGAGAGGGCAACGTTGTCGCCCTCCGGCGTGTAGAGCGCGAAGCAGATCTCGCCGAGCTCGCGGACGATCGGCGAGGCGGAGATGTTGAGCGCCGTCTCGCGCGCCGTGACCATGCCGCCGCGCACCCGCGAGAAGAGCTTCTCGAAGTGCAAGGGGTCTGAGTCCTTCATCGCCAGGTCGCGGAGGCCGTGGTAGTAGCCGGTCTCCTCGAAGCGGCCCTCGCTGAGGGCGAGCATCTCGGCCAGCTTCAGCCCTTCCCAGCCGATCGGCGCCGATTGGTCGGGCTCGAGCTCGCGGGTGCGGTCGATCGTGGCCATCGCGTCAGGCCTCCTTGTTCTCGAGGTGGAAGATGCCGTGCTCGTCGAGCCAGGCGCGACGATCGGGGGGGATCGGGAAGGTCGTCGACTCGGCCTCGAGGACGGCCGGGCCCTCGATCGTGTGGCCGTTGCGGATGTCGGTCATCTCGTAGATGTCGGTCGTCGCGTGGCCGTCGTGCCACCAGACCTGGCGCGTTTCCTTGACCGGCGGCGAGCCGGACTCGCGCGGCAGGGTCGGCAGGGTCGGCTGCTCGATCGGCACCGAGCCCTTGACGATCGCCTGGGCGACGAGGTAGCCGAGCTCCGGCGAGGACGCGGCCCGCGCGTACATCCGCGTGTTGGTCTCCTCGAAGGTGGCGACCAGCTCGAGGATGTCCTCGATCGTCTCGACCGCGGGCTTCGGCGCATCGACCTCGATGTCGACCAGCTGGCCGTAGTACTGCATCCGCACCATGTGGGTGAAGGAGACGTCGCCGGCGGCGTGGCCGGACTTCGCGAACTCGGCGCGGACGCGGTCCTCGAGCGAACGCCAGGCCTGGGTCAGGAGGCCGCCCATCTGGACTTTTTCGGCGTCCGAGTGGGTCGGCAGCAGCGGCAGGTCGACCTGGCGGTCGAAGCGGTACTCGAAGTCGGCGCAGGCGCAGCCGAAGGCGGAGAAGCCCGCCGCCCACTCGGGCACCAGCACCTGCTGGTAGGGAACGCCTTTGGTGTACCCGGCGACGTGCAGCGGGCCACCGCCGCCGTAACAGAGCAGCGTGTAGTCGGCGGGCGAGTAGCCCTTGCCGAGGATGCGGCCGACCGCCTCGTTGCGCAGCGAGGTCTCGAACAGCTCGATCACTCCCGCCGCCGCCTCCTCGATCCCGAGCCCGAGCGGATCGGCGACCTGGCGTTTGACCTCGTGGCGGGCGCGCTCGATGTCGAGCTGGACCTGGCCGCCGAGGAAGTACTCGGCGTTCAGCCGGCCGAGCACCAGGTTCAGGTCGGTGATCGAGGCGGTCTGGACGCCGCCCTCGGGCCATGCGGTGCCGACCGCGGCGCCGGCCGAATCGGGGCCGATCTCGGGACGGCGGGCGTTGGGATCGATGCGGACGAAGGAGCCGCAGCCGGCGCCGACCGAGTCGATCTGCACCAGCGGCATGTTGAGCAGGAATTTCGCCATGTCGGGGGTCGTCGTCACCTCGTAGCGCTTGCCGGTCAGCAGCGCGATGTCGAAGGAGGTGCCGCCGATGTCGGTGCAGAGGACGTTGTTGAGGTCGATCCGGTCGGCCAGGTAGCGGGCGCCGACGACGCCGCCGATCGGGCCGGACACGAGGGTCGTCGCCAGTTGGTCGGCGTCGATCGAGATCGTGCCGCCGTGCGAGGCCATCACCCGCAGCTCGAAGCCGGCGCCGCGCTCCTTGGTGCGGTCGCGGACGGTGCGCAGGGTGCCGCGCGAGGGCTCGGCGGCGTAGGCCTCGATCACCGTCGTGTTGAGGCGCGGGAAGTCACGCCGCGAGGGGTAGAGCTCGGAGGAGACGAAGACCGGGCAGGAGCCGTTGACCCTCCGCTTCGCCTTCTCCTCCTCGACGATCTCGCGGACCCGCTGCTCATGGGCGGGGTTGCGGTAGCTGAAGATCAGCGAGATGACGATCCCCTCGACGCCGTCGTCGAGCAGTGAGTTTGCAGCGGCGCGGGCGTCCTCATCGCGCATCGGGAGCACCTCGTTGCCGAAAAGGTCGATCCGGCCGCGGACCCCGTGCACGCGGTCGCGTGGGATCAGCGGATCGTTGTGGTGGTGGGTGGCGATGTGGAGACGGTCGGCGTAGGAGAAGCCGAGGTAGGTCTGGATCCCGCGCTCCATCTGCAGCGAGTCCTCCTGTCCCGCGGTGACCAGCGCGCCGACCCTCCGGCCCTTGCGGCTGAGCAGGCGGTTCAGCATCGCGGTGCCGCTGAAGACCGCGGATCGGATCCGCGGGAAGCCCTCGTCCGGCGTCGAGTCCCACTGACGGAAGGCGTCCTCGGCGGAGGCCATCAGCCCCACCGACTCGTCCTGCGGCGTGGTCTGCGCCTTGCCGACGACGAAGCTGCCTTCGTCGTCGACGATGAAGGTGTCGGTCATCGTTCCCCCGGCGTCGATCGCCAGGACGCGCGGGTCGTGCGCATCAGCTCCCATGCGACGACCGTAGGCGGGCGGGGCAGGGCCGTCGTTGGCTTCCACAACCGATCGCGAGGCACCCCTTTGTGGTTTGACCACAAAGCGCTTACGTTCGGCAGATGGGACGAGGCCCAGCGATCCGCTTGGTGCCGCCCGGCGCCAGCCGCGGCGAGGTCGAGGCGATCGTCGAGATCCTCGGCGACGAGGTCGACCAGATCGCCGCCGTCCTCACCGACACGATCCACGAGCACCTCGAGGAGCTCGACGACGACATGCGCAGCTGGACGCTGCAGAGCACGCGGGCGAACCTCGGCGTGATCGTCTCGATGATGCGCGACCGGGCCGACCCGACCGCGGCGGTGCCGCCGCCCGAGGCGGTCGGCTACGCGAGGGAGTACGTCGTCCGCGGCCTCGACCTGGTCCTCCTGCAGCGCGCCTACCGCACCGCCCAGGGGGTCTTCGCCGAGATCATCATGGCGCGCCTACGGGCGACGACCGACGACCCCGACCGCCTCACCGGCGCGATGACCTTCTTCAACGCCTGGGTGTTCGCCTGGATGGAGGCGATCGAGCGGCGGCTCACGGAGATCTACATGGCGGGACGCGAACAGTGGGTGCGCGGCGCGGCGGCGGTGCGGGCGGCCGAGGTGCGCGCGCTGCTGTCCGGCAACGCGGGGGATCCGGCGACGGTGAGCCTGCGGCTCGGCTACGAGCTCGGCCGCTACCACGTCGGGTACGTGGTCTGGAGCGAGGGCGCGGGCGAGCGGCCCGGGGACGCCGGGGCGCTCTTCGCGGCGATGGAGCGAGCGGCGGCGGCGGTCGCCGAGTCGCTCGGGGCGGGAGCGCCGCTGACCGTGGCCGAGGGCCGCCACCTCGCCTGTTGGGCGGGCCGGCGGGAGCGTCCCGACCTGGCCCGCCTGCGACTGCCGAAATCCGTGGCGGGCTCCCTCTCGGTGGCGGCGGGGACGCCCGCGCACGGGGTCGAGGGCTTCGTCCTCAGTCACCGCGAGGCCCTGGTCGCCCGCCGCGTGGCCCAGCTTCGGGGCGACCGCGGCGGCGCCCGCGCCGCCTATCCCGACCTCGCGTTGGATGCCCTCCTGGTCGAGGACCCGGCGGCCGCCCGCCGCTTTGCCGAGCGCGAGCTGGGCCCCCTCGCGGCCCGCGACGATGCCACCATGCGCATCACCTCGACCGTGGCGATCTTCCTCGAGGAGGGCGGCAGCTTCGTCCGCGCCGCCCGCCGCCTGGGGGTCCACACCAACACCGTCACCTATCGAGTCCACCGCGCCGAAACCGAGCTGGGCCACCCCGTCACCGACCGCCCCCTCGAGCTGGCCGTAGCCCTCCGCCTCTCCCACCTCCTCGACTAGTTCAGCGACCCCGCGGGCATCAGCCACTGGCTGTCGAAGTCGAGGGCCGTCTTCTCGAGGATCACGTCGTAGTCGGAGTCGTAGTGGAGGACGCCAACTTCGTGGCAATGAGCGAGGGCGGCGATCATCAGGTCGATCGGCGGCAAGCGGTGATGCCCGACCCGCGCCAACTGGGCCTGGGCAGCGAGCGCGCGACGTTCGACTTCCAAGTTCACCGGCAGGAAATCCAGGGATTCAAGTTCGCCAAAGAGGTCGTCATGTCCGTCGGCACTCCGGGCCGAGTAGCCGGACTCGAGGAAGAACGGCAGGCAGGCGACGAATCGTTCCTCGCCGAACCCCTTCGCGATCTCCTCTGCCCGCTCGTCGGGGAGCGAAGGACCGATGATCCGCATCCAGGCGGAGTTGTCGAGCAGCAGTCGGCCGCTCACGACGGCCGCGCCCAACCGGTGCGGCGGACCTCTTCCGCGGCCGCGAGATCCAGATCGAACCCTTCGCGATTACGGATTCGATCGGCCAGGCGATTCAGGCGACGCGCCCTGTCGCTCTGTTCGTCCCGAAGCTCGGTCGCCCTCGTCCGCGCGCCGAGGATCAGGATGTCGCCCAGCGGCAGGCGATTGGTGCCAAGCAATTCGCGCAGTTCATCGAGCGCCTCCTGCACCGGAGGCGTCTCGGTTATCGCATGACGGCGTCGCGTGGTCGGCACGCAGCCGAGTGTAACACTGGTGTCACACTCAGATCTTCCGGGATGGTCAGTCGCTGACGCGGACCAGGAGCTTGCCTATGTTGCGGCCGTCGAAGAGCTCGGCGAGGGTGTCGACGGCCGCGTCGATACCACCGTCGACGATCGTCTCGTCGTAGTGGAGCTTGCCTTCGCCGAGGAGGCCGCCGAGGTACTCGATCGCCTCGGGGAACCGGTCGCCGAAGTCGAGGACCAGGAAGCCCTTGATCGTCGCCCGCTGCTTGATCAGCTGCCCGATGTTCGAGAGGCCGCCGGAGTGCTCGCCGCCCTCGTTGTAGGTGTTGTACTCGGCGATCATGCCGCAGAGGGCGACGCGGGCACCGATGTTGAGGCGGCCGAGGATGTGATCCATGATCGGGCCGCCGACGTTCTCGAAGTCGACGTCGATGCCGTCGGGAGTGGCGGCGTCGAGCTGGGCGCGCCAGTCCCCGGAGCGGTGGTCGACGCAGGCGTCGTAGCCGAGCACCGAGACGGCATGCTCGCACTTCGCCGGCCCGCCGGCGATCCCGACCACGCGGGCGCCGCGCTGCTTCGCTATCTGCCCGGCGACAGAGCCGACCGCGCCGCAGGCGGCGGAGACGACGACGGTGTCGCCCTCTCCTACCTCGGCGAGGTCGATGCCGATGTAGGCGGTGACGCCGGTGTGGCCGAGCGCGCCGAGGAAGGCGGATTCGGGACCCGGCAGCGGGTCCGGCAGCACCGTCAGCGGCGCCTCCAGCAGCGAGTCGTCGGCGAGGCAGTACTCCTGCCAGCCGAGGAAGCCTGAGACCGTCGCCCCGACCGGCATGTCGTCGCGCTTGGACTCGATCACCTCGCCGATGCCGAGGCCGCGCATCACCGCGTCGATCGGCACCGCCGGCATGTAGCCGCGGATGTCGGACATCCAGATCCGGTTGGTCGGGTCGAGCGAGAGCAGCTTGCTCTTCACCAGCGCCTGGCCGTCGGCGAGGTCGCCGATCTCCTCCTCGACCAGCTCGAGGTCACCGACGTGGGCCTCGCCCGCGGGCCGCTTGCGCAGCCGCCAGGCG
>JAOPZF010000054.1 GCA_025964255.1 Solirubrobacterales bacterium | reverse complement strand
CATCGGCAAGACCGTTCACGTCACCTACTCGGTCGTCGCCGAATCGGCCGGCGCGCTCAGCAACACGGCGAGCGCGATGGCGGCCAACGGCGAGAAGGCGCCCGCGAACAACCACGCGGTGAAGGGCGTGAAGGCGATCGCGGCTAACGCGAACTTCACCCTGGCGAAGAAGGCGTCGCGCCCCGTCGTCCCCGGCGGCCAGAAGGTCGGCTTCACGATCACTCTCCACAACGGCGCCACGGCGCTGACCGAAGCCAAGGTCTGCGACCGCCTGCCCGCCGCGCTGGTCTTCGTCAAGGCGGCTGGGGCCGCGTTCGTCAACGGCGAAGCCTGCTGGAAAGAGCACTACGTCGCCCCGCACAAGGTCCTGCGTCTGCACCTGATGGCCCGCGCGGTGAAGGGCTACACGGCGCGCCGGGCCAAGAACGTGGCGAGCGCGAGCGCCGCCAACGCCAAGGGTGCCCGCAAGGCTTCGGCGACGGTGCGGATCAAGCCGGTCTTCGGGGGCGCTCCCGGCGGTGTCGCCGGTTAGGTGTGGAGAGAAGGTGGGGCGATTCGCCACCTTCGCTCCACGGCGCCTGGCGGCACTCGCGGCGGCTGCGGTCGTATCGCTCGTCTTCGTCGCCTCGACGCCCGCCGCTCCCGCGCCGCCGAGCGACCCCTACGCGCTGACCCCTGAGCTCGCTCACGTCGCGCGCGTCGTCGCGCCGACCCGGGCGCTGGCCGAGCCCGGAGCGGGGCGGACCGTGATGAAGGTGTCGCCGCTCGCCGAATGGGGCGAAGGCGAGGTGCAGTACCTGGTGCTGCGCTCGGAGCTGGTCGACGGCCGTCGCTGGCTCGAGGTCCGGCTGCCCGAACGCCCGAACAACAACGTGGGCTGGATCAGCGCCGACGTGACCCGGGTCTCGACGACGCCGTGGCGGATCCTGATCTCGACCGACGAAGTGCGCCTCACGGTCGAGCGCGCCGGCCGCCGCGTCACCAGCTTCTCCGCCGTGGTCGGCAAGCCCTCGACCCCGACGCCCCGCGGCCTCTTCGCGATCGACGAGCCGATCCGCCAGCCCACCGGCTCCGAACTCGGCCCCTGGGCGCTCTTCCTCACCGCCCACTCCCGCGTCCTCGACGATTACGGCGGCGGTCCCGGCCGCATCGCCATCCACGGCCGCGCCGGCCCCCTCCTGGTCGACCCCCTCGGCTCGAAGGCGTCTCACGGCTGCATCCGCATCCCAAACGCGAGGGTCCGATGGCTCTCTCGCATAGCTGTAGACGGCACCCCGGTCCAAGTGACTCACTGAGCGGCGCCGAGAGGTCCGCCCGCCCGGCTGAAGTCCCGTACCGACCGGTGGAGGGAGATTCGAGGGACCCCGGAGGAACTCCCTGTTCGTGAGGGAGGGGTCCCTCGAATCTCCCCTCGCAGCGCTAAGTAAGTTCGAAGATCACGTGGACGGTCGCGCGGACCGTCGAGGTGCCCGGCTTGGTCGGCGGCGTGGCCGTCGTCGGAGCCGCCCCTCCCGCGACCGAGGCGCTCTTGAACTCCGGCTGGACGAGTTCGGCGCCTTCGCCTTCTTCGATCGTGATCGCCTGGCCGAGCGTGGCGCCCGCCTGGCCGGCGAGGATCGTCGCCCGTTCCTTCGCCTTGGTGAAGGCGGCGGCGAGGGCCTTGCCGAATGCTTCTTCTTCGTTGCCGACTTTGAAGCTCGGGCCGCTGACGCCGGTCGCGCCGGCGGCGAGGCCCTTGGAGATCAGTTCGCCTGCTCTCGCCGGTTCGTGCAGGGTGACGCTGATGCCCTCGGTGGCGCGGTAGACCGTCACCTTGCCCTTGTGCACGGGACGGACGTTGATGCGGCCGGTGCGGATGTCCCCTTCTTCGACGCCTGGGAACGCCTGCGCGACGGCGATCACCTCGCGCAGGCCTTTCGCGGTCTCCTGCAGGGCGGCGGAGCGGGTCTTCCGTTCGCGCTTGACGCCGAGGCCGACGGTCGCGGTGTCGTTCGGCAGCTTGATCGTCGCCTTCGCGGTGACCGCGACGGTGCGGCCGGTGGCGGCGCTCGCGGCGGCGGGGAGGAGCGCGCAGGCGAGCAGCGCGACGAGGGCCAGGGCAGCGGAAGTCTTCTTTTTCGGGCTCATATCCATGCTCCCACTACCCCCGAACTACGGATTGATCACGATCTTGCCGAGGACGTCGCCCGCGGCGAGCGCGCGCAGGCCCTCGGCGACGTCGCTCAGCGGCAGCACCTTGTCGATCCGCGGGCGGATCCCGGTGAGGTCGAGCATCGAGACGAGGCGGCCGAGCTCCTCGAGGGTCCCCATCGTCGAGCCGACGACCTCGAGCTCTTTGAAGAAGACGCGGTTCAGCTCCGCCGAGGGGTCCATGCCGCTGGTCGCCCCGGCGACGACGATCCGTCCGCCCGGCTTCAGCGAGCGCAGCGAGTGTCCCCAGGTCGCTTTGCCGACGGTCTCGATCACGACATCGACTTTGGCGGGCAGGCGGGCGCCGGACTCGAAGACCTCGTGGGCGCCGCACCGGGTCGCGAAGTCGCGCTTGCGCTCCTCGCGGCTGGTCACCCAGACGCGGAAGCCGGCGGCGCGGGCGAGCGGGATCGCGGCGCTGGCGACGCCGCCGCCGGCGCCCTGGATCAGGACGGTCTGGCCGGGGTGAAGGCCGGAGCGGTCGAAGAGCATGCGGTAGGCGGTCAGCCAGGCGGTCGGCAGACAGCAGGCCTCCTCGAAGCTGAGCGACTCCGGCTTCGGCACCAGGTTGCGGCGGGGGACGGCGACGCGCTCGGCGAGCGTGCCGGGATGGAACTCGGAGAGCAACGTGCGGCCGGGGTCGACGATTTCTCCGCCCGGGAACTCGGGGTCGCCGAGCACCGCGTGGACGACCACCTCGTTGCCTTTGTCGTCGATGCCGGCGGCGTCGCAGCCGATGATCATCGGCAGGCGCTCCTCCGGAAGTCCGATGCCGCGCAGGGACCAGACGTCGTGGTGGTTCAGGGAGACGGCCTTGACGTCGACCAGCGCCCAGCCCTCGGGCACGTTCGGCTCCTCGACCTGGCCGACCTCGAGCGCCGATAGAGGGTCTTCGAGGGACGCGGAGACTGCGCTGGCGGCAAGCATCGGCTTGGGAATCTACGCCCAAAACCGTGTGACGGCCGTCACCGAGTGAGGGGGGTCACAAACGCCTGTTCGTTTTCCCTGCACCATCTTGTATACAAGCGCAAGCAACACGGAAGAGACGCACCCATGCAGAAGACCTGGAACCTCACTTTTTATGACGACGGCAAGCCGGTCGCCGAGCGCAACGGCGTCAGCCAGAGCGACGCGGTCGTCGAGCTTTACCGGCTCGCCCGCGGCGAGTCCGCGGCCCCGCACCCGGCTGACAACGTGACGCCGATCACCGCTCTGAGCGAGACGGCCGAACTCCGCCTCGCCGCCGCTGCCGCCTAAGTCGGCACCCGCCGAAACGGCGGAATAGCAGCACGTTTCCGCCGCCCACCCGGGCGGCGGGCGTCGTTCCGGGGGCTCCGCCGGTGAGTTCGCACTTTCGGTCGCTATGCGGCCATTTCTGCGAACTCGTTCGGACTGGCTAGGGCGCAGGCGCCTCGACGCCGCGCTTCGCGGCCTCGGCGACCGCGCGCTCGACCGCGTCGATGTCGCGGACCGCGCCGGTGTCGGCGGAGGTCGCCATCGCGGCGTAGGCGCGCAGGGCGGGGGAGACGACGCGCTCGCGGCCCACCGGCACGTAGCCGGGGCCGGACTGGATCGCCTCGCGGCGCTCCTCGAGGACTGCCTCGTCGACCTCGATCTCGATCGAGCGGCTCGGGATGTCGATCGCGATGGAGTCGCCGTCCTCAACCAAGGCGATCGCGCCGCCCGCCGCGGCCTCGGGTGAGACGTGGCCGATCGAGAGACCCGAGGTGCCGCCGCTGAAGCGACCGTCGGTGAGCAGGGCGCATTTGGCGCCGAGGCCGAGGCCCTTCAGGTAGCTGGTCGGGTAGAGCATCTCCTGCATCCCGGGGCCGCCTTTCGGCCCCTCGTAACGGATCACGACCACGTCGCCCTCGGCGATGCGGCCGCCGAGGATCGCCTCGACCGCCTCGTCCTGGGACTCGAGCACGACCGCCGGGCCGCGGAAGGTGAGGATCGACTCGTCGACGCCCGCGGTCTTCACGACGCAGCCGCGCTCGGCGATGTTGCCGTGGAGGATCGCCAGGCCGCCGTCGGCCGAGTAGGCGTGGGCGAGGTCGCGGACGCAGCCCTCGGCGGGGTCGAGGTCGAGGGTCTCCCAACGCTCCGACTGCGAGAAGGCGGTGGCCGAGCGGACGCAGCCAGGGGCCGCGTGGAAGAGCTCGACCGCCTCGTTGGAGGCGTCGCCGCCGCGGATGTCCCAGCCGCCGAGCCACTCGGCCATCGAGTCGGCGAGGACGGTATGTACGTCCTCGTTCAGCAGCCCACCGCGGCGCAGCTCGCCGAGGATCGCCGGGATGCCGCCCGCCCGGTGGACGTCCTCGACCAGGTAGTCGCCGCTCGGGGCGACCTTGCAGATGCAGGGCACGCGGCGCGAGAGGTCGTCCATGTCGGCCATCGTGAAGTCGACCTCGGCCTCGCGGGCGGCGGCGAGCAGGTGGAGCACGGTGTTGGTCGAGCCGCCCATCGCGATGTCGAGGGACATCGCGTTCTCGAAGGCCTCGCGGGTGGCGATCGCGCGGGGGAGCACCGAGTCGTCGTCTTCCTCGTAGTAGCGCGTGCAGAGCGAGACGACGGTGCGGCCGGCGTCCTCGTAGAGCTCCCGGCGCGCCGTGTGGGTGGCGAGCGTGGTGCCGTTGCCGGGGAGGGCGAGGCCGAGCGCCTCGGTCAGGCAGTTCATCGAGTTGGCGGTGAACATCCCCGAGCAGGAGCCGCAGGTCGGGCAGGCCGCCTCCTCGATCCGCTCGATGTCCTCGTCGGAGACCTCGGTGGCGACGGCGTCGGCGATCGCCGAGATCAGGTTGACGCGCTTGCGCACGGTGCCGTCGACGAGGGTCGCGGTGCCGCCCTCCATCGGGCCGCCGGAGACGAAGACCGTCGGGATGTCGAGGCGGAGCGCCGCGTTCAGCATCCCCGGCGTGATCTTGTCGCAGTTGGAGATGCAGACCAGCGCGTCGGCGCAGTGGGCGTTGACCATGTACTCGACCGAGTCGGAGATCAGGTCGCGCGAGGGCAGCGAGTAGAGCATGCCGCCGTGGCCCATCGCAATGCCGTCGTCGACCGCGATCGTGTTGAACTCGCGCGCGATCCCGCCCGCCTCCTTGACCGCCGCCGCGACCACCTCGCCGACCGGCTGCAGGTGGGTGTGGCCGGGGACGAACTGGGTGAAGGAGTTGGCGATCGCGACGATCGGCTTGCCGAAGTCCTCGCGCTCAACGCCGGTGGCGCGGAGCAGCGCGCGGGCGCCGGCCATGTTGCGGCCGTGGGTGACGGTTCGAGATCTGAGTTCAGGCATGGCCTAAACGGTACCGGCGCTCAGGCGACGGCGGCGGCGAGCGCCTGCCAGTCGGCGGCCGGAATGCCCTCGCCGCCGAGCGGCTGGAAGCAGACCTGGTTCGCGCCGGCCTCGCGGTGGGCGCGGGCCGCGGCGGCGATGTCGGCGGCGCTGCCGTGCGGGATCACGTGGTCGATCAGGCGGTCGCTGCCGCCGTTCTCGATGTCCGACTGCTCAAAGCCATGCTGGAGCAGCGCGTTCGTGTAATTGACGAGTCCGAGGTAGACCTCGGCGTACTTGCGGGCCGTCCCGCGGGCCCGCTCGACGTCCTCATCGACGACGCAGGCGAGCTCGGCGATCAGGTCGGCGTCGGGCCCGATCTGCTCGCGCGCCCAGCGGGTGTGGTCGACCGAGGTGAAGTAGGGGATCGTGCCGAGGCTGCGGCGGGCGCTCGTGGCCAGCATCTTCGGCGCGAGCGCGGCGAGGATGCGGCGGTCGGTTGGGATCGGCCGCGGCGCCGCGTCGATCCCGTCGAGGAACTTTTCCACCGCGCTCAGCGGCCGCTTGTAGTCGCTGGTCGCCTCCGGGTGGCCGACGCCGATCCCGACGCAGACGCGGCCGGGGAAGTCGGCCTCGAGTTCGTGGAATTCGCGCGCCAGGTCCTCGGGGTCGTAGCCCCAGATGTTGACGATCGAGGTGCCGATCACGAGCTTCTCGGAGCCTTCGAGCAGGCGGCGGACCTGCGCCAGACGGGGCGAGCCGCCGAGCCAGAAGGTGCCGTATCCGGCGGCCTCCGCGGCGCCGGCCGCCTCCGCGGCCCGGTCCTCGCCGATCTGCCGAAATGAAGTCCAGACGCCCCACTCACCGAAGTCCATGGCCCCCAGCTTACGGAGAGGCGATCGTCGGGCCGCCCGCCCGATCCCCCGAAGCGGGGGAACTGCCGAGACCGTCGCCGGCGTGTGCTTCAATTCTTGGACCAGAGAAAGGAGGTGGTCCGATTTTGAGTCACATGCTTGAAGGGACTCTGGAGGTGCAGGGCCGCTAGGCGCCGCACTGGTTTGGGCGCCCGGCGTAATCCACCCCGGGCACCGGCGTGCACGTGGAGGTCGGACTTAGTCCCGCCCGACCGCAGTGTCACGAGTACGTTCCATTGCACCAGTTTGAGGGCCGTCCTTCGGGGCGGCCCTCTTTCTTTTGGGGCTGTGACATTCATGTCACTATCTATTGCGTTATCGCAACTATTAACGTAACTATTGCGTTAGCGCTATAGTTATTGCCATGCCTTCTGTGGTAGCTCCATTGATCTCCGTTCCCGACGCTGCGGATGCATTGGGGCTTAGTTCCGCGCGTGTGCGGCTGCTGGCTGCGAACGGTGGCCTTCCGGCTCAGAAGATCGGTGGGCGTTGGCTGGTTGAGCGCAATGGGGTCGAGAAGCGTCGCTCGCGCGGCTCGGCGGGAGGCCGGCCATTCGCTGCCCGTAACGCCTGGGCGGTGCTTGGTCTCGCTTCCGGAGACGAGGTGGACGGAGTCGACCCCGTGGTGCGTTCCCGGCTGCGGCGTGCGCTCGCTTTGGAGGGTCTCGGTTCCCTCGCGCTCCGGCTCGAGCGTCGAGCCGAGGTGCATCGCTACTCAGGTCATCCCGGTGAGATCCGCCACATCCTCATCGACAAGAGGCTGGTCGCGTCGGGCGTCAGTGCGGCTCAGGGGATCGGTCTCGACCTGATGTCCGGATTGGAGGCCGACGGCTATGTCAGAGACTCGGATCTCGGCGGGTTCGTCCGAGATCACGCCCTTTTTTCCGCTGCCGCGGTCGACGCCAACGTCGTTCTGCGCGTCGTTCCTGACGATGTCTGGGCTGATTTCCTCAAAGGCAGACCGCACGCGTCGGAAGCGGCCATCGGCCTCGATCTTGCCGAAGATGCCGACTCGCGTTCTCGAGCCGCCGGCAAAAAGCTTCTCGGTCAGCTTGACTCGGTTAGATGACCGCCCCACGGCCGATCGTCGTCCGACCTCCTACGGCAGGCGGTCGTCGGATCTGGGGATTGGTGCTTTCACTGGCGGCTGATCTTGGCGCCGAACGCGATTGGACGCTGGTCGGCGGTTTGATGGTCCAGCTACACGCGTTCGAGCACGGCGACGTCCCGCGGCCTACTGCTGACATCGATCTACTAGGTGGCGCCAAACGGTCACCGAGGATGACCGAGACCATGGCTTCGCTACTGGTCGAGCGCGGCGCCGAGGTCGCCGAGCCGCCTCGGTCCAATCCAGGCCTCGGGTACCGGTTCGAATTCGAAGGTGACACCGTCGAGATCCTGGGGCCCGACGGACTTCGAGCGGACCCGAAGACGATCGGTGGCCTGACCACCTTTCAGGCGGCGGGAGGCTCTCAGGCGCTGCGTCGCGCCGAAGCGGTTTTTGTCTCCCTCGACGGCGGGGAGCCAGTCGCGGTGCGTCGCCCGAGCCTGCTTGGCGCGATCCTGATCAAGGCTCGCGTCCTGGTCAAGAAGCGGGAGGGTAAGTACCAATCCGACCGGCAGGATCTGATCCGGCTGCTCACCTACGTCGACGATCCCAGGGCGCTCGCCGCTGACATGAGTCGCAAGGAGCCGGGATGGCTACGTGATGCCGAAGGGGCGCTCGGCTTTGGAGATCCGGGCCTGCCCGTACTCCTGCCGATAGGCGTTGTCCAACGCGCACAGCAGGTGCTGCAGCTCCTCGCTCAGGAGTCGTCGTATTCGGAGAGCTCGACGAAGTAGTCGAGGGCGTCGGGGTTGGCGAGGGAGTCGCGGCTGACGACCTTGGTCGGGTCGGCGCCGGAGAGGATCCGCTTCACCGGGACCTCGACGACCTTGCCGGAGAGGGTGCGGGGGACCTGGGCGACCTGGCGGACCCGGTCCGGGACGTGGCGGGGGCTGGTGCGCTCGCGGATCGCCCGGGCGAGGCTCTTGCGGAGGTCGTCGTTCAGCTCGGCGCCGTCGCGGAGGACGACGAAGAGCTCGATCACGCCGTCGGTGCCCTCCTTCGGCAGGTCGACCACGAGGGCGTCGAGGACGTCGTCGGAGTCGAGGACGGCGCGGTAGATCTCGGCGGTGCCGATGCGGATGCCGCCGCGGTTGATCGTCGAGTCCGAGCGGCCGTGGATGATCGCCGTGCCGCGGTCGGTGATCTCGATCCAGTCGCCGTGGCGCCAGGTGCCGGGGAACATCTCGAAGTAGGACTCGCGGTACCGGGAGCCGGTCTCGTCGTCCCAGAGGTAGAGCGGCATCGAGGGCATCGGCTCGGTGATCACCAGCTCACCGACCTGGTCGATGACGGAGTTGCCGTCCTCGTCCCAGGCCTCGACCTTGCAGCCGAGGGCGCGCGCCTGCAGCTCGCCGCGGTAGACCGGGAGGGTCGGCACGCCGCCGACGAAGGCGGTGCAGACGTCGGTCCCGCCGGAGGTGGAGAACAGCCAGGTGTCGGCGCCGACGTGCTCGAAGATCCAGTCGAAGCCCTCGGGGGCGAGCGGGCTGCCGGTGCTACCGACGGCGCGCAGGCGCGAGAGGTCACGGCCCGCGCCCGGCTCGACCCCCGCCTTCATGCAGGCCGAGACGTAGGCGGCCGAGGTGCCGAAGGTCGTGATCCGCGCCGCCTCGGCGAGGTCCCAGAGCGCGCCCATGTCGGGGTATCCGGGGTTGCCGTCGTAGAGGACGATCGCCGCCTCGGTGAGTAGCCCGGAGACGATGAAGTTCCACATCATCCAGCCGGTCGTCGTGAACCAGAAGAGGCGGTCGCTGGGCTTCGCGTCGAGGTGGAGGTGCATCTTCTTCAGCTGCTCGATCAGGATCCCGCCCTGGCCCTGGACGATCGCCTTCGGCAGGCCGGTCGTGCCGGAGGAGTAGAGGACCCAGAGCGGGTGGTCGAAGGGGACGCGCTCGAAGGTGAGCGCGGCGCCCTCGCCGGCGGCGAGGAGGTCGTCCCAGGTGACGACGTCGCGCAGCCCGGCGGAGCCGGAGGTCGCGGTGGCGGCGGGATCGAGGTAGGGGAGCAGCACGGTGTGCTCGACGCTCGGCATCGCCTCCTGCAGTTGGCGGACCACCGGGGTGCGGTCGAAGTCCTTGCCGCCGTAGCGGTAGCCGTCGACCGCGATCAGCACCTTCGGCTCGATCTGGGCGAAGCGGTCGATCAGCGAGCCGGCGCCGAAGTCGGGCGAGGCGCTCGACCAGACCGCGCCGATCGAGGCGACGGCGAGGAAGGCGACGGTCGCCTCGGCGATGTTGGGCAGGTAGGCGACGACGCGGTCGCCCTGCTCGACGCCGAGCGAGCGCAGGCCGGCGGCGACGGCGGCGACCTGGCGGCGGAGCTCACCCCAGGTGATCTCGCCGAGGTCGCGCAGCTCCGACGCGTGGAGGATCGCGACCTGGTCGTCGTCCTTGCCGGCGAACGCCCGCTCGGCCCAGTTGAGGCGGACGCCGGGGAACCAGTCGGCGCCGGGCATCTCGCGTGAGGCCAGGGCCGGGCCGCGCTCGCCGTCGTACTCGACGCCGAAGTAGTCGAAGACCGAGTTCCAGAAGCCCTCGAGGTCGTCGACCGACCAGCGCCAGAGTTCCGGGTAGGCGGCGACGTCGACGCCCTGGGCCCGCAGGTGGTCGATGTAGGCGGTGAGGTTGGAGGACTCGACCGCGGCCGCGGTCGGCCGCCACAGGATCTCGGGCGTCTCCTCCATCGGCGGCAGCTTACGCGTGCCCCGGTAGTCTCGCCAAGGATGTCGGGAGAGGGCTCGGGGAGCGAAGCGGTGGTTTTGCGCGCGGGCGCGGTCGGCGACGATCCGGCCGGGGTCACCGCGACGCTGACCGATGCGTTCGCCCAGGTCCGCGAGGCGGTCGAGGCGGGGCGGCCGGTGGTCGTCGTGCTCGCCGCGCGCGACCTGATGGGACAGGGCGATCCGCTCGACGCCGCGGTGGCGACGGGCCTGCTCGGGATGGTGCGGACGTTCGGCATCGAGGGCGCCAAACCGGGCTGGCGCGTGAACGCGGTCGCGGGCGGCGAGGACGACGGTGCGGCGGTCGACGCGACGGTGGCGATGCTGGCCTCGGCCGAGCACGTGACCGGGCAACTGCTGTCGGTCGGCGGCGCGAACCTGGGGAAACTTCCAGCGTGAGCACCGCGATCGTCACCGGCGCGGCGGGCGGGCTTGGCGGTCGCATCGGGGAGCGGCTCGCGGCCGCGGGGCACGACCTCCTCCTCGTCGATCTCGACCCGGCGGTCGAGGAGGTCGCCGCGGCGCAGGGCGCTCGCGCGGTCGTCGCCGACCTCACTTCACCCGCGGGGGTCGAGGCCGTGGTGGGCGCGGCCGGGGACGACGTCGCCGTGCTCGTCAACAACGCCGGCATCACCCGCGACGCCCGCGCCACGAAGATGACCGAGGCGGAGTTCGCCGCCGTGATCGACATCAACCTCACCGCCGCGATCCGGCTGACGCTCGCGCTGGAGCCGCGTTACCGCGAGGGCGCCGCCGTCATCAACCTCAGCTCGCGCGCCTCGCTCGGCAACTTCGGCCAGGCCAACTACAGCGCCTCGAAGGCGGGGCTGGTCGGCTTCGGCCGGGCGCTCGCGCAGCGCTGGGCGCCGCGGGTCCGCCTCAACGCCGTCGCCCCGAGCCTCGTCGACACGCCGATGACGCAGGCGATGCCGCCCGACGTCCTGACGAAGCTCGTCGCCCGGATCCCGGCGGGCCGGATCGGCACTCCCGACGACGTCGCCGGCATCGTCGCCTTCCTCGCCTCGCCTGACGCCGCCTACATCACCGGCCAGGTGATCTACGCCTGTGGCGGCCGCACCGTCGCTCCCTAAGTCCCTGCATGGGCGCCCCTTCGGCGACGTACAGGCGGGTACCCCGTCACGGACGCCGCCATCTATATAAAGTCCGCTCGATCATTCGGTGAGACTTAAGGCAAAAGGATTTCGATGACGCCCATCAAGGGCCAGGCGACGGACGGTCGGCAGCGTCGCAACCGCAGCGAGGATGTGCTCGAGGCGGCCGTCCGGGTCTTCCACAAGAAGGGCTACGCGTCCGCGTCGATCCAGGACATCGCCGACGAGGTCGGGGTCCTCAAGGGCAGCCTCTACCACTACATCGACTCCAAGGAAGACCTGCTGGCGCGGCTCTTCGAGGACTCGGCGGGGCACTTCATGGCGATGCTCGACGAGGCCAGCAACCTCGACGCGCCGCCGGTCGAGCGCCTGCGCCGCTTCGCCTACGCCTGCTCCTACTGGTACCTGCAGAACATCGAGCGGGTCACCATCTACGCGAACGAGTGGAAGCACCTCACCGGCAAACGGCTGAAAACCGTGGTCGGGATCCGTGAGGACTACGAGGCCCGCCTGGCGAGCCTGATCGGAGAGGCGAAGGAGGCCGGCGAAGCACGGCCCGACCTCGACGTGAACTTCGCCACCTACTTCATCTTCGGCGCTCTGAACGGGCTGCCCGAGTGGTACCGGCGGCGTGGCCCGGATCCGGCCGAGCGGATCGCCGAGTCCTACGCGGGCCTGATCGTGGCGACCGTGGTCGGCGGAGGGAAGTAGCGCGACCGACCTCAGGTCCCCTATGAGGGCCTCGAAGTCGACTTCGCTAGGACCGCTTCGCCGCCTCGAGGCTCTTGGACGCGACCTTCCAGCGGTGCTGGAGGCGGGATTCGATCGAGCTGGCGGCGCAACCGGCGGTGCCGGCGCATTCGCCCCAGAGGTTGGCGGCGCGGAGGTACTGGTTGAAGGCGTCCTCGGCGTGGTTTGCCGGGCCGGCGACGCAGGCGAGGCCGAGGCGGTCGATCGGGACCGCTTCGTAGGCGGCGCGGACCGCCTGGACGCGGAGGACGTATTCGGAGTAGTCGAGCCCCGCGAGGAGGGCCTGGCGGAGGTCGTCCATGCGGTCGACCAGGTCGCCGAGGCGGGACTGGCAGGCGACGCCCGACTTGGCGGCGGTGGCGAGCTTCGCGGTCGGTTCGGCTTCGTAGTCGCCGGGCGGCGGTATGAACTCCTGCGGCTGTTCGACGTGACCGCGGTGGCGGTGGCGGGGGGCTTTGTGTTTGGCGGTGGTGCCGGCGCGTTCGACGTCCGCGCCGCCGCTCGCCGGGGAGGTGGTGATGCCGCCGGTCGTCGCCCCGCTCGTCCCGGCGCTGCTCGACCCGCCGCCGCCGCACGATGCGAGCACCAGGGAGAGGGCGATCGCGGCCAGGACCGGCCCGGTGCGGTACAAAGCGCTGCGATGCCGAATCGCAGGGGTATCGCCGCGGCGCTCGTCGTCGCCCTGTTCGCCGCCTTGGCGCTCGCCCCGGCCGCGCGGGCGCTGCCCGGTTCGGGGCGCGTCCTCGTCGTCGGCGACAGCCTGGAGGAACTGACGTCTCCTTATCTGCAGCATTTTCTCCCCGGGGTGCCGATCACGGTCAACGCGGTCGGCGGCTCGAACAGCTTTCAGATTCTCGACCTCTTCGAACAGTCCTACGAACCTGCCGATTCGGTGGTCGTCTTCGACGCGGGGACCAATGACGACCCCGAATATCCCCAGATCTTGCAGGAAAACCTGGCGAAGGTCGCCGCGACCGTGGGGGAACGGTGCATCGTGGTGCCGACGGTCCACGGCTTCACCGTCAACGGCGTCGACAACGCGGGCAAGAACCGGGTCGTCGCCGAATTCGCCGCCTCGCACCCCGGCACGCAGACGCCCGACTGGGCGGGCTTCGTCCATTCCCACCCGCAGCTGATGCAGTCCGACGGGCTGCACCCGATCGAAGCCGGCTCGCAGGCGCGGGCCGAACTGATCGCCGAAGGGATCAGCCGCTGCCTGGCCGAAGAACCCAACACGCCTGTCGCCGCGGGTGCCAACGAGGGCGCGATCCCGCCCGGCCAGACCGGTCAGAACGGCGAAACCGAAGGCCAGCTGAGCCCGTCCCACGAATCGTTCGAACCGGCGGCGGAAGCGAGCGAAGCCAGCCAGGGGCCGGAACCGGGCTCCCAGCCGATCGCCGAACCGGTGCATTTCAAGCTGGTCGACCGGGTCGCGACCCGGCGCCAGGAGATGTTGGGAGCGGCCACCCGCGGCCTCGGTATCGGCGCTGTCCTCCTGGCGCTGACCGGCGCGCTGCTCCATTAATCTGGCGACCCCCCGACTCCCGGAGAAGGAACCTTTTGAGACTTAAGCGAATCGCCCTTGCCCTCACCCTCGTCGCGCTGCTCGCCGCGAGCCTTGCCGCCGCGACCACCGGCGCCCGACAGGAAGCCTGATGGCGACGGCGGCAGAGAGCGTGCAGCGTCCCGGCGTCGAGTGGGCCGCGGGCCCCGGCGAGTACGAGGACATCCGCTACGAGCTGAGCGGCGACGGGATCGCCAAGATCACGATCGCCCGGCCGGAGAAGCGCAACGCCTTCCGGCCGCAGACGATCATCGAGCTGATGCGCGCCTTCGAGGTCGCCCGCGAGGACCCCGAGGTCGGCGTCATCCTCTTCACCGGCGAGGGCGACCTCGCCTTCTGCTCGGGCGGTGACCAGAGCGTCCGCGGCGACACCGGCTATATGTCGGAGGAGGGCGGCGTCGGCCGCTTCCACGTCACCGACCTGCAGGTGCAGATGCGGCGGCTGCCGAAGCCGATCATCGCGATGGTCGCGGGCTACGCGGTCGGCGGCGGCCACGTGCTGCACGTCTGCTGCGACATGACGATCGCCGCCGACAACGCCCGATTCGGCCAGACCGGCCCGCGGGTCGGCTCCTGGGACGGCGGCTTCGGCGCCTCGCTGCTGCGCGACCTGGTCGGGCCGAAGAAGGCGAAGGAGATCTGGATGCTCTGCCGCCAGTACGACGCGCAGCAAGCGGAGGAGATGGGGCTCGTCAACACCGTCGTGCCGCTCGCCGACCTCGAGGTGGAGACGGTCTCCTGGTGCCGCGAGATGCTGGCGCTGTCGCCCTTCGCGCTGCGCCTCGTCAAGGCCAGCTTCAACGCCCACGAGGACGGCTACGCCGGGATCCAGCAGCTCGCCCACGACACCAACCTCCTCTTCTACGGCAACGAGGAGGCGAAGGAGGGGCGCGAGGCCTACAAGGAGAAGCGCCGCCCCGACTTCGGCAAATTCCCGCGGCGGGCGTAGGGCACTTTGTGCCTATCCGGACACGCGCGGACCAGAAGGAGGCCGCCGGCCCCACGGCGGTAGGTTGTACTCCGACTATCCGATAGGCACCTAATTCAGGGGGAAGTGGCGATGACGGACATCGAGACTGGCATGGGGCTGTACGAGATCCCGCAGGAGATGGTCGACTTCCGCGAAACGATCCGCCAGATCGCGACCGAGAAGATCGCGCCGCGGGCCGCCGACATCGACCGCAACGCCGAATACCCGCACGACATCCGCAAGATCCTCGGTGAGCAGGACATCCTCGGCCTCCCGTTCGACGAGGAGTTCGGCGGCACCGGGACCGGCACGCTGATGCTGCAGATCGGGGTCGAGGAGATCGCCAAGGCGTGCGCGTCGAGCGCCCTGATCCTGATGATCCAGGAGCTCGGCACGCTGCCGATCCAGCTCTTCGGTTCCGACGAGCTGAAAGAGCGCTTCCTGCCCAAATGCGCGACCGGCGAGTGGTCGCCGGCCTTCGCCCTCTCCGAGCCCGAGGCGGGCTCCGACCCGGCCGCGATGCGCACCACCGCGGTCAAAGACGGCGACGAGTGGGTGATCAACGGCCAGAAGGCCTGGATCACCAACGCCGGGCAGGCCGACTTCTACTGCGTCTTCGCCTCGACCGACCGCGAGAACCGCCGCACCTCGGCCTTCGTGGTCGAGAAAGATCGCGCCGGCTTCGACCCCGGCAAGCTCGAGCACAAGCTCGGGATCAAGGGCTCGCCGACCGGCTCGCCGTCGTTCACCGACGTCCGCGTCCCGCAGGAGAACGTGATCGGCGAGATCGGCAAGGGCCTGAACATCGCCCTCGGCACGCTCGAGCGCACCCGCCTCGGCGCCGCCGCGCAGGCGGTCGGCATCGCCCAGGGCGCGACCGACTTCGCCAACGACTACGCGAAAGAGCGGATCGCCTTCGGCAAGCCGATCAACAACCTGCAGGGGATCCAGTTCAAGCTCGCCGACATGGAGGCCGGCACCGCCGCCGCCCGCGAGCTCCTCTACAAAGCCTGCGCCCTGGCCGACAAGAGTCCGCGCCCCGCGGCGCTTCCCAAGTTCACCTCGATGGCGAAGCTGATCGCCGGCGACAACGCGATGAAGGTGACGGTCGAGGCGATCCAGGTGCTGGGCGGCTACGGCTACGTCAACGAGTATCCGGTCGAGCGGATGATGCGCGACGCCAAGATCACCCAGATCTACGAGGGCACCCAGGAGATCCAGCGGGTAATCATCGCCCGCTCGATGTCGATGTGAGGGCGCCCCGACGATGAGTACCCGCGAGCGGATCAAGATGAGCGAGGAGGAGCGCCTCGCCTTCCTCGGCGAGGAGCGGACCGTGATCGTCACCAGCTTCGGCCCGAAGGGCTGGCCGCACTCGATGCCGATGTGGTTCGTCGTCCGCGACGGCGAGGTGTGGATGTGGACCTACCGCTCCTCGCAGAAGGTGCGCAACCTCGAACGCGACCCGCGCGCGACGCTCCTGGTCGAGACCGGCGAGACCTACGACCAGCTGCGCGGGGTGATGATCGAGGCCGAGGCCGAGATCGTCGACGAGTACGATGCGGTGCTGGCGCTGGGCCGCGAGCTGGGGGGCCGTTACGCCCCGGGCGCGGCGGGGCCGGAGGCGGAGCAGGCGCTCGCCCATCAGGCGGGCAAACGGGTCGGGATCCGCTTCGGCTCACGCCGGGTTGTGAGTTGGGACCACCGCAAGCTGTGAGGGGCCGCGCCGGCCGGCCCGCTTTCTCCTAGGCTCCTCGCGATGGGACCGCTGCAGGGGGTGAAGGTGGTGGAGATGGCCGGGATCGGCCCGATCTCCTTCGCCGGGATGCTGCTCGCCGACCTCGGCGCCG
>JAOPZF010000045.1 GCA_025964255.1 Solirubrobacterales bacterium | reverse complement strand
TGCCTGGCTCGCCGCCACTGACCACAAGAAGACGGCGGCGAAGATCGGCGTCGCCTCGCTCTTCTTCTTCGGGCTCAGCGGCCTGCTCGCGCTGACGATGCGCGCTGAGCTCGCCCAACCCGGCCTGCAGTTCGTCTCCGACCACACCTACGACGAGCTCTTCACGATGCACGGGTCGGGGATGATCTACCTCTTCCTCACCCCGGCGGCGCTCGGCCTCGGGCTCTACCTGGTGCCGCTGCAGGTCGGCGCGAACGAGATCGCGGCGCCGCGGCTGGCCCTCTTCGGCTTCTGGATCTACCTCTGCGGCGGCCTCGCGATGTACTCGGGCTTCCTCACCGACAACGGTGCCGGCGACGACAGCTGGACGGCCACGGTCCCGCTCTCCAACAGCGTCCACACGCCGGGGGTGGGGATGGACCTCTGGGTGATCGGGGTGGCCCTCGCGGTGCTCGGCTCGTTCTTCATCGGCGTCACGATCCTCTTGACGATCTTGCGGCTGCGGGCGCCGGGGATGACGATGCTGCGGATGCCGGTGTTCAGCTGGACGATGCTGGCCACGGTCTTCATGGTGATCGCGTCGTTCCCGGTGCTGGTCGTGGCGATGGCCCTGTTGCTCGCCGAACGCCACATCGGCGGGATCTTCACCGGCTCGACCGGCTCGATCGTCTATCAACACCTGTTCTGGTTCTACGGCCACCCGGTGGTCTACGTGATGTTCTTCCCGTTCGTCGGCGCGGTCGGCGAAGCGGTCGCCACCTTCTCGCGCAAACGGTTCTTCGGCTACCGGGCGTTGATCGTCTCGCTGCTCTTCTTCACGGCGCTCTCGATGGCGGTGTGGGGCCACCACATGTTCATCACCGGCGCGGTGAAGAACCAGTACTACTCGCTCACCTCGCAGTTGCTGGCGGTACCCGCCGGGATCGAGTACCTCGACCTGATCGCGACGATGATCGGCGGCGCGATCGTCTTCCGGGCGCCGATGCTGTTCGCCGTCGGCTTCATCGTCGAGTTCCTGATCGGCGGGCTGACCGGGATCATCCTCGCCTCGCCGCCGCTCGACTACCACGTCAACGGCAGCTACTTCGTCGTCGCCCACTTCCATTACACGCTGTTCGCGGGCAGCCTCTTCGGACTCCTCGCCGGGGTCCACTTCTGGTTCCCCAAGGCGACCGGGGCGATGCTGCGCGAACGGCTGGCGAAGGTCAGCTTCTGGGTGTTGATCGTGGGCACGAACCTGACCTTCTTCCCGATGTTCTTCCTCGGCTACGAGGGGATGCCACGGCGGGTCGCCGACTACGAAGCGCGGCTCGGCGACCTCAACCTGCTCGCCTCGATCGGCGCCGGGGTGATCGCGCTGGGGATCCTCCTGGTGCTGATCAACTTCTTCGTCTCGCTGCGGCGCAAGGTGCCGGCCGGCAACGACCCCTGGGGGGCGCAGACGCTCGAGTGGTGGACGACCTCGCCGCCGCCGCGCGACAACTTCGCCTCGCTGCCGGAGATCACCTCCTACGCGCCGCTGCTCGACCTTCGCCAGGCGGAAGAGGACGCGGAGCGACGCCGGACCGAGGTGGCGGTATGAGCGGCGGGCCGACGGGCGGCGGCGGGCCACTGCTGGCGTGGGCCTGCCTCCTGTTGGCGCTGGGGACGATGCTGGCGATCTGGTCGGAAGGGAGCCCTGAGGCGCTGCTCTTCCTGGTCGGCGCGATCCCGCTGATGCTGACCTCGGCCTGGAACCGGGCGCGGCCCGCGCCGGGCGGGCCGCGACTGCTCGCCCGGGTAAGCGTCCCGGTCGTTGTGATCGCGATCGGCGCGGCGCTCGCCGCGATCGGGTTGACCGGCGGCCTCTGGCTGGTCCTGGTCGGCGGCGAGATCGCGCTCTTCGGCCTGGTCTGGCTGGGTCGGGAGATCGTAGGCGAGCGCCGGGGGGTGCGGCGATGAGCGAGGCGCTCCAGATCGTCGTCCCGTCGCTGGTTCTTTTCGCCGGCTACCTCTCGCTGGTCGCACGGACCCAGTGGCCGTGGGTGCGGACCGCCTGCTTCGCCGCCGGGCTCGCGGTCGTCGGCTGCGGCGTCGGCTTCGACGACATCTCACTCGCCGTCCACATGGCGGGCCACGGGGTGATCGTCGCGGTCGGCGCACCGCTTTTGGTCCTCGGTCGGCCGGTGACCCTGATGCTGCGCGCGCTGCCACGACCGGCGGCCCGCGATCTCGCAGCGGGGCTGCGCTCGCCGTGGGTCCGGCGGCTCGTCTGGCCGCCGCTCGCATTCGCCGCCTTCGTCGGCTCCCAACTGATCTTCCACCTGACGCCGCTCTTCTGGGACGCGCTGCGCGAGGAAGGCCTGCACGCCTTCGAGCACCTGCTCTTCCTCGTCACCGCGCTCTGGCTCTGGTCGGTCTGCCTGGCGGTCGAGCCGCTGCCGGGCCGCTGGTCGCCGTGGGCGCGGGCGGGCCTGCTGATGGCCGCGATGTCGGCGAGCGACATCGGCTCGGTGAAACTCATGGTCGACGGCTACCAGTCGGCTGGGGTGGCGATGCTCGTCTCGATGATGCCGCTCGGCCTCGGCGCCGCCGCGGTCGCCTGGGCGGCGGCGCTGAGGGAAGAGCGTCGGGCGCGCCGGCGGGAGGTGGCGCATGCGCCGAGCTAGGCGGGTGGCGATGGCCGCGGCGGCACTCTTGCTCGGCGCGTTCGCGGTGACGGCCTGGGCCGGGTCGCCGAGCGGCTCGACCTCGGCCGCGACCGAATTCGGTGCGACGGTGTCGGCTCCGACGCGAAAGGTCGTCGAGGGCCGCGAGCTGTTCGAAACCAGCTGCTCCAGTTGTCACGGGTTCGACGGCAAGGGTTTGAAGGGACAGGCGCCGTCGCTGGTCGGGGCCGGGGAAGCCGCCGCCGACTTCTACCTGCGGACCGGCCGGATGCCGCTCGACCAGGTTGGCGAGGAGCCGCTCCGCGGCGAACCGAGCTTCGGCAACGCCGAAATCGAAGCGCTCGACGCCTACGTCGGCTCACTCGGTGAAGGCCCCGCGATCCCGAAGGTGGAACCGGAGAAAGGATCGGTCTCCGAAGGGATGGAGATGTTCACCGAATCCTGCGCCGGCTGCCACGGGATCGGCGGCAAGGGCGGCGTCGCGATCGGCGGCTACGCGCCGCCGCTCGGCGAAGCGACGCCGACCGAGGTCGGCGAGGCGATCCGGGTCGGCCCGTACATCATGCCCCGCTTCTCCGAAGCCCAGATCACCCCGGCCGACGTCAACTCGATCGCCCGCTACGTCCAGCTGACCCAGGAACCCGAAGATGCCGGCGGGTTCGGCATCGGACACATCGGCCCGGTCCCCGAGGGGCTCGTCGCCTGGCTCGCGGCCTTGGCGGCGCTGCTGCTGGTGGCGCGGCTGATCGGCGAGGGCCTCGGCGGCAGCGGTGCCGACGACGCCGGGGAGGAGCCGCGATGAGGTCGCGGATCGCCGCCGGCTTCGCCTGGCTCTGGCGCTACGCGCTGGCGGCGCTGATCCTGCGCTACTCGAAGAAACGCACCCTGCGCCGCGACCGCGAGATCCCAGCCTCGCCGCGCGCCGAGACCTGGACCGCGGCGCTCCTCTTCGGCGCCGCCCTGGCGGGCCTCGCCTTCGTCGCGATCTACGCATTCGACGACGCGAACACCCAGCTGCTCGGCCTCTCGATCGCCGTCGCCCTGGCCCTCGCCGCGGCCGCCCTGATCCTCGCCGCCAGCCTCGTCGTCCCCCAGGAGACCCTGGAGGAGCCCCGCCCCCCGTTCGCCGACCCCGACGATGTTGATGGGCCGAAAACCGGACTATCTGACGGGTTTTCGGCCCATCAACAGGAGGGGGTGGAGGAGGCTGCGCTGACTCTGCGCGAAGGTGTGGACGGGGTGACGCGGCGCAGGCTTCTGAAGGCCGCGGGAGGGGCTGCCGGGATCGGCATCGGGGCGGCGGCGCTGGCGCCGCTGGCCTCGCTCGGGCCCGCGGTCGGGGATCGGCTCGGGGCTTCGCCGTGGAAGGACGGGGTGCGGTTGGTCGAGGAGAACGGGGTGCCGGTCAAAGCCGCCGACCTCGAGGTCGGCTCGTTCCTCACCGCCTTCGCGCAAGGCGCCGACAAAGAGCAACTCGCCACCTCGCTCGCCGTCGTCCGGGTCAAGCCGGAGGAACTCGAACTTCCGGAGGACCGGGTCGACTGGGCGCCGGAAGGGATCCTGGCGTTCTCGAAGATCTGCACCCACGCGCAGTGCGCGATCAGCCTCTTCCGCTATCCGCTCTTCGCCGAACGCTCGCCCGGCCCGGCGCTCGTCTGCCCCTGCCACTACTCGACCTTCAACGTGCTCGACGGCGGCGAGCGCATCTTCGGCCCCGCCGTGCGGGCCCTGCCACAGCTGCCGCTGCGAATCGAGGACGGCTTCCTGGTCGCCGCCGGGCCGTTCTCCGGCGCGGTCGGCGCGTCTTGGGGCCGGGTCAAGGAAGAGGAGTAACGAGTGCCGCGTCTCACCACGCGTCGTGTCCTACGCACGGTCGAGAGCCGCACCGGCGGCGCCTCGGCGACCACCAAAGCGCTCCGCTACGTCTTCCCCGATCACTGGACCTTCCTGTTCGGCGAGATCGCGATGTACACGTTCCTGATCCTCGTCGCGACGGGCACCTACCTGGCACTCTTCTTCGAACCGAGCACCGCCCACGTGATCTACCACGGCGCCTACGCGCCGCTGCGTGGGCAGGAAATGACGAAGGCCTACGCCTCGGCGGTCAACCTCTCGTTCGAAGTTCAAGCGGGCCTCTTGATCCGCCAGGTCCACCACTGGGCGGCCGATGTGTTCCTCGCCGCGATCACCGTCCACCTGATGCGGATCTTCTTCACCGGCGCCTTCCGCAAGCCGCGTGACATCAACTACTACGTCGGGCTGACGATGCTCGTCCTCGCGGTGGTCGAGGGGTACGTCGGCTACTCGCTTCTCGACGACCTGCTCTCCGGCATGGGTCTGGCGATCGGCAACGCTGTCGCCCTCTCGGTGCCGTTGGTCGGCGGCCAGCTCGGCGTCCTGCTCTGGGACGGTCGGTTCCCGGGCGGCCCCGATTTTTTCTCCCGCCTCTTCTTCGTCCACGTCTTCGTCTTCCCGATCCTGATCGGCACCCTGATGGCCGTCCACCTGGCGCTGATCGCGCGGCCCCACCACACCCAGTTCCGCGGCCGCGGACGCCGCGAGGGCAACGTCGTCGGCACGCCGATGTGGCCCGCCTACGCGCTGCGCAGCCTCGGCCTCTTCTTCGCCACCGCCGCCGTCCTCTTCGCCCTCGGCGGCCTCGTCCAGATCAATCCGATCTGGCAGTGGGGCCCCTACGAGCCTTACCTGGGGACGAACGGCGCCCAGCCCGACTGGTACCTCGGCTGGCTGATCGGCGCGCTGCGGCTGATGCCTCACTTCGATGTCGTGATCGGCAACTACACGCTGATCCCCAACCCGTTCTGGGGCGGCGTCCTCTTCCCCGGCGCCGTCTTCGGCTTCCTCTACCTATGGCCGACGATCGAGCGCCGCTGGACCGGCGACCGCCGCATCCACAACCTGCTCGACCGCCCCCGTGACAACCCGACCCGCACGGCGATCGGCACCGCCGTCTTCACCTTCGTCGCGACGATCTTCTTCGCCGGCGCCGCCGACCGCGCCTTCGTCCAGTTCGGCGTCCCCTATGAAGCCCAACTGTGGATCTACCGGGCGTTGGCGATCCTGCTGCCGATCGTGGTCTTCTTCTTCACCCGCTGGACCTGCCGCCGCCTCCGCGACGGCGGCGGGCACCCAGGCCGTGAGTCCGGTGCCCGCCTGGTGTCGCCGCCGCGCGAGGTCGCCCGCCGGCGCGAGATCGGGCCCGCGGGGGAGGAGGACTGACCGCGGCCCGGCGTGGGACCCGGCACCCGCGTGCGGAGGCGGTCGAGCTCAGTCGGATTTCGTCACGAAGCTGATCTGACCGTTGGTCTCGAGGATCGCCCAGCGCACGTCCTCGATCGAGGAGATCCCTTCGAGCCGTGCCTCGGCCCCGATCTCCTCGCGGGTCAGCCGCTGTCGGCGCAGGTTCGGCTCGATCACCTCGCCGTCCTCGACCAGCACGATCGGCTCGCCGTTGAGGATCGGCCGAATCCGTTTGAAGCGGAAGCTGAGGTAGGAGAGGGCGACGGTGAGCAGGCCGATCGTCGAGATCGCCAGCATCGCCCCGGTCAGCGATTGGTCGTTCTGGGTCACGCTCTGCTGGACGAGGTCGCCGGTGACGACCAACAGGATCAGGTCGAACGGCTCCAGCGAGTTGAGCTCCCGGCGGCCGAGCAGTCGGGTCAGCAGGAAGACGAAGATGAAGATGGTCGCGGCGCGGATGACGATGTCCATGGGCGATCAGGGGAAGTCGAGCTGCGTGCGGGAGATCTGGGCGATCGGTTTGTCGGCGTCGTAGAGGGCGACGTCGGCATCGTGGGAGCCGACGTTGATCGGGTTGGCCTGGAACTCGACGTAGACGACCAGCGTGCGTCCGGGGGGCATCGGGGCGAAGCGCAGCTTCAGATTCCCGGCCGCGTCGGTGGTCGAGCCGGCCGGTTCGGGCTGGACCGTGTTGACGGTGGTCTGATCGACCCAGCCGCGGTCGAGGACGAGCGTCGGCGCGCCCAGCGCCTGCTTGGCGTGAATGACGAATTCACCCTGGTAGGTGAGGCCGCCGCGGACGCGGCTCGGCGCCTTCACCGACAGCGTCCCGGCGGCGCCGCTCGCGCTGTCGGTCGCCGCCGCCTGGCCGAAGAGGTTGGCCAGCGCGGCGATGATGAAGAGGAGAAGAAGGGTCAGGAAGCCGCGACGCAGCCACTGACCCAGCCTCCGCCCTTCGAAGTCCCGATGCCTGCCAAGGTCGATTTCCGCCGGCAGGTCGATCGGAGGAGGGTCACTCATCCGACCCGGGTTCGGCCATGTTCCGGTGCATCTCGGCCTTCACCTTGTCCGGGATGACACCGGCGACCGCGGTCTGGAGTTTGTTTTTCAGCGAGCCGCCCACGACCTTCTCCTTACCCGCCATCAACGCTTCGTAGCCCTGGCGGGCGACCTGCGCCGGGTCGTCGGGCGGTTCCGAGCCGACCGCGGTGTCCTCCATGTCGGCACGCTCGAAGAACTCGGTGTCGGTCGGGCCGGGCATCAGCGCGGTGATCGTCACGTCGGTGTCCTTCAACTCGTTGCGGATCGCCTCGGCGAAGCTCTGGACGAACGACTTCGAGGCGTTGTAGACGGCCTGGTAGGCGCCCGGCATCGTCGAGGCGACCGATGAGGTGAAGAGGATCCGGCCCTCGTCGCGCTCGACCATGTCGGCGAGGACGAGCTTGCAGAGGTGGACGGTCGAGCGCACGTTGAGGTCGATCAGGCGCAGCTCCTTGCTCAGCGAGGTTTCGCGGGCGAAATCCCCACCCGCGCCGATCCCGGCGTTCAGGGCGAGCGCGTCGACCGGCCTGCCGTCCGCGGTGATCTTCTCGTAGAGGGTTTCGACGCCCGCCGGTTGGGAGAGGTCGACCCGCACCGTCTCGATCACGTTGCCGACCTGGTTCAACTCGGCGCACGCGCCCTCGAGCTCCTCGTCCTCGGCGGCGATGATCAGGTCGAAGCCTTCTTCGCCGAAGACCTTGGCGAGCTCGAATCCGATCCCGCTCGATGCTCCGGTCACCACTGCCAGTGGTCTGTCGTTGACGTCCATCTCTCGGCTCCTTCCGAGTCGGATTGCCCAGATGCTGATGATGGGTGCCCCGGCAGCACCCGATGAAACGTCGCGGGCGCCGCCGCGGCGCTCAGTCGACCCGCGCGAGGAGGCCGCGCTTCGGCACCAGGACGGTGGCGCGCTGGACCATCAGTTCCGGCTCGGGCGCGAGCGGGCGGATCCGGCCGGCGGCGAGGAAGGCGGGGACGACGGTGGCGATCTGGGCGTGGGCGAGGTGTTCGCCGACGCAGCGCCTGGCGCCGCCGCCGAAGGGGAAGAACGGGGCGTCGGGCGCGGGGGTCTCGCGCCAGCGCCCGGGGCGGAAGTCGTCGGGGTCGGCGAAGCCGCGCGGGTCGCGGTGGAGGAGCGTCGAGGGGACCATCACGTCGACCCCGGCGGGCAGCTCGTGCCCGCCGACGCGGCGCGGAGCGGTCAACCGGCGGAGCGCCGCCGAGGCGGGAGGCTGTAAGCGCAACGTCTCCTTGACCACCGAGTCGGCCTCGGCGCCCTCGGGAGCGGCGAGGAAGCTCTCGGTGAGATCGGACTCGCGCCCGAGCCGGTCGAGCAGCCAGGTCAGCGCGATCGCGGGAGGTTCCTGCGCGGCCATCACCAGCGACATCAGCTCTTCGGCGCGCCGCCGGTCGCCGGTCGCCTCCGAAAGCGCCGCCAGCGCCGGAGCCTGGCGCCGCTCGAAGAGCTTCTGGCCGAGCCGGCCGACCAGACCGTCGCCGGGGCCGGGCAGCGTCACCGGCGGGTTGCCGGGCGTGCTCAGCAGATGGCGGATCGAGGCGACGAGCCGGGTCGCCAGGCCCTCGTCATCGATCCCGAGGACCAGCCGCACGAAGATCTCGTCGGTCACGTCGCGGACCCGCTCGAGCAGCGGGAACGGCCGGCCGCGCGGCAGCGCCTCGGCGTGGCGGGCCGCGATCGCCGCCATCTCCTCGCGCCGCTCGTCGACCGCCCCGGGCGAGAGCGCGGACGCGACGTGGGCTTGCGCGGCGCGGTGGGCGGCGCCGTCGCCGCCGAAGACCGAGCAAGGGTCGGCGAAGGGGAGGACCGAGCGCCGCGCCTCGCCCGCGTGGGCGCTGTCCGGGTCGGCCTCCAGTAGCTCTCCGACCGACTCCGGCGCCGCCGCCACGACCACCGGCCGCGCGGTCAGCAGCCGGATCGTGAAGACGTCGCCGAACTCCACCTGCCCCGCCCGCAGGAAGGCGAGCGGGTCGCGGTGGAAGGCGACGGTCTGGTGGAGGACCCCGTCGCGGGGCCCGGGCGGCAGGCCGTTCATCCTCATCGATCTCCTTGTTCTCTCTTTAAGAGGGGCTCGGGCCGCCCCGTACCCCACGCTCAGGGGCTGAGGACGACCTTGATCGCTCCGTCTTCCTTCTTCTGGAACATCTCGTAGGCGCGCGGCGCCTCCGCCAGCGGGACCCGGTGGGTGGCGAAGTCGTCGACCCCGAGCGGATCGTCGTCGCCCAGCAACGGCAGGATGTCGTCGACCCAGCGCTTGACGTTCGCCTGGCCCATCCGGATCTGGATCTGCTTGTCGAAGATGTTCAGCATCGGCAGCGGGTCAGCGGTGCCGCCGTAGACACCCGACAGGGAGACCGTGCCGCCCCGCCGCACCAGCTCGAAGGCCAGGTTCATCGCGCTGAGTCGGTCGACGCCGGCGTTTTCCATCAGCTTCCGGGCCACCGCATCGGGAAGCAGGCCGGCGATGTTCTGGGCGAGCTTGCCGATCGGCGCCCCGTGCGCCTCCATGCCGACCGCGTCGATCACCGCGTCGGGGCCGCGGCCGCCGGTCTTCTCACGGATCTCGGCGACCACGTCGTCGCCTTCGAGGTCGACGACGTCGACGCCGTGGGCACGCGCCCGCGCATTTCGCTCCGGCACCAGGTCGACGCCGATCACGTTCGCGATCCCGCGCTGCTGGGCGATCCGGGTCGCCATGTCGCCGATCGGCCCGAGCCCGAGCACGACCAATGAGTCGATGTCCTCACCGCCCGCGTACTCGACCGCCTGCCAGGCGGTCGGCAGCACGTCGGAGAGGAAGAGGAAACGGTCGTCGGACGGCCCCTCTGGGACCTTGATCGGCCCGTACTGAGCCTGCGGCACACGCAGGTACTCGGCCTGGCCGCCGGGGACCTGGCCGTACAGTTTGGTGTAGCCGAGCAGCGACGCGCCCATCTCCTGGTCGCGGTTCTGGGTCGTCTCGCACTGCGTCTGCAGTCCCTGTCCACACATCCAGCAGTGTCCGCAGCTGATGTTGAACGGGATCACCACGCGGTCGCCGGGCGCGATGTGGCTCACCTCGGCGCCGACCTCCTCGACGATCCCCATCGGCTCGTGGCCGAGGATGTCGCCCTCGTCGAGGAACGGCCCGAGGACCTCGTAGAGATGTAGGTCGGAGCCGCAGATAGCGGTCGAGGTGACGCGCACGATCGCGTCGGTCGGCTGTTCGATCGTCGGGTCGGGAACCTCGTCGACGCGGACATCGCGGCGGCCGTGCCAGGTCAATGCTTTCATCGTTTCCTCCTTCGTCGGGACCGTGGGAGGTACCCGCCGAACTCGCTGCGTACCGCCCTTTCCTCGGGGTACCCAAGCGCGATGCCCGGCCCCCGAAAACTTCGCATCGGCATGATCGCGTCCTCGACGCAGACGGTCGAGCAGCCCTTCGCCGGCGGGTTCGCGGTGAGCACGGGGCGCGCCCATCCGCGGCTCTCGGAGGCCGCGCGGAAGGACGTCAGCATGCCCGCCCGCGGTCACGCCGACGCTGCATTCGCCGCCGACGCCGTGGCTCGAGAGCGCGATCGCGGTGGCGTCGCCCGACGCGCCTGGCTGCCGCTGGGTGTCGGTGTCGCGCGCCAACGCCGCCGCCTGGCCCGATGACCGACCGCTGCCTGAAGATTTGCCGCTCGCTCGCCGGCGAGTCATCGGCGTGAGACGCGCATTGCGGATCGGGATCTACGTCCATCACCAGGGCGGCGGCCACGCCGCGCGGGCGGGGGCGATCGGCAGGGCACTGGGCGAGCGCGGCGCCGCTGTCACCTACCTGAGCTCGCTGCCGCCCGAGTCGCTCGGCCCCGGCGAGTCCATCGAGCTGCCGCTCGACACCGATCGCGGGTCCGACCCCGGCGAGACGCCGGCGGAGCTCCAGTTCGCGCCGCTCGGATCGCCTGGCCTGGCGCGCAGGATGGCCGCGATCGCCCGTTGGATCGAGCGCCGCCGGCCCGACCTGCTGCTCGTCGATGTCTCGGTCGAGGTCGCGCTGCTGAGCCGCCTCTGCGGCGTCCCGTACGCCTATCTCCGCCAGAGCGGCGAGCGCGACGATCCGGCGCATCGGCTCGCATTCGGCTGGGCCGCCGGCCTGCTCGCGCCCTACCCAGAGTGGCTGGAGCCGGAGGGCACTCCGAAGACGGTCCGCGACCGCAGCGGCTACGTCGGCGCCGTCACCCGCTTCGACGGCGCCGAGCGCCCGAGCCCCGGTGGGCGACCGCGGCGGGCGCTCGTCCTCGGCGAGTGCGGTCCGCTGACCGCGGAGATCGCCGAAGCCGCCCGCGGCTGGGAGGTTCTCGGCCCGCGCCGAGTCGATCTCGACCTGCTCGCTCGCTGCGCCGTCGTCGTCGCCCCCGCCGGCGCCAACACCGTCGCCGAGGCCGCTTTCGCCGGTTGCGGCTTGGTCTGCCTGCCGCAGCCGCGGCCGTTCGCCGAGCAGACGGCTCGTGGGAAGGATCTCGAGCGCCATCGCGCCGCGATGGTCCTGGACGAGCCGCCCACGCCGGGGTGTTGGCCGGTCCTGATGGAGGAGGCGCGTGACCGTCGCGGGGCGCTCGAACGCTGGGCCGACGGCGAAGGCGCGGGCCGCGCCGCCGACTATCTGATCGCGCTCACCCGTGCCTCCAGCGTCCCGGCGTCCTCGTCCCAACCGACCATCCCCGACGCCGCGAGCTCCGCCGGCCAGCCCCGCGCGGGCCGCTCGCCCCAGCGCTCGCGGTAGCGGAGCGCGTTCTCGGCCATGCACCCGCCGGTAGAGCGTTTCGTGCGCCTCCGCGATCCGCTCCCGTTGCGCCCGCCGGGCTTCCTCGCTCGCCCGCCGCACCGCGTCTCGCAGACTCACCGCATCCAGCTGGGCATCGTGGAGGCGATGGTCTTCGTGGTTCGGGTTGCGCAGGTCATGAACGGCGAGCCGATGTGGCGCACGTAGGGATGGTCGGCGGGGACGGAGGCGACGCGGGTCGGAAGTGACATCGCCCGGTGGTACCCACTGCGATGACCGGGTACCGCTCCGTCGTGCGCAGGCAGGGCCCGTTGGCCGAAAACTATTGGGCGGCGGTCGTCCTCGTCATTCTTGCCCTGACCCCGTTCCTCGTCCTCACCTCAGCGGTCTCGTCGCTGAACGAACTGATCGGCAAGAGCCTCCACCTGAGCGAAGCCGAACTGGAGATGACCACCGGGATGGCGAACGCGGCCTACTGCTTCGGCACCGTGCTCTCGATCCAGCTGATCACCAGGCTCCGGCCGCGCCTCGTCCTGCTGGTCCTGATCGTCGGCTTCGTCGCCGCCTCGGTCGCGGCGGCCTGGGCGCCGAGCGCCGGCGTCTTCATCGCCGGCCGCGTGGTCCAGGGCCTGACGACGTCGATGATGCTGATCGCGGCGGTGCCGCCGCTGGTGATCGGCTGGCCCAAACGCCGGATGCGACCGACCGCGGTGACGATGAACCTCGCAGTCTTCGGCGCCGTCGCGCTCGGCCCGGTGGTCGGCGGCGTCGCGGTCGGGCTCGAAACCTGGCGCACCCTCTTCTGGATCGTCGCCGCGGTCGGCTTCGGCGCGCTCGCCTTCGTCGCTCTGACCTACGAAGACGCGCCGCCTCAGGATCCCGACGCCCCGATCGACGTCGTCTCGATCACCCTCGCCGGCTTCGGCACCGCCGCCGCCTTCTTCGGTGTCTCGCAGCTCGCCGCGCACTCCTTCGGCACCCCGATCGTGCTGATCCCACTGCTCGCCGGCGTCGCGCTCGTCCTCCTCCTGATGATCCATCAGTACACGGTCGAGGACCCGCTGATGCCGGTGAGGAAACTCGCGACGACGATTCCGGTCGCGGCGATCCTGGTGGCGATGTGCGCGGCGGCGGTCTCGGTCGGGCTGATCGATCTCGCCGAGACGGCGCTTGAACTGAAGAAGACCGACCCGACCCACGGGGCGATGCTGTTCTGGCCCGAGTTCGGTGGCGCGGTGGCGATGGCGGTCCTGTTCGGGGCGATCTTCTTCACCCGCTGGCTGCCCGCGCTGGTGCTCGCCGGCCTCGGGGTCCTGGCCGGCGCCGCGGCCATCCTCTCCGGGGTCGCCACCGGCTCGGAGGCGCTGGTCGTGATCGGCGCCGGGGCGACGGGCATCGGCGTCGGCGCCTCGGTCGCGCCGGCGCTCTTCACCACCGGCTTCACCCTGCCCTCGCCGGAGCTGCCGCGGGTCTTCGCGCTGATCGAGTTGTTGCGCGGCGTCGCCGCCTTCCTCGCCGGGCCTCTGCTTCTGCACATGTCGGAAACGGTCGGCGCGAGCCCGGCGGCGGGGATCGAATCGGCGATCTGGGTGGCCTTCGGCATCGCCCTGGTCGGCGCGCTGGCCGCGGCCGCGATCTGGATCGCGGGCCGCGCGCGCCTGCAGCGCCCCGATATCGAGCCCTGGCTGGAAGGCGAAAAGCCGGCGATCGAGTCGCCGCCACTCGGAGGATTACGCGCCGGGCGCTCGGGGTAGATCCCGATCGATTCGACACCGACATCTGGCGGCGTCGAAACGACATAAGAACCGAGCACTCCCGCACGCTCCCTCGAGCCAAGGGCAGGGAGGGTCGGGGAAATCCGTCACCACGAGGAGGACCCATGAACGCGGTAATGAGCAGGGTGGCTCGTCCATCAACTTCAGAGAGCGAGCTGTGGGAGCGACTTTCGAGCGAACGCGATCCCGCCGCGCGTGAGGAGCTGCTGGAGATATACCTGCCGGTGGCCAGGCGGATGGCGGGGCGCTACGCCGGCGTCTCGGAGCCCTTCGACGACCTGTTGCAGGTCGCCAGCCTCGGGCTTCTCAACGCGATCGATCGGTTCGATCCCGGCCGCGGAACGCCGTTCATCGGATTCGCCAAGCCGACCATCCTCGGCGAGCTGAAGAGGTACTTCCGCGACCGGGTCTGGACGGTCCGGGTGCCGCGCTCGATCCACGACATGATGACCCGGGTCGAGAAGGCGACTGAGGAATTGGAACTGGAGCTGCGCCGCCCGCCGTCCGTGGGTGAGTTGGCCGCCGAGCTCGGGGTCGAGTCGGCGGAGGTGCTCGAGGTGCTCGAGGCGAACCACAACCGTCGCCCTCTCTCGCTCGACGCACCGCGCGTCGGCTCCGACGAAGACGACTCGCCTCCCGATTGGGTCGGGGAGCAGGATCGAGGTTACGAGCTGGTCGAGGACCGGATCATGCTGCAGAACGCGCTTCCCGGTCTGGGCGAACGCGAGCGGCAGATCCTCAAGCTCCGTTTCGTCGACGAAATGCCGCAGTCGCGGATCGCCGAACGTCTCGGTTGCTCGCAGATGCAAGTCTCGAGGCTCTTGCGCCGGGCCCTCCAGCAGCTTCGCGAAGAGGCCGACACCGCGTCGCAGAGCGAAGGTGAGGTGGCATGACGGAGGGCTACGCGCCGCCGGAGAAGCGGCCTCCGCTGCTCGCCTACACCGCCTTCATGGCGATCTTCAACGCGCTCTTTGCCGGTGCCCTGCTGATCGCCCGCCGCGAGGGACGGGAGCTTCCGCAGAGGCCGGCGCCGGGCGACATCGTCCTCGTCGGCGTCGCGGCGCACAAGCTCAGTCGGCTGATCGGCAAGGACAAGGTGACGAGCCCCCTGCGGGCGCCGTTCACCGAACTGGAAGGGCGGGGCGGACCAGGCGAGTTCGAGGAGCGCTCCCGCGGAACCGGCGTGCGCAAGGCGGTCGGCGAGCTCTTGATCTGCCCGTACTGCCTCGGGCTCTGGGTCGTCGCAGTCCTCTCGGTAGGCCTCCTGTTCGCCCCGCGTCTGACGCGTTTCGTCGCCTCCGTCTTCGCGGCGCTCACCTTGTCGGACTTCCTCCAGGTTGCCTATAAGGCGGCCGAGGAGAAGGGGTTGGGTTAGCCGACGGCGATGGAGCGAGTGCGGATCGGCTGCTCCGGCTGGAGCTACGACGAATGGCGCGGCCGCCTCTACCCGGAGGGGCTGCCGTCGCGCCGCCGGCTCGAGCGCTACGCCGAGGTCTTCGACACGGTCGAGGTCAACGCGACCTTCTACCGGCTGCCGAAGGAGAAGACGGTGCGCGACTGGAGCGAACAGGTACCCGGCGACTTCCGCATCGCGGTTAAGTCGAGCCGCTACCTGACCCACATGAAGCGGCTGCACGACATCGGCGACGCGGTCGCCCGCTTCTGGGAGCCGCTCGAGCCGCTGCGTCGCTCTCACAAGCTCGGCCCGGTGCTCTGGCAGCTACCGGAGAACTTCGAGCGCGACGATGACCTCCTCGCCACCGCCCTCGACCAGCTACCGCGCGCCGACCACTGTTTCGAGTTCCGCCACCCCAGCTGGTTCGCTGCGCCGGTGCGCGAGCTGCTCGCCGAGCGGGGCGCGTCGCTGGCGATCGGGGACGACAAGCGCCGGCCGCTTCCCGAGGCGTCACCGGTCGGCCCGCTCGCCTACCTGCGGCTGCACTACGGCCATCGCGGGCGCGGCGGCAACTACTCCGAGGCGGAGCTCGACCAGTGGCGGCGCCGGATCGCCGCCTGGCGCTCCCGGCGCCCCGTCTTCGTCTACCTCAACAACGACTGGAAGGGCTACGCGCCGGCCAACGCGAGGTTTCTGCGCGACGGGCTGTCATGACCGGGGAGTCGCGATGAGCGAGGCGAAGTACTTGGCGGCGGAGTTCGTCCCCGAGAGCTGACCCGCTCGGTCGTTGCGCTCTACGACCGGATCGCCCTGGGAGCCGACGAGGATCGAGGGGTCCGCGGAGATCTCCTTCAACACCAGTTCGCCGAGCCATCCCGACGCGATCTCCCGCTCCCACAGCCCGTCCATCTTCTCGCTCGCGCACCGAAAAGGACCACTCGGGCGGCGTCGACGACCGCGGTCGTCGAGCTGACGGCGTAGGTCCGATCCGCAAGAGCCGCGAGAGACCGCCCGGCATCCACCAGTTCCGACGACCATCAGGGCGCGGAGATAAAGCGCATCACCGGCAGTTCACCTGCCGACTCCAGGCTCGCGTCGAATCGAAAAACGACGAAAGGAGTCGTGATGTTCAAGAAGACCAGGAAGATCGCTCTCATCGGGGGAGTGCTGGCCGCCGTCAGCTTCGGCGGCTCCGCCCTCTCCGCCGCAGGTGCCGCGCCGGTCCAGCCGACGCAGGTGGCCGTGACCACGCAGAAGGCCGGCGACACCGAGACGGCCGACGGCACGCAGGGCGGCGCCGAAACCGAGAACGCCGACACCGAGACGGCCGACGGCTCGGACTTCGGCCACGAAGAAGCCGATGAAGAGACCTCGGATGGTGCCAGCGCGGCTTCCGAGAGCGGCTCCGAGACGCCCGGCAACGACGGGCCCGGCGGCCATGCCGACGAGCCCGGCAACCCGAACGCCCAGCATGAAGCGGGCGGCCAGACCGAAGAATAGGTAGGCGCCGGGGCCGGGCGGCACGATTCCTCATGCCGCCCGGCCGGATCCCCGGTTCTCACTTCGCTCTCATCGCCCGGGAGGACGCTGGAACCATGCGGGTACTCGTGGTCGAGGATCAGGTCCGGCTCGCCGGGCTATTGCGACGAGCCCTACGCGGCGCCGGCGAGGCCGCCGACGTCGCGGTCAAGGGAGAGGACGCACTATGGATGGCCGCATCGACGCCCTATGACGCGATCGTGATGGACGTGATGCTGCCTGGCATCGACGGCTTCGAGACCTGTCGACGCCTGCGCGAGGATGGCGTAACCACCCCGATCCTGGTGCTGACCGCGCGCGACTCGCTGCCCGATCGGATCGCCGGCCTCGACGGCGGCGCCGACGACTACGTCGCCAAGCCCTTCGAGCTCTCCGAACTCCTCGCCCGCCTGCGGGCGTTGGCGCGGCGCGGCGAGGTCCGCCGCTCGCCGACCCTGGAGGTCGGGACCCTGCGGATCGAGCCGGCGACGCGCAAGGTCTGGCGCGGGGAGACCGAGGTCGAGGTGTCGAGCAAAGGGTTCGCGCTGCTCGAGGTCTTCATGCGCAGCCCCGATGTCGTCCTCGACCGCCTCGAGCTGCTCGAAGGCGCCTGGGACAACAGCTACGAGAACCGCTCCAACGTGATCGCGGTCCACATCCACCAGCTGCGCGACAAGGTCGACAAGCCGTTCGGACTCGGCAGCATCGAGACCGTGCGCGGGATCGGCTATCGCCTGCGCAGCGACGACGGCAAGTGATCGGTCGGCTGCCGGTCCGGCTGAAGCTGACCCTCGCCTTCACGATCGCGATCGCCGCGGTCCTCACCGCGACCGCGCTCTTCCTCTACCTGCGACTGCGCACCGAACTCGACAACCGGATCGACCAGTCGCTCCAGTCGCGGCTCGAGGTGGTCTCGAACCGCCTGCAGAACGGAAGCGGTGGGCCCCGCGCGCTCGCCCGCGCCGTGGCCCGCGGTGAAGAGGGTTCCGGGTTCGTCCAGATCGTCCTGCCGGGCAGCCGCACCGTGGTCGGCGCCCGCGAGGGCCTCGGCGACGAACCGGTCCTCGACCGAGCCGACCTCGCGCGCCTGGCCGAAGACGGCGGCACCTACGACCTGCAGTCGGGGCAGCCGGAGCTGGGACCGGTCCGGATCGCCGCCGCCCCGGTCGCGGTCGGCACCCACCACTATCTGGTCGCCGTCGGGGCGACGCTGGAGGAGCGCAACGAAGCCCTCTCGAACGTGCGTACGCTGCTCCTGATCGGCGGCCCGATCGCGCTGATCCTCGCCGCCCTGACGGGATGGGTCGTCGTCGGCGCGGCGCTGCGGCCGGTCGACAGGATGCTGGTTCGCCTCGAGGACGGCCTGCGCCGCGAGCGGACCTTCGTCGCCGACGCCAGCCACGAGCTGCGCACGCCGCTGACGCAGCTGAAGATGGAGCTCGAACTCATGCGGCAGGAGCGGCCCGACGGCGATCAGTTCGACACCGCGATAGCCGCGGCGATCGGCGACACCGACCGGCTCTCGATGTTGAGCGAGGACCTCCTCGTCCTCGCCCGCTCCGACCGCGACCGCCTGCCGGTGAACCGGGAAGAAGTCGACGTCGGTGCGCTGTTCGCGACCGTCGCCGCCCGCTATCCCACCGATCAAGTCGAGGTGGAAGGGGCGGGGGATGGCGACAGCCCGCGGCCAACGATCGGCGCCGACCGCTCGCGCCTCGAGCAGGCGCTCGGCAACCTCGTCGACAACGCCCTCGCCCACGGCGCCCCGCCGGTCCGGCTGAGCGCCGTCCGCCGGCCGGGCACGGTCGAGCTCCACGTCACCGACACGGGTGGTGGGTTCCCGCCCGACTTCATCCCCCAGGCCTTCGACCGCTTCAGCCAGGCCTCGCCGGGAGACGGCGGTAGCGGAACCGGACTCGGCCTCGCGATCGTACGGGCGATCGCCGAGGCCCACGGCGGCATCGCAGGCGCCGGCAACCGCGACGGCGGTGCGGACGTCTGGCTCGCGCTGCCGACCTAACGCTCAGTTCACCTGCCCCTCATAGACCTTCGGCCATGAAGAAACTCGTGATCCTGGCAGTGATCCTCGGTCTGGCGGTGGCGGGATGCGGTTCGGGCGGCAGCTCGGAAAGCCCGCAGGAAACCTCGGAAGCGGCGACCGGTGGGGCGGTGCCGACGGAAACCAAAAGCGGTGGCGTCCCCAGTGAGGCCGAATCGCTGGCCACTGGCGACATCCCCGACAACCAGGAATTCCTCACCTACACCGACCAGCCGGCGGGCTACTCGATCAAGTACCCGGCGGGCTGGGCGCGGACCGGCAACGGCAACGACGTCACCTTCCGCGAAAAGGGGAACGTTGTCCACATAAGCGTCCATCCGGGCAAGGCGAAATCCGGGTCCGGCGAAAAGAAGACGCTGACCAGGCAGAGCGCTCCCGACCCGGTCACCGGCAAGAGCCTGCCGCTCCTGGTCGACATCTACGAATACGAAAAGGGCGGCAAGGTCGCGGTGCTCGAACTGAGCACGCCCGAAGGTGTCGACAACGTCGATGCCTATCGGATGATCAGCGAAAGCTTCGAATGGCGGTAGAGAGCCTCTATCGCGAGCCGGAGGCCGAGGCCCAGGTCGAGTGGCCGATCCTGGAGATGCACGATGTCTTCAAGATCTACCGCTCCGGGCCGGTCGAGACGGTCGCCCTGCGCGGCGTCGACATGGTCGCCGGGGCGGGCGACCTGGTGGCCATCCTCGGCCCGTCGGGCTGTGGCAAGAGCACCCTCCTCGCCCTCGCGGCCGGCCTGGACCGTGCCTCGGCCGGGGACGTGCGCAGCGCCGGCGTCTCGCTGCTGACCCGCAGCGAGGACGAGCTCGCCGACTACCGCGCCCGCTCGGTCGGGATCATCTTCCAGAGCGGAAATCTCTGGCCGACCCTGAGTGCGCGCGAGAACGTGCTCGCGGCGCTGCGCCTGGCGGGGGTCCCAGATGCAGCGCAGCGCGCCGCCGAATCGCTGGTCGAGTTCGGCCTCGGCGGCCGGGCCGAGCACCGTGCGGCCGCCCTCTCGGGTGGCGAGCAGCAGCGGGTCGCGATCGCCGCGGCGGTGGCACGTCGGGCCCCTTTGATCCTCGCCGACGAGCCCACCGGCGAGCTCGACAGCGCCAACCAGAACGTCGTCCTGCTGGCCCTGCGGCGCCTGCCTCGCGACCATGACTGTGCAGTCGTCGTGGTGACCCACTCGCCCGCCGTCGCCTCGGCGGCCGACCACGTGATCGAGATGCGCGACGGGGCCGTCGTGAGCCGATGAGCGCGACGACGGAGACGATGCCACTTTCCGTATGCCGCGGCGTCGGGGTCCGCTACGGGACCGGCGTGGCCGAGGTGGTCGCCCTCGCCGGTGTCGACGTGACCATCTTTCCGGCGGAGACGCTGGCCCTGCGGGGACCGTCAGGGTCCGGCAAGACGACGCTCCTGCACCTGCTCGGCGGCCTGATCTTGCCGAGCGAGGGAGAGGTGATCTGGCAGGGTCATTCGCTCGCGTCGTTGGATGTCGCCGCGCGAGGGCAGGCACGGGCCGCCGGGATCGCCTACGTGTTCCAGGGCTCCAACCTGCTGCCCAATCTGACCGCACTCGAGAACGTCGCCTTCACCGCATGGCTCGCCTCCAAGGCCGGCCGCGGCCCGAGCATGGAGCCCGCGGAGCTGCTCGGGCTGGTCGGGCTCGAGGGAAAGGCCGATGCGTTGCCGCCGGAGCTTTCGGGAGGTGAGGCCCAACGTGTCGCGATGGCGCGCTCACTCGCCCAGAACCCCGAGCTGCTGCTCTGCGACGAGCCCACCGGTCACCTCGATTCCGACACCGCGGGCCGCGTCCTCGATCTGCTCTGGGCGCTCCGCGAGCGCTTCGGTTTCGCTCTCGTCCTGGCCACGCACGACCCGGCCGTCGCCGACCGTTGCGACCGCTCGATCGAGTTGGCGGACGGACGGGTAAACGGGGTCGTGCGGTGAGTGCAGCGCTCCAGCTCGGCCTCGCCCGGCTCCGCCGCCGACCCGCCGGCACCTTGACCCAGGGCCTGGTCCTCGCCGTCGCGGTGGCCCTGCTCGGGGCGATGATCCTCTTCATCGGGCACTCGCTGCGGACGATGACCGCCTCGGCCACGCGCAGCGTCCCGCTCGATCTGCAGGGGCCGGTGACGAGCTACCAGAAGGCCTCGACCCTGGCGCAGCGGATCGGTGGCCAACCCGACGTCGCCCAATCCTCGCCGGTGGCCACCGCACCATTCACCGGGATCGGTCACCACGGCGTCGAAGGGGCGACCGCCGCGGGCTCCGGCTCGATCCTCGCGGTGCCGCCGAACTACCTCGAACACATCGAAACCTTCCGCTTCCTCCACGGCGGGCTCCGCCCGGGCGAGATCGTGCTCGACCAGCAGCTCGCCGCCACCCTGCGCGCCCGCCTCGGCGACACCGTCACCCTCCACCTCGGCGGTGGCGGGGCGCAGAAATTCAAGGTCGGTGGAGTCGCGATCGTCTCCTCGTCCGACGTTCTCTTCCAGCCGCTCAACCCGCTGGCCGGCCCGGCACCCGCACAACCGCCGGCCAACGTCGCGATCCTGCCGACCGCGACGTTCGCCCGCACGATCGGTCGGGCGCTGCCCACCTTGAAAGGGTCGAGCGCCGCCGCCGCCGCGGTCCCGGGGGCGGCGACCGGGGTCCAGTGGCAGGTGCAGGTGCAGTTCGACCGCGCCGCCCTCGAAGGGGGCACGCCGAGCCAGGCGTTCACCAAGGCGGGGCAGATCCGCAACTCGATCGAACGCAAGCTCACCGGCCAGATCCGATTCGTCGACAACCTCTCCGCCGACCTCGAAACCGCGGCAGGCGACGCGCTCTACGCCGAGGCACTTTTCATCCTGCTCGCCGTCCCAGGTGCGCTGCTCGCGCTCGGGCTGGCGTACCTGGCGGCGCTCGGCACCGTCGACCGCGACCGCCGCGAGCTCGCGCTGCTGCGTGCACGGGGGGCCAGCCGCCGCTCGCTGCTCGGCATGGCGGCGGTCGAATCCTCGCTAGTCGGGCTGGTGGCGGGGGCGCTCGGTGCGGGCGTCGCCTTCCTCGCCGTCTCGACCGTGATCGAAGGGTCGGTGGGCCTGACCGCGGCACGCGGTGCGGTTGTGGTCGGCGTCTGCATCGCGCTGGCGATCCTCGGCGGCTTCGTCGCCCGGCTCGGCACAGGCTTGCGCTCGCTGTCGGAAACCGTCGCCGCCGGGAGGCGCGGATCGGGCCGCTCCGGCAAGCCTCTCTGGCAGCGGCTCTATCTCGACCTGCTCTGCCTTGCGCTCAGCGGCCTGGTCTTCTGGCTGACCGCGAGCACCGGATTCGCCGCCGTGGTCAACCCGGACTCGAACCCGACCCTCTCGCTCTCGATCTACATGTTCTTCGCCCCGGCCCTCCTCTGGATCGGCGCGACCCTGCTCTTGGTCCGGCTGCGCGGCCGGCTCTTCGGTTGGACCGCCCGTCTGCTCGGCGGTGCCGCGGGCGGGTCGGGCCGGCGCCGCTTCCTGCTGGCGAGCGCCTCGCGGCGCGGCGCGTCGATCAACCGCGGCCTGATCTTCGTCGGCCTGTTGCTCGCCTTCGGCGTCAGCATGAGCGTCTTCGCCCGCACCTATGACCAGCAGGCCGGAGTGGACGCGCAGCTCACCCTCGGTGCCGACATCACCGCCCAGGCGCCGCCCGGGGTCACCGCGGCGAAAGGTCTGACCCAGAAGATCGCCGCTGTCCGCGGCGTCTCGGCGACCTCGCCGGTCGACCACTCCTACGCCTACGTCGGACCCGACCTGCAGGACGTCTTCGGGATCGAACCGAAGACGATCTCCTCGGCAACCACCTTGCGCGACTCCTACTTCCTCGGTGCCGGCGCGCAGACGCTGATGACCCGGCTGCAGGAACACCCGAGTGGGATCCTGGTCTCCAAAGAGACGATCCTCGACTACTCGCTGAAGGAAGGCGACCTGCTGCGGCTGCGGGTGCTCGACCACCAGACGGGCAAGTTCCACATCGTGCCCTTCCACGTCGTCGGCGTGGTGCAGGAGTTCCCGATGGCACCGCGCGACTCCTTCATGGTCGCCAACCTCTCCTACCTCACCGCCGCCGACCACGGCGGTGGCCCGAATACGGTCTTCGCCGCCACCTCCGAAAGTCCCTCGACGGTCGGCCAACAGGTGATCGAAGCGACCAAGGGCTACGGGGTCACGGTCAAGAACATCGACCAGCAGACGGTGCAGACCGTCAGCTCGATCACCACCGTCGACCTCACCGGGATCACCCAGCTCGAGGAGGCGTTCGCGATCCTGCTCGCGGCGGCGGCGATGTGGCTCTTCGTCAGCCTGGTCGTCGACGAGCGCCGGCACGAGTTCGCGACGATGGCGGCGCTCGGTGCCTCGCTGCGCGACATCGGCGCCTTCGTGCGGACCGAGGCGCTGGCGGTCCTCGGCGGCGCAGTGATCCTGGCGGCGGGCCTGGGCTGGCTGATGGCGGAAATGCTGGTGGCGATGCTCCAGCACGTCTTCGATCCGCCGCCGGACTCGCTGGCGGTTCCTTGGGGATTCATCGCCCTGCTTGGCGCGGGCGCGGTGGTCGGCGCGCTGCTGGCCTCCGCTTTCGCGGCGGTGTCGCTCCGGCGGTTGCCGCTCGGCCAGACCCTGCGTGAGGAATAGGCCGATGCGACCCTCGAGGCCCGGGCGGCGGGACCACCTGGTCGGTGCCCTCGCGGCCGACGAGCTGGCAGGATCCTCGACTCCCCGCCACCACCGCCTCCGTAGTCGAGTTGCCGGCCGGAAAGCCCTCGCCGGGCGCGGGTGCGCGTCAGCCGCCCCCGTAGGCCACCACCATGTCGGTGGCGACGCCGAGAAAGAATCCCGCCGAGAGGAACCACAACCCGAGCTCGCGGTGGCCGTAGCGCCGCATGCCGGTCCAGATCTCGCCGATCACGTAGAGCACGGCGCCGCCGGCGAGCGCGTAGAAGGCGAGCTCGAGCGGCGTCGAGTCGACGCTGTACCCGACCATCGCGCCGACGAAGGTCGGACCGCCGCCGATCAACCCGGCGGCGAGCAGCCAGCGCCAGCTCGGGCGGACCGTGCCGAGCGGGCCGACGATCCCGAAACCCTCGGTGGCGTTGTGGAGGGCGAAGCCGATGATGAGGACCGTCGCCAAGGAGATCTCGCCGGCGCCTGCGGAGACACCGATTGCCAGGCCCTCGGCGAAGTTATGGAGGCCGATCGCCGCCGCGATCGCCATCCCCGTCCCGAGGACCCGATCCTCATGCGTCCGCTTCGCCCGGGTGACCGACGCCGCGTCCAGTACATCGACCGCACCGCCCGCGATCGGGGGCAGCGGGGTCTGCCGGCGCAGCCGGCGTTCGCCCAGCGCCAGCCCGGCGAGGCCGACGGCAAACCCGCCCCCCAGCATTGCCGCCAGGAGGACGGGTCGCCCTAGTCCCTCCGAGCCGTCCTTGAATCCGAGGACGGCTTCCTCGACAAGGCCGATCGCGTGCTCCATCACGTCGACGAAGATGAAGGCGAGCACGCCGACGGCGAGGAAGGCGAGCGCGACCCGGCCCCGGTTCCCGATCCGTCCGACCCGCCCGAGCGGCAGGCCGAGGAAGATCGTGAACCCGGCCAGCGCGCCGAGCAGTGCGGTTTCGGTGGAGGTCATGGTGTTCTACCCCGAATTGGGGTTAGGGCACCCTAACATGTTTTCGGCGCCGGGCCGTTCCGAAGTCGTCGTTGTAGGAACCCGAAGGTCACAACGCGCTCAATGGAGTGCCCCGAGGTGGATTCGAACCACCGGCCTATCCCTTAGGAGGGGATCGCTCTATCCAGCTGAGCTATCGGGGCCCGGGCGGCATTTTGTCCTAGTTGGCCTCGATGTGACGAAGAATTTGCTTTGTGCGCACCACACGTGCGTATTTCGGGCCCAAGATCGCTTGCATGACAGCTACTCAACTACGCGACGTGTCCGCTACCTCATTTAATGTGGTGGACATGTCCAAGATGATCCAGGTCAGGAACGTGCCGGACGACATGCACCGGATGCTGAAGATGCAGGCTGCCGCGGAGGGGATGTCCCTCTCGGACTTCATCAAGCGCGAACTCGGTGTGATGTCGGGCCAGCTTCCGTTCGAGGAGATCGCCGCCCGGGTGAAGGCGCGCGGGCCGTCGAAAGTGAAAACCGAGAACACCGTTCGCTACATCCGCGAATCGCGGGGCGAGTTTTGAACGTCGTCGATGCCTCGGTCCTGGTCGAGTTCCTGGCCGGGGGCGAGCACGGTGAAGAGGCCGAACATGCGATCGGGCGGGAGCGCTGGGTCTGGGCTCCCGCCCTGGTCGACGCCGAGGTGGGCCAGGCCCTACGCCGCCAGGTCCGTGGCGGGGAACTCAGCGCTCGCAAGGCTGGCGCGGCGCTCGACGACCTCCTCGAGATGCGCGTGCAGAAGATTCCGCACCGGCACCTGATCGATCGCGCCTGGGAGTTGCGCGACAACGTCAGCTTCTACGACGGCCTCTACGTCGCGCTCGCCGAGGCTCTTGACGCGCCGCTGCTGACGCTCGACGGGAAACTGTCGCGGGCCGCCGGCCTGCGGACCGAGGTCGAGCTGATCGGGGCAGGCTAGCCGGCGGGCTCGGACTCGGCCGGATCCTCGGCCTCGTCCTCGCTGGCGTAAAGGCTCTCGCTCGCCAGCTCCACCGCTCGCCGGGTCCAGAGCTTGACCTGCATGAAGACGTCATCGCCGTATGCCTCGAGCGCGTCGAGGGCGACCAGGCTGAAGCGGTCGCGGACGATCTCTTCCTGGTCGACGGTCTCGCCGTCGAGCTCGGCGGTGGCGGCGACGGCGCCGCGCACCAGCGGCCGTCCCCAGACCAAGGTGACCGCGCCCGCGCGCCCATTCTCGCCGCGCCAGCGGCCGATCACGTCGTCGTTCAGGTCGATTTTCCAGTCCGAGTTGTCCTCGGCGAGGACGTCGGTGAAGTCGGCGGTGGCGCGGAAGTCGGTGGCGTCGCCCTCACCGATCGGCAGCGCGTAGGAGACGTGGCCGAAGAGCTCGAGCGTCCCTTCCTCGCTCTCGGTCCGCGCCGAGACGGGGACCCAGACGCGGCCGCCCCAGGCGCGCTCCGGGAACCAGTCGATCTCCTCCGGCACGGTCGCGCCGACGGGCAGGTCCGCGACCGCGTCGACGGCCTCGACGAAGGCGTCGCGCAGCCGCGCCGCGAAGCGCCCGGCGGCGATGCCCTCCTGGCTCGTGTCGGCGATGAAGTGCGGGATCGGTCGAGGGTTCGGGGCCACCGCCGCTGACACTACAGCGGGGCCGGCCCGCCCGGGGGCTAGGCGCCCTGCTGGGCGGGGCGGGGGACACCCTCGGGGCGGCTGCGGAGCAGGGTGAAGGCAGCGACCGCACCGGCAAGGGCGAGTCCGGCGCCGATCAGGAAGGCGATCCGGTAGCCGCTCGTCAGCGCGTCGAGCGGAGCCGTGCCGCCGGAGAGCAGGTGGTTGGTGTGCGAGGTCGCGACCGTCGTCAGCACCGCCAGGCCGAGCGTGCCGCCGACCAGGCGCGAGGTGTTGACGACGCCGGAGGCGAGGCCGTTCTGCGCCGGCGGAACGCCTTTAACGGCGACGATCGTCGCGGGCACGAGCGACCAGCCGGTGCCGAGCGCGGCGAGCATCCCGCCGGGCAGGATCGCCACCCAGTAGGAGCTCGAGGCTTCGACCGTCGCCAGGACCAGGAAGCCGATCGTCGCCAGCGACATGCCGAAGGTCAGCGTCGGGCGGATGCCGAAGCGCGCCACCAGCTTCGGCGCGGTCGCCGAGCCGGCGAAGACCAAGAGGGTCATCGGCAGGAAGGAGACGCCGGCGAGCAGCGCGTTGTCGCCTTTCACTTCCTGCAGGTAGAGGGAGACGAAGTACCACATGCCGAACATGCCGGCGAAGAGCAACGCGACGATCAGGTTGGCGGCCCGCAGCGCCGGCATCTTGAAGACGTCGAGCGGGATCAGCGGGTCGCTCGCCAGCTTGCCCTCGACCAGCGCGAAGAGGCCGAGCAGGACGATGCCGAGCGCCAGCGGGATCAAAACCCCGAGCGAGCTCCAGCCGAGCGAATCGGTGCGGACGATGCCGTAGACGATCGCGGTCAGGCCGCCGCTGATCAGCACCGCGCCGGGGACATCGAGCTTGCGATCGGTGGCGGTGGCGCCCTGCTTCGGGATCACGCGGCGGCCGGCGATCACGACGGCGATGCCGACCGGGATGTTGATGATGAAGACGGCGGGCCAGCTGAAGGCCTGGGTGAGGGCGCCGCCGAGCAGGACGCCGGCGGAGCCGCCGACGCCACCCATCGCCGCCCAGAGGCCGAGCGCGCGGTTGCGTTCGGCGCCCTCTTTGAAGGAGCTGGTGACGATCGCGAGGCTGGCGGCGGAGATCACCGCGGCGCCGAAGCCCTGGATCGCGCGGGCACCGTCGAGGACGGCCTGACTGTCGGCCAGCGCGCAGCCGAGCGAGGCGACGGAGAACAGCGCGACACCGACCAGGAAGACCTGGCGGCGGGGGAGGAGGTCGGTGGCGCGGCCGGCGAGCATCAGGAAGCCGGCGAAGGTGAGCGTGTAGGCGTTGACGACCCACTGCAGGCCGGTGTCGGAGAAGCCGAGCGAGGAGTGGATGTCCGGCAGCGCGACGTTGACGATCGAGATGTCGAGGATCACCATGAACTGCGCGAGGCAGACGGTGAGGAGGAGGGCGTCTTTTTGGATCCGCTTCATAGTTCGATGGTCACCGTACCACAAAGTACGACGATCGTCGTATGATTCCGAGTGTGAGCTTTGAACACCCCGACCGTGGCTCCCTCGACATCTCCGCCGTCCTGCACGCGCTGAGCGATCCTCAGCGGCTCGGGATGGTCGCCGAACTGGCGACGAGCGATGAACCGCGTCCTTGCGGCAGCTTCGCTCCAGGGATCTCCAAATCCACGCGTACCCACCATTTCCGGGTGCTACGCGAGGCCGGGCTGATCGAGCAATGGAAGGAGGGGACCTGCAAGATGAGTCGCCTCCGCCGTGAAGACATCGACGCCCGCTTCCCCGGGCTGCTCGACTCGGTGCTCAGCTCACAGGCAGTCGCGCAAGTCTGACGCTGCCTGCTCCGGCGGGTAGATGTTGATGTCCACGCCGGTGCCGAGCTCGAAGCCCGCCTTGATCGTCAGCCGCGGCGCGATGTCGACGTGCCAGTGGAAGAACTCGGTGCCGTGGGGCGCGGTCCGCACCCAGAGGTTCAGCTCCGGCGGCGCGCCGAAGCGCTTCGCCAGCAGGCGCATCGCGGTCGCGATCATCGCCGCGCCGCCGGCCCCGTCCTCGAAGCGCACCTCCTCGCGGCGCGGGATCACCCGCAGCTCGAACGGCCCGCGCGAGGCCCAGGGGCAGATCAGCGCCGCCTCGTCGTCGATCGCCACCAGCCGGGATTTCCGCCGCACCTCCTCGATCAGCACATCGGCGAGGAGCCCCGACCCGGCCGTGCGTTCGGCGTAGGCGCCCGCCCGCTCGCGCTCGCGCGCCACCGAGGGGGGGACGAACGGCAGCGCGTAGAGCTGCGCGTGGGTGTGCTCGAGCGAGGCTCCGGCGCCGCCACCCTCGTTGACGATCAGCTGCAGGTAGGAGGCGTCGGCGTGAGCCCGCATGCGCTCGCGCCAGGTGGCCACGGCGTCGGCGAACTCGGTGTCGTTCAGCTCGGCCATCGCGGTGACGTGGCGGGGCGAATTGATCAGAACCTCGTGGGCGCCGGTCGCCGGGCGCGAGCTGAAGAGGTCCGGTTCGCCCGAGCGCCGCGAGGTCAGCAGCGGATCGCCGCTCGCGGCGAAGGAGCCCGCTTCGGCCTCGGGGCTACCGCCCGATCCCGCTCCCTCGGGAGCCCCCAGCGCCGGGTAGAGGTTCGGCACCACCCGCGTGCGCCAGCCGGGCGTGTCCGGCGCGCTCCCGTCGGGGCGCAGGGCGTAGATCTCCGGCGGCGTCGCCCCCTCGTTGCCCTCGCAGAACGGGCAACCCTCGGGCCCCTTGGGATCGGAGCGCCGCGCGGTGAAGTTGTCCGGCCGCGCGGAACGGCCCGCGGCGAGGATCGTCCTCAGCCCGCTGAGCTGATCGATGCGGATCTCGGGTGAGGGAGCGCCCGCGCTCAGGAGCGGGAGGGGGGCAGATTCGGATCGGGCGGGGGCGGGTCGTCCTCGGGCGGGATGACGCCGGGCGTCGGCCGAGAGCTGTCCCCGGGAGCCGCCGGAGCATCGTCTTCCGGCGGCACGATCGGTTCGGGACCTGGATCGGGCTCCGGCGCCAGCCCGGACCCTTCGACACCCGGAACCGGCTCGCCACCGTGCGGCGGCGGTTTCGGCGCGTCGGGTTTCGCTTTGCTGCCGCCACGGTTGTGATCGGCGCGACCGAGGAACGGCTCGATCATGTCCATCGGCAGCGGGAAGACCACGGTGGTGTTCTGGTTCGACCCGATTTCGAGCAGCGTCTGCAGGTAGCGCAGCTGCAGCGAGGCCGGGTTGGTGCTGATGATGTCGGCCGCGTCGGTGAGCTTCTGCGCCGCCTGGAACTCGCCCTCGGAGTTGATGATCTTGGCGCGCCGCTCGCGCTCGGCCTCGGCCTGGCGCGCCATCGCCCGCTGCATCTGCTCGGGGATCTCGACGTCCTTGATCTCGACCGCGGTCACCTTCACGCCCCACGGCTCGGTCGACTCGTCGATGATCTTCTGCAGCTCCTCGTTGAGGCGCTCGCGGTCGGCGAGCAGCTGGTCGAGCTCCGCCTTGCCGAGCACCGAGCGCAGCGCCGTCTGCGAGATCTGCGAGGTCGCGACGAGGTAGTTCTCGACCTCGACCACGGCGCGGTTCTGGTCGACGACGCGGAAGTAGGCGACCGCGTTGACGCGGCAGGGGACGTTGTCGCGGGTGATCACCTCCTGCGGCGGGATGCTGAGGGTGACCGTTCGCAGCTCGACCTTGACCATCCGGTCGATCAGCGGGATCAGCAGGATCAGGCCCGGGCCTTTGGTCGCGATCAGGCGGCCGAGCCGGAAGATCACGCCGCGCTCGTACTCGCGCAGCACCCGCACCGAGAGGCCGAGACCGATCAGCCCGAAAAGGATGATCACGATGATTACCGCGCCGACGACCGCCATTCAGCTAGCTCCCTTGATGTGAGTTGATGACCTGGGTCCCTGCCGGAGTGGTCACCGGTCGCACCACCAGCGTCAGCCCGTCGACCGCCTCCACCCGCACCTTATCCCCGAAGCCGACCGGCCCAACCCCGTCGGCGAGGCGCGCAGACCAGAGCGTGCCGCGCATGAAGACCTTGCCGGCCGGGTCGATCGACGAGCGCGCCTCGGCCTCGCCGCCGACCATTTCCTCCGTCCCGCCCAGTTTCGGCAGGAAACGGGTGGTGCGGACGACCCGCCGGGTGATGAAGAAGAAGGAGATCCCGGAGAGCACCGCAAGGGTGATCAGCGCGCCGCCGATCCAGTCCGCGGCGCCGTCGCTCGAGCCGAGCGCGAGGATCCCGCCGGCCACCAGCCCGGCGATCCCGAACAGCGCCAGGATCCCGCCGGTCGGCAGCAACAGCTCCGCCGCCAGCAACCCGAACCCGATCAGCGCGATGACGACGAACGTTTCCATGCTTTGGATTATGCGCTTCTAGGACCGTTCCAGCGCGTATTTCTTGATATCGGCTTCGAGTTCCGCGGCGTTCGAGTACGGGCCGACTTTGGTGTAGACGTGTTCACCCTTGGCGTTGTAGAAGACGGTGTCGGGTCTGCCCGTCAGCTTCAGCGACGCCGCGATCTCGGCGCCCGTTTCGAAGTAGGTGGGATACGGCACCGGGTGGTCCTTCAGCCACTTCGCGGCTTCCTTTTCGGAGTCTTCGGAATCGATCCCGAGGAAGGCGACCTTCTTGCCCAGCTTCGCCGACGTTTCCTGGAACACCGGGAACTCGAACCGGCAGGGCCCGCACCACGAGGCCCAGACGTTGGCGACGACCGGATAGCCGAGTTCGCCGACCCGCTTTTCGAACGCGTCCTTCCCTCCGGGGAGGAGCTGGTTCGCTTCGTCGTAGAGATTCGCCAGCGGCGCGGGCGCGCCTTTGAGGTCCTTTTCGTAGTTGGGCGGAGGGGTCGTGTCGCCCCCCGACGAGGAGCCGCAACCGGCCACCACGACCAGGAGCGCGAGGCCCGCCACGAGGGCGAGCGCGAGTGTCAGCCGCCTTCGCATCCGCTGCGTGATTACAATACGGTGACGTTCGGTTCGCGGTTCGCGGACCACAGTGAGTACTCGGGGGATGGAGAACACCCGACTCCCGTTGCCTCGTTCCATCCTCGCTTCCGGCTGTCTTCCCTTGTTTGCGGCCGAGGCAGAAACCAAAGCCTTCTATGGCCAACACCAACGTTGCCGCAGTCGCGGCAGTCCCATCAAGCGACGACATCGATCGCGCATCGGCATTCGCCCGTGAGCCGTTCCTGCTCGACGGCGAGGGGCCGGCCGCGCTCGCTCCCGGCACCGCCCGGAGGCAGGCGCTCGACGCCGCGCTGAAGGAGCTGGCGGCGGGTGCCGAGTACCCCTCGATCGAGTGGCGCCGCAATTTCTCGATGCTGCTCGGCCTCGAGCGCTTCCTGGCGGTCGAGCCGCCGACCCTGCGCGACGGGGCGGAGCTTTCCCCGCACCAGGTCGACGCGCTCTCCGGCACGCTCGCCGAGCTGATGACCCAGCAGCAGGTCGGTTCCGCCGGGGCGGGGTCCGAGCTCGACAGCGCCGAAGTAGGGGTCGACGAGCCCGAGACCGATGAAGTCTCGATCGCCGACGACGCCGATCGTGAAGGCGCCGAGGAAGACGAAGCCCCGGAAGAGGGCGAGGAGGACGAAGAGCCCCAGGACTGGTCCGAACCCAGCCCCGACCAAGAAGACGAGGTGGTCGAGGAGGCCCCCGACGACCCGGGCGCGGCCCGGCGCTTCTGGTTCGAGCACGCGACCGGCGCCGGCAAGACGGTCGCCGCGGTCGGCTTCATCGAGGCGACCCGCACCGGCGGCGTCCTGATCCTCACCCACCGCCGCAACCTGGTCGACCAGTTCATCGGCGAGATCACCGACCGCGGTTACAAGGAGCGCCTGCGCCCGCCGCTGATGGGCAATCGCGACGACGCCGAAGGGCCGGTCACGGTCGAGACCTACCAGTGGTTCGTCCGCAACCACAAGAAAGTCTCCGACGCTTACTCGGTCGTGATCTGCGACGAGGCGCACACCGCGCTGGGCGAGAAAACCAGCGCCTGCATCCGCGCCTGGCCCGGCCCCGTCTTCATCGGCATGA